>NZ_JBIARC010000083.1:0-24250 GCF_042889625.1 Streptomyces sp. NPDC002573 | reverse complement strand
CGTCTGATCATCCGCAGAGGCTTCGGCTTCCACTCCGCCGACGCCGTCATCGCCCTCGTCATGCTCACCCTCGCCGGCCCCCGCCCCCAGCTCCCTGGACGCCAACCCGCCCCAGCATGACCCACACATACGGCAGGAGAGCCCTTTTTCACCAGCGGGCCGCTGACGTCGATGATCTGCGCGACCCGGATGCGCTGGTCCTGCTCCAGCGGCGCCTTCCAGCCGTCCTTCAAGAACGCCTGCAGCTGGTCGGGTGAGTTGCTGTCCAGGGCGGTGCGGGCGGCCTGCTGCAGGTAGGTCCCGCCGACACTGGCGACCTGAGCGGTAGCCACACGCTCGTCCTGGAACTGGATGTCGGAGGCCTGAGCCAGGAAGTTCCTGACGTCGTCGTCACTGCCGACCAGCGCGGCTTCGGCGGCGGCGCGCACGCCGGGCCCGCCGGTCTCCCACAACCGCACCACCTTGGCGCGGTCGGTGTCCGGAAGCGCACCACCGATTCCACTCTCCGTCGGTGGGGTTGCGTCGGCTCTGGCCGGGGAGGGTGCCAGCAGGCCCAGTACCAGCGCGCTGGGCAGCAGGCCCAGACACAGCGCGCGGACCGCGTGCTGGGCCCCTGCCGCCATGCGCCGCGGGCGTCGCGGATGTCTCACTGCGGACTCGATTCGTCTCATGTTTTATGGGGGGTTGTGGCACCGGCTCGCACACGTACCTGCACTGATCACAGGCCCGTGCGCGGCCGGGCCCGAGGGGCGGCCCGCCGGTGTTCCGCGGATCCGTCCCTCGAACGGTGTGTGGAACGTCAGTTGGCCGGTGCGAGGCGGACTTCGTCGTGCAGGCCCTTGGCGTCGATGCCGGTGAAGAGGCTGACGTGCCCGTCGTTCCAGCGGACGATGATGTCGTTCGCGGCCGTGTTGGCGGTGAACGCGCCGGCGGTGACCAGGGCGGCGTCCTTCCACTCCGAGTTCCTCGGGCGGATTCCGATCTCCCCGGGCAGTTCCTTGCCGGTCAGGCCGGGGTAGAGGGTGGTCTCGCCGTCGACCCAGCGCACCAGCAGGTCGTCGGTGGCGTTGCCGGTGAAGGATCCGGCGGTGAGGTTCTCGGCGTAGGGCCAGGTGGTGGTGTTCTTGGCGACGATCTGGGTCTGCTTGCTCAGCCCGTTGGCCGCCAGATCAGCGAAGACGGAGACGTGGCCGTCCTTCCAGACGGCCAGCAGGTCGTCGCGGTGGCCGCCCGGTGTGAAGCGGCCGCCGGTCATCAGACGCGCGTCGTTCTGCCAGGCGGGAGTGTTCCGCGGGGCGAGCTGCTTCTCGCCGTGGAACCCCTTGGCGTCCACGGTGGTGTACTGGGTCATCTCGCCGTCGTTCCAGCGCACGACGAGCCCGTCGGTGCCACCGCCGGTGGCATTGACACCGGTGATCGAGACGGCATGCGTCCAGATGCTCTTACGTGGCGCCAGCTGGTACTCGGCGGCGAACGGGTGGGCGGCGTCGTCGCTGTCACCGCCCTGGTAGAGGGTGACCTCCCCGTCGTCCCACAGCACGATCAAGTCCATGTGCCGGCTGCCGCCCGCCGAGCCGCCGGTGTAATAGCCCGCGGACATCTGCACGGCGCCCTTCCACGGCGCGCTGGCGAAGGTCGTGCTGTAGGCCACCTGCTGCACCCAGCCCGCCAGATCGTCGACTCGGGCCGCCACGGCGCCGGTGCGGGTCTCGGACGCATCGGTGCCCAGACAACCGCCCTGCCAAGACCGGCTGCTGACACCGACGACAGCCGCGTGACCGGCGGCGGTGCTCAGCACCGGACCGCCGGTATCGCCCTTGCAGATCGCCGCGCCGTCCGACTTCCCGGCCAGACCGACCGTGGTGGCACCGACATTCTGGGTGGTGAAAGCGGCGGCGTGCACCTGGTCGGGCACCCACTCGTCCTTTGTGCGCCCAAAGCCCGCTGCCTGCACCTCGTCCCCCACACCGGGCGCCGTGCCCGCCACCGGGATCGGGGTGATACCGCTGACCGGCTTGGCCAGCTGAGCCATCACCACGTCCCGGTCCGCACGCGGCGCGAGGTTCACCACCGGCTGAGCGGTGCCGCCCACCGTGGCGGTCGTCTTCAGCTTCGGCGCGCCGGGGGCGAGGGTGGCGCCGGGGGTGTCGGTGAAGCAGCTCGCGGCCGTCAGCAGCCACTGCGGAGCCACCAGGGTGGCCGAGCAGCCGCGGTGCCCACCGATGTCGAGCCGTGCGGTGGCGGTGGACACCGCGTCAAAAGCCTGCGGGCCCGATACCGCGGCCGCGGGCGTGCCCGACAAGGCGGCGACAGCCAGCGACGTAGCGGCGATCAGACCCGAAGTCCGCGCGACGCGCGGACGAAAGCCAGACATGAACGTTCCCCGTTTCATGTGCGATCAGTGAGAAGAAGGACAGGTCGGTCGGTCAGCCCGTGACGCGCAGTTCCACCAGAACAGTGGACGCACCCCCGGCGGTCCCCTCACCGACGCTCTGATAGCCGTTCTTGGCCACGCTCACCGTCTTGACCGGCGCCGACGGGTCCCCCTGCGGCTTCAGATCCGCGCTGATCGGATGATCAGCGGTCTCCAACGCGATGACGTGCGGGAGCTCCAACGTGAGATAACCGGTCTTGGCAACGGCCTTGAAGCAGTAGGCCCCCTGCGGGTTCCCGCCCTGGCCCTGCACCGTGAGGACCCTGATCTGCTGAGCCGATTCATCACACGCGGCAAGGGTGATGTGCCCGTCCCCCTTGATCAGCCTGATGCCCTTGTCATGCTGAATCTGATCCGCGTTCGGGTAGGCGAAGTCCTCCACCGCGGACGGCGGCGTGTCACCTCCCGACGGCGGCTGCGGGTCCGCAGAAGCGAGCATCGGCGTGCCCGCCAGCGCCAGGACGGCAGCAACCCCCGCGAGCGGGAGCATCCTGCGGATGCGAGGAGTCACCCGGATTCCTTTCCAGGCACGGGTGACGGCATGACGGAATAACATCTGCAGCCCCCCCCGTGCACACAGACGTAAAGCAAAAATTAATGGTCGGCTGTGATCCTAAAACGACGTCAGAAGTAAACCAACGTAATAAGGCTCACGCGCAGCCCACGGAACCTACACCGCAGATTCACAGTCAGCCTGGATCCGCCGATCGGTGACGGGCCGCGGGAGGGGCTGACGCAGAGAGGTGCCCGCTGAGCTGGGATGATGGGAGTTCCTACACAACCATCAGGCCCGACCAACAAGGCACCTGGCCGGAAAATCAAGATAGTTGAGGGCAGGTCGGGGTCTGCTCCGTGCTCACGGTGCTGGCGACGACGAGATCCGATTGCCTGGTGCGTTCAGGCGAGGGTGGGGGTGAGGGTGACGGTGTTGCCGAGGCGTTCGAGTTGGCGTACGAGTTCGCGGGTGCGGCGGTCGGGGTCGGTGCGTTTCTCGTACCAGTCGGTGCCGAGGTCGTGGTAGCGGGCGTCTGGGTCGGCGATCAGCTGCCAGACGATCTCGATGATGTTGCGGGCCAGTGCGAGCTGGGCCTTCTTTTTGGGCTTGCGTTTGACCAGGCGCCGGTAGCGGGCGCCCAGGAAGCTGCGGCTCTTGCCGGCGGTGACGGCGGCGTTCCCGAGGGCGCGCCGCAGCCAGGGGTTGCCGGTGCCGGTGCCGGTGGCGGTGTTCTTCGCCCCGGACTGCACGGTGCGCGGCGTGAGCTTGGCCCAGGAGGCGAGGTGTGCGGGGGTGGGGAAGACGCTCATGTCGAAGCCGGTCTCGGCCAGGATGTTCTGCGCGGTGATGGCCCCGACGCCGGGGATCTCGGTCAGGCGTTCCAGCAGCGGCAGGCGCTTACTGCCGGCGGGATCGGGCCCGGCTGCTCGGGTGAGGTCCAGTTCGGTGATGGCCGCCTCGATGTGCTTGCTCAGGTCCGCGATCTGGGCGTCAAGGCGGTCGATGTCCTCCAAGTACAGGCCGATCAGGTAGCCGTGGTGGGCATCGAAGCGTCCCCGCAGCGCGTCCATCAGGTCCTCGCGCTTGGCCTGCAGGCGCCCGCGGGCCAGATCGGCCAGGCCACGCGGGCTGCGTTCCCCGGCAATCAGTGCCTGGAGCATCGCCCGCCCTGAGACGCCGAAGATGTCGGACGCCACGATGGACAGCTTGATCTGCGCGTCTTCGAGGACCTTCTCCACACGGTCTTTGAAGGCGGTGCGGTCTGCGGTCAGCACCGCGCGGGCGCGGGTGAGGTCACGCAGTCGGCGCACCGGTGCGGGCGGGACGAAGGAGCGCCGCAGCATGCCGCGCTCGGCCAGCTTGGCCAGCCATACCGCGTCCAGCTTGTCCGTCTTCGGGCGTCCTGGGACGTTCCTGACATCGCGGGCGTTGACCAGCCAGCAGGTGAGGCCGCGGTCCTCGAGCAGGTAATAGAACGGGCGCCAGTAGTCCGAGGTTGACTCCATCACCACCAACTCGATGCCCTGACACACCAGGTGGTCGGCCAGCTCCAGGATCGCTCCGGTCGTCGCGCCGGTCTTGCGGACCTCCTGCCGCTTCCGCGCCCCGCTGCCGGGCACCCGGGTGCACACCATCGCCGAGGCCTTGGCGATGTCCAAGGCGGCGACCCGCGCCACCAGTTCACCACCGGGGTCCAGCTCCGACACCTCGATCTGATCGCCCATCGCCGTGCTCCCTCCCGCGTCCGCCGCCCCGTCCGGGGCGCTTGTGGGCGGGGGCCGCCCGGGGGCCGTAGGGGGATGCCGAATCTGGCCGGCGTGCTCGAAGCAACATGTCACTGCCCCGCGGTACGGTCCCAGCACCAGACTCGTAAACGGGCTCACCTGACCAAGGAACCTCGGCGTCCATCGCGAGCGGCACCCGAGCCGATTTTCGCGCTGTCACCACGGCGCAGGCAACGCGCCTCCTCGACTCGTAAGTGAAAGTCTCCCACAGACCCGCGGAGCTCTTCGCCGCGTTCGACGACCCGGACCTGATTGCGCACGCCGGGCTGGTCCCGACGATCCGGCTGGCCGAGCGGTGCGGTCTGCCCCGACTGGTGGCCGAGAAGGTCCACCTGACCGCTGCGAAGAACGGGGCCGGTACGGCCGCCGACGCGAAAGCCATGTCGATCGTGGGTGGCATGGTCGCCGGGGCGGACAGCATCGACGACCTGGACGTACTGCGCCACGGCGGGCTGCCGCGCCTGTTCGGCGGGGTGCGGGCGCCGTCCACGCTGGGCAGTTTCCTGCGCGCCTTCACCTGGGGGCATGTGCGCCAACTGGAGTCCGCCGCACGGGCGTTCACCTGCCGCCTGGCCGCGCACACCGGCATGGTCCCCAAGCGGGACGAGGTGGTGTTCGTGGACATCGACTCCAAGGTCAAGCAGGTCTACGGGCAGGCCAAGCAGGGCGCCTCGTTCGGCTACACCAAACAGCGCGGTCTGCACTTCCAGATCGTCACCGTGAAGACCTCCACCTGCGCGCCCGTCATCGTGGCCACCAGGCTGCGCAAGGGATCGGCGGGCTCCGGCAAGCGCGCGGCGAGCCTGCTGCGCGAGGCGCTGGCCGCGGTGCGGGCGATGGGTATCACCGCACAGGTCGTAGTCCGGGCGGATTCGGCGTACTTCTCCCACAGGGTCGTCGATGTCTGCCGCAAGGCCGGCGCGGCCTTCTCCCTCGCGGTCGCGGTCAAAAAGAAGATCCGTGAGGCGATCACCACGATCCCCGAGGATGCCTGGACGCCGATCAAGTACGCCGCCGCCGTCTGGGACGCCGAGGAGGAACGCTGGATCTCTGACGCCGAGATCGCCGAGATCCCCTTCACCGCGTTCACCAGCAAGAAGAAGGCGTTCCACACCACCGCCCGACTGATCGTGCGCCGGGTGAAACGGCTCAACCCCAAGAGCGTGCCCGAGGGACAGGCCGAGCTGTTCGGCGTCTGGCGCCACCACGTCATCTTCACCGACAGCCCCTTCCTCCTCGCCCAGGCCGAGCCGATGCACCGCGAACACGCCGTGGTCGAACAGGTCTTCGCCGACCTGGAGGATTCCGCACTCGGCCATCTGCCCTCGGGGAAGTTCACCGCGAACGCCGCCTGGCTGACCCTGGCAGCCACCGCCTACAACCTCACCCGCGCGAGCGGCCACCTCGCCTCCGCCTTCCACGCCAAGGCGAGGACCGGCACCATCCGCCGCCACCTGATCAACGTCCCCGCCCGGATCGCCACCGGAGCCCGCCGCCTCACCCTCCACCTGCCCGAACGCTGGCGCTGGGCCGACGACTTCACCGACCTATGGACAGCCACCGGACAGCGCATGCTCACCTGAACCACGCAACCGACCTGACCGCCCACGACCTGGAAGAACCTCGGAGACCCCGCACCGGACGGCCACCCGGCCCATCGTGCTGCCCGCACCCCGAAAGATCACCTCGAACCCGCCGGATACCGAAGATCACAATTCGCGCGGTGGATCCAGGCTGAGGCATGTGGAGAACCAAGGAAGCGCCGGGTGATCACCATGAACGCATCCCGCCACATTCTGCACCTGCGCTTCGACCTGCCGCCGGAGCCTGATCACGAACTGTTGGAGCGGCTGCGACATCTGCTACACGCCTTCACTCCGCGCGTGCAGATCATCGAACCTGACCGGGCACTGCTCGACCTCACCGGCGCCCTTCGGTTCTGGCGGCGCGACGCCCGCGGCGTGACCGAACTCCTTCAGCTGCGCGTGCTGGCCTACGGGCTGCGCACCTCGGCAGGCGTGGGCCCCAATCGAATCCGCCAGGTTCGCAGATACCAGATGCTGCAAGACGATGAACCCGATTGCCAGTCAAGGCTGAAACCGCGCGTACCCGGCCGGTTGGAGAGGCCGCAGCCCGCACGGCCTACTTGTGGGCGAAGTAAGGCCGCATTGCCGTGGGTGAGCGATCCGGACAGCGATGCCGCCCCCTGAGGGCGGCGCCCGCGAGATCGACGAACTCGCCGTCCGTCCGGCCGCCCACGGCACGGGCCTGGCCGCCGAACTGCTCGAAGCGGTCACCGAGGACGCCCCCGAAGGCCGCTCCTGGCTGCTCACGTCCGTCCGCTCGCCGCGCGCCGTCGCCTTCTACCGCCGGCAGGGCTGGACACAGGTCACGCACCCCTCACCCGAGGGCACGGGCATCGTCGTCTTCCTCGGCCCCTGTCATCCCGCCCGCGCTCTGGCCGCGCTCCCTCTTTGAGCGCGTGTGCGCAGGGCTTCACCACCTCCGCTGACCGTCACGCCAACCTGGTCGCCCCACTCCCTCGCGCGACCGCCAAGACGCTGAAGCGCAGGCCCACCTTCGCCGCACACGGGCGAGGCCGCGGCCATTGATCGAAAAGATCAACTCTGCGGTCTGCTGGGCGCCACCGCAGGCAACCCGTCGACCGTCGCCGCGAGCAGAGGCAGGAGCCGGGCGAGTTCTCCCTGGTCACCGATGGCGTCGAGCAGCCGGGTCTGGTCGGAGCGGACGCGGTGGGCGGCGCGCTGGTGGAGGATGCGGCCGCGGGCGGTGAGGTAAAGCAGGACGCGGCGGCGGTCGTCGGGGTCGGGCCGACGGTAGACCAGGTTGCCGGCGACCATGCGGTCGACGAGCTTGGTCAAAGTGGGCACCGGCATGAGGGCGTGGTCGGCGATTTCGGACATCGGGTGGCCCTGCCCGTCGGCGACGGCCGACAGGACGCGCCACTCATCCACCGAGCAGCCCTCCTCGGCCAGCATCGCGGCCAAGCGCCGGCCGAGGCATCGCTCGGCGTGACTGAGGAGGTGGGCAAGGTCCGGCGAGGAGGGTTCCGACGGCATTGCCGGTGTCCTTCCGTAGGTCTAGTGTCCGGGCAGATTACGAGCCTCCGCGAGGGTGCCGGGGCCCGGACCGGGATCCGCGCGCCCAGTGCCTTCACGGAGGTGGTCTGTGCATCCGGTGCCGCCGAGAGGGAATGACGATTCGAGCACGACGCTGGTCGTGGCCTTGGTCGTGCCGCTGCAGGGACCGGCGGGGGTCTTCGGTCCGTCGTGCGAGCTGGCCGCGCAATTGGCCGCGGAGGAACTGAACGCCGCGGACGGCGTGTTGGACCAGGAGGTCCACCTGGTCACGGTGGACGGCGGGGCGTCGCCGGAGCAGGTGGCGGCCGAAGTCGAGGCCTTGGTGTCGCTGGGCGCCGTTGACGGGGTGGTGGGCTGGCACACCTCGGCGGTGCGCCAGGCGCTGCTGCCGCGGATCGCGGGCCGCGTGCCGTACGTCTACACAGCCCAGTACGAGGGCGGCGAGCGCACACCCGGGGTTTTCCTGACGGGCGAGACCGACGCCGCTCAACTGCTGCCCGCGATGCGGCTGCTGGCCGAGGCGACCGGAGCGCGACGCTGGTGCACGGTGGGCAACGACTATGTGTGGCCGCGCGTGACCGCCCGTGCCGCACGGCGATACGCCCGGACCTGTGGCGGCCTGGTGCGCAACGAAGTCTTCGTGCCCCTGGGAACACGCGACTTCGGGCCCGTGCTGCGCCGGGTCGAGCGGTGCGAGGCGGACGCCGTACTGATGCTGCTGGTCGGGGACGACGCAGCTCACTTCAACCGGGCGTTCGCCGGGTACGGTCTGCATCAGCGGTGCCTGCGGCTGAGCACCCACATGGACGAGAACATCCTGCTGGCCACCGGAGCGGAGGCCACCGACGGGCTGTGGGCGACGGCCGGTTTCTTCGAGACGCTCGCGACCGCCGAGAGCCTGGACTTCAGCGCGCGTTACGCGGCGCGGTTCGGTGTGGAGGCACCCGTCGTGGGTAGTCTGGGCGAGTCGTGTTTCGAAGGAGTGCGCCTGCTGGCGGCGTTGGCCGAGCGGGCGCGGTCGCTGGACGTGAAGACGATGTGCGCGGTGGGCGAAACGGTCTCCTACGAGGGCCCGCGCGGCGCACTGCGGCTGCGCGGCAACCATCTCACCCAACGGCTGTACCTGGCACGGGCGGATGCCTTCGACTTCCACGTCGTCACCCAACTCTGACCCGGCTCCCTGGCCGTTGATTGACATTACCTGCCACAGAAATACTTTCTACGGGAAGCATCTGGCGGAGGCGAGGCATCTGTATTCAATCGAGCCCTTCACTCGCCACAGTCTCCCATCGACGGCGCCCCGCCCACGCGGCGCGCTCCTGGTCGCGCGCTATCTACGCGCGTCGAATAAAGGCCCGTTAAAGACCTTTCCCTTAAAGGAAGCGAAACGTTCAAGAAACAGTGCGGCGCGACTCTTCCGTGCAATCACCCGGGGTCGCCCGGGTCGTCCCCAGTGCTGGGAAGAGGGAAAGTCGTGACGGAGATCGTCGACAAGGAAGCACCGCCGGCGAGTACAGGCGGACGGACGTACAACAACTGGGCGCAGAACGACACGTTGGAGGACTACTCGCTGCGCTACGCGCCGAAGTCCTTCCGCCGCTGGACTCCCTACGTGGTGGCCACGACGGCGCTCGGTGGCATCGCCTACCTCGCCGACTTCGCCATCGGCGGCTCGATCGCCATCTCCAACGGCTTCTCCAGCGCCATGGTGGCCATTCTCGCCGCGGCGGTGGTCATCTTCCTGACCGGCATCCCGATCTCGTACTACTCGGCGAAGTACTCCATCGACATGGACCTGCTGACCCGGGGCGCGGGTTTTGGCTATCTCGGCTCGACCCTCACGTCGGTCATCTACGCCAGCTTCACGTTCATCTTCTTCGCCCTCGAAGGCTCGATCATGGCGCAGGCCCTCGAGCTGGGCCTGCATATCCCCCTGGCCGTCGGCTATCTGATCTGCTCGCTGATCATCCTGCCGCTGGTGATCTACGGCATGACCGCCCTGTCGAAGATGCAGGTGTGGACGCAGCCGGTCTGGCTGGTGCTGATGGTCGCGCCGTTCGTCTCCATCGCCATCCAGGAGCCGGACAAGTTCTCGCAGTTCACCCACTTCGCGGGCAACTCCCCCACCGGCTCCAGCATCAGCATGCTCGGCGTCGGCGCGGGCGCCGGCGTGGCCCTGTCACTGATCGCGCAGATCGGTGAGCAGGTCGACTACCTGCGCTTCATGCCCGACAAGACCCCCGAGAACGCGGGGAAGTGGTGGGGCGCCGTCCTCTCCGCCGGTCCCGGCTGGGTGGTTCTCGGCGCGGCGAAGCAGATCGGCGGGGCGTTCCTGGCCTTCTACATCGCCGGCAGTGTGGGCCTGTCCAAGGCCAACGAGCCCATCCAGCAGTACGTGCACGGCTTGAAGACCTTCGCGGCGCCCGTCGCCCTGGGACTGGCGACGTTCTTCGTGATCCTCTCCCAGATAAAGATCAACTCGACGAACGCGTACTCCGGTTCGCTGTCCTGGTCGAACTTCTTCTCCCGCCTCACGCACCGGCACCCGGGCCGGGTCGTCTACATCTTCCTCAACGTCGGCATCGCGCTGGCCCTGATGGAGGGCGGAGTCTTCGGCTTCCTCAACACCGTCCTCGGCTTCTACTCCAACGTGGCCATCGCCTGGATCGGCGCGGTCGTCGCCGATCTGGTCATCAACAAGCCGCTGAAACTGAGCCCGTCGTACATCGAGTTCAAGCGCGCCCACCTGTACAACTTCAACCCCGTCGGCTTCGGCTCGATGCTCATCGCCTCCGCCGTCTCCATCGCCGCGTACTTCGAGGCCTTCGGCGAATACGGCAAGGCGTACTCCCCTTTCATCGCCCTGTTCCTCGCGATGGTCCTCTCACCGCTGTTCGCCGTGCTCACGAAGGGCAGGTACTACATCGCCCGCGTCGACGACCTCGAGGAGCCGCTGCTCGGGACGGACGGCCTGCCCTCCGCGGCCACGCTGACCTGCACCGTGTGCACGACCGACTTCGAACGGCCCGACGTGGCCAACTGCACCTTCCACTCCGGGGCGATCTGCTCACTGTGCTGCAGCCTGGAGAAGAACTGCCACGACTCCTGCAAGACCGGTGCCGCCACCGGCCCGGTCGCCCTCGCCACACCCACCGTGCGGTCCGCGGACTGACCACCATCACCTTCCCGTGTCCGGCTTGGCTCCGGCTCGCGTTCTTCGACGTGGGCCGGAGCCGACTTCGTCAGTCGGTCAGGGCTGCTCTAAGAGTCATCATATGTGTGGCCTTGCCCGCACGACGCGCACGGTCGGCCGCCGGCCGAGGCGACGTTGACCGACGATGAGCGCGAGACACGGGTGCGTCTGGCCGCGGCGGGCGGCCTCGGCTCAGGCGCCGGCTCAGCGGTACCGGACCGTACGGGGCTGCGCGGAGGGAAAGCCGAAACCGGTGAGTGGCCGCCGAACTCCGCAGCAGGCCGCGGTCGGTGGGCAAGCGGAGCCGCCGTTTCCTGGAGTCGCGCCCGGACGCCCGGCGGACGAGCCTGGCCCGGGTATTCCGCGCAAAATCTCCGACGCGGCGGCGGAGGCAGTCGTCGTGGCCACCTTGGAGCGCACTCCGAAGGACGCCACGCACTGGTCACGAGCGTCCGTGGCGGCGGAGAGCGGCTGGTCGAAGTCCACCCTGGGCGGATCCGAAGGACGTTCGGACTCAAGCCGCACCAGGTGGGCACCTTCTAGCCGTCCGTCCAACGACCCACAGCTCATCGACCAGGTTCGTGGCATCGTCGGTCTCCGCCTCGACCCGCCGGAGAAGGCGCTGCTCCTGTGCGTCGACGAGAAGCCGACGAGAAGTCGCAGATCCAGGCGCTGGACCGCTGGGCTACGGCGCTGTTGATGATCCCGGGCGTGTCCGAACGGCGGACCCACGGCAGCACCACCTTGTTCGCCGCGCTGGACGTGGCCTTCTAGGCAAGTAATCAGAAGTAGGGGTTCTGCGATCCACAGCGGCCCCGGATGGAGGGAATCCCATGCCCATGTCTGAGGAGAACCACGCCACGGTGGCGGTCACCGGGGTGACCGGTGTCGGCGTTCACTTGCGAGTGCACCACCCCGTACACGCGAACGTGCACAACGCGCCGTACTCCAGAGCGCCGGGGCCACCCGATAGCCAGCCACCTCCGGGACAGGGACCGCGGTCAAGGGTGGGGCGAAGCCCCATCGCATGGCGACGCCCGTAGGGCGCCCTTGACGGCGGTTCCTGTCCCGCATCCTGACCAAGCGGGTGGCCACGGCGCCCCACCGGCTCGAAGCATTTACTGCGGCAGGCCCTGATGGGGCGTCACTCTCTGCTACACGACCGTCTGCCGTAGCAATACGAGAACCGGGCCTGAGCTTGCATGGCGGGCATGTGCACCTCCGCGTCCCATGCTGCTTTTTCCGTAGCAGAGTTTGTGCCGCATGGCTGCGTTATGCCCCTTCAGCCAGCTCCTCCCCCGCCTGACCGCAGCCTTCGCGGGCCGTCTCTGCCTGGCATACAACATGCCCTTCTACACTGCGGGAGTACGCTGGCCTTCCCCATGCACATCCGAGGCGTGGACATCGCGGCCGAGGAGAGCATTGTGGCGCAGGGACGTTCTGGCCTCAGGGGTGCCCGGATCGGGTCGGGGCCGATGGGGGAGCCGTTGCGCGGCGACCTCGCCCCCCGCGCAACGGTCTCGTTCTGGTGCGGCAACGGCCACCGCACCCAGCTCAGCTTCGCGGTCGAGGCAGTAATCCCAAAGACGTGGGACTGCCCCAGGTGCGGTCTGCTCGCCGACCCCGACCCCGACCCCGACCACGCGCCGGCCGCCCCAGGCAACGCCTCCTACACGAGGCACATGGCCTACGTCCGGCAGCGCCGCAGCCAGGAGGACGGCGAGATCCTGCTCAACGAGGCACTGGCCAAGTTGCGCGGGACCATCTGAGCGGCTGCGCCCGGTCGCGGTGCCGGACGCCCTCATGGAACTGCTCGTCTGTGTGCCCGCGCTGGAGTCCCGCAACGAGCTGTTCGGGGCGACGGTTGCCGCGTCCTACCTGAACGTGTCCGGCGTGCCGGTCACGGGGGGCGTGAAGGAGGCCATCGCGCTGGCTACCTTCGGTCCGTGCCGGGCTCGGCGTGCGGGAGCCGGCCCGGGCGATCCGACGGGAGTGGATGGCCGGGTGACCACGCGGGCACCAGCGGCCAGAATCCTCGCCGTCCGGCACACCACGTCCAAGAGCGGCCTGCCGACAGCCCGGCCGGCCCCACCCGATAGAATCGTTACGTAACGAACTCAGAGAGCGGGGTGCCTCATGGCGCAGTGCGAGATCTGCGGGACGGAGCTGACCCAGGGCCGGGCGCGGGCCCGCCGCACCTGCTCCGACGCCTGCCGCCAGGCTGCCCACCGCCGACGCCGCAGGGCCGAGGTGACCGCCCTCCGCCGCGCCGCCACCTCCCCCGCACCCGCGGTGCCGGCAGTCATCAGCGCCGATGCCAGTCCCGCAGCGCGTATCCGCGCGACCGGAGCAGCCCTGGCCGCGGCAGCGGACCGTGCGGCGGACGCCGCCGAGACGGGCACCCTCGCCGACACGTTCCTGGCCGAACTCCGGCACGACTACGGCGAACTGGTCGACGCCGTGTGCGCCGCCATGCAGTCCCGGCAACCGACACCCGCCTCACCCGCGCTGCGTGTCGCGCCCACAACGACCGCTCCCACCCGGCCACGGGTCCGCGGCGACGCCGGACCGGCAGCCGCGCCCCGGCCACACCGTCGGCGCCCTCTGACACAGGCACAAGCGATGGCCACCACACGCGGAGCCCGGCTCGTCCTGAAAGACCCCGAAGACCGCGTCTACGACGTGGTGGCCGCGGACAGCACCGTGATCGGGCACGTCGAGCCCTGCTACCGCGCGGGCCGCCGCTCCGGCTGGCAGGGCTGGGCCGCCGGCATGACCCGTTCCTCGGCTGGTCCCCGTCAGTCCACCCGGCAGCAGGCCGCCGCCAACGCCGCGCACCAATGGGTCCGCATCACCACCGCACCACCACGTTGAACAACCCCCGCGCGCCGACGCGACCAGGACGATGGGTTCCTGACCCGGAAAGGCGTCACTCACGGGTGTGCGCATGACGTAGGATCGTCATATCGACGCGGGGTGGAGCAGCTCGGTAGCTCGCTGGGCTCATAACCCAGAGGTCGCAGGTTCAAATCCTGTCCCCGCTACTGAAATTCCCGGCCCCTCACATCCGACAGATGTGAGGGGCCGGAAGCATGCCGGGGCCCGGTTCTTGCGTTCGTCAGCAGGCCGGGTCGTACGAGTCCTCGTTGGTCCCGAACCCCGTCGCCGAGGTTGAGAACGCGGTGCCCAGCGAGCAGGACGCCGAGGACACCGCCCGCCGCCTCCTGCGGCACGACCGGGCGCACGGCACCGGCCGCGGCCCCGTACCGGCCGCCGACGCCCGGTGGGACCAGGACGTCCGCCACGCTCGCCAGGAGCACGCCGCCGCCGTCCGCGACGAGCGACGATCAGGAGCAGACCCCACTGACCTGCACATGAGCCCCGAGGTCCGCGCCCTGCTCGGTCCCGAGGGGGCCTCGCCCGCGCCACCGAGGTGTCCCTGGCCAACGGCCAGTGCGTCGCCTGCAGCCAGCAGCTGGACGGCACGGTGAACATGCTGGTGCGCACGGGCGGCACGTACACCCACGTCGACTACGTCCAGGACCGGTGCGGCCCGTCCGAAGTCGTGCAGATAGGGACCGACTTCGCCCCGGCCGGGTCCGCGGACGGCTACGCCATGACGATAACCGCCGCCGTCCTCGACCACGGCGGTGCGGACCTGTCCGTCCTGGTCGCCGAGACCGTCTCATTGCGACCGCAGGGAGTCTGACGCTGGCCACCTCGGCTCATCAGGGAACCTGACAGTACCTTCAGTACTGCTCGGTTTCCACCAAGCCCGTGTTCGCGTTGTAGTCCGCGCCGAAGGCGTCGGCGGCGGCGGTCGGGTCGAATGTGGGTGGGCTGTCCCTGAGGGCCAGGCCCAGGTCGGCCAGCTTCGCCTTGACCTCGTCGATGGACTTCGTGCCGAAGTTGCGGATGTCCAGCAGGTCGGCCTCGGAGCGCTCCAGAAGCTCACCCACCAAGTTGACGCCTTCACGCTTGAGGCAGTTGTAGGAGCGGACCGTCAGCTCCAGCTCCTCGATCGGCAGCGCCATATCGGCGGCGAAGGCGGCGTCCACCGGGGACGGACCCATGTCGATGCCCTCGGCCTCGACGTTCAGCTCACGCGCCAGACCGAACAGCTCGACCAGGGTCTTGCCGGCCGACGCCATGGCGTCACGCGGACGCATGGCCTGCTTGGTCTCGACGTCGACGATCAGCTTGTCGAAGTCGGTGCGCTGCTCGACACGGGTCGCCTCGACCTTGTAGGTGACCTTCAGAACCGGCGAGTAGATCGAGTCGACCGGAATGCGCCCGATCTCCTGGCCCACCCGCTTGTTCTGCACGGCGGAGACATAGCCGCGACCGCGCTCGACGGTCAGTTCCATCTCCAGCCTGCCCTTGCCGTTGAGCGAGGCGAGGACCAGGCCGGGATTGTGCACCTCGACACCGGCCGGGGGCGCGATGTCGGCGGCGGTCACCAGACCCGGGCCCTGCTTGCGCAGGTACATCACGACCGGCTCGTCGTGCTCCGAGGAGACGACCAGCTGCTTGATGTTGAGGATCAGGTCGGTGACGTCCTCCTTGACGCCCGGCACGGCGGTGAACTCGTGCAGGACACCGTCGATGCGGATGCTGGTGACAGCAGCGCCGGGGATCGACGACAAGAGGGTACGGCGCAGGGAGTTGCCGAGGGTGTAGCCGAAGCCCGGCTCCAGCGGCTCGATCACGAACCGGGAACGGGACCCGCCGACGACCTCTTCGGTCAACGAGGGACGCTGAGCAATCAGCACGAGTGAATTGCCTCCAGTGTTCGGCGCCCGCCATGTGACGCCGTAGACACGAAGGGTACGCCCGTCCGCCGGCCCGCCTGCTCAGCTCCCGCTGCAGGAGGAAGTCCGGCGATCAGCTGCTCCCGCCCCGGAGAGGCAACCATCAGCCCAGGTCACACATGCATACTGGGGGCGATGAAGAAGCCTGCCGCACCGAAGCGTCATCTGCCTACCAGCCCCTTCAAGGCCCCGCCCACGCCGGCCCCCAAGCACTTCGCCGTGGGCGACCAGCTCACACACGACATGTACGGCCTCGGCCGGGTAATCGGCATCGAGGACGGAATCGCGGCGCTCGTGGACTTCGGCTCAACGCGCATGCGGATCCTGAGCCCGTACGACCAGATCACCAAGCTGTAGGACGGCTATGCCCGGTCACGGCACGCCAGGCGACGTGTGTGGTCGCGCTGACCGCCCGTTCGGCCACCCTGCTCGGACACGATCATCATGCAGACAGGACCACGACGCCGTCGATTCGCTGTGGTCTTGGAGCCCGGATCAGCCGCTTGTGACGGCATGCCGCAGCATGCGCAAGACGGTCGCGGGGAACACCGGCAACCACCCGACGAGCACACTCCTCACGTGACGAGCCCGAACTCGTGTCGCCATGCCGCCGTTTGGCGGTGACTCGCAAAGGGATTAGCGTGATCCGCGGAGCAGTCGTGGTCTCGAAGTCGTTCACCCGCGGGCCAACGTGACCCGCGGGCGCTTTGCTGTCCGGCCCCCTCCGGACCAGGGCGATCACCTCCGGGCCCGCACAGTGCGGGCCTGAACCCTCTTGAAGGAGACAGAGATGGCCAAGGGCACTGTGAAGTGGTTCAAGGCGGACAAGGGCTTCGGCTTCATCGAGCAGGAGGGCGGCGGCCCGGACGTCTTCGCCCACCACTCCAACATCGTCAGTCAGGGCTTCCGCGAACTGCGGGAGGGCCAGCATGTGGAGTTCGACGTCACGCAGGGCCAGAAGGGCCCCCAGGCGGAGAACATCCGCGTCATCTGACCCAGCTCCCGAACAGCCCGGCACCTTGGGGTGCCGGGCTCCGTGTCTGGCCGGCGGCCGCGAGCACTTCGGGCTGACCGACGTCAACCGGACAGGTCCTCGTCCGCGCGGCTGCCGGCTCCGAGAGTGCGGCGCGGGCTCGGGGACGTCACCAGGTGGGCGCCGAGCACTCCGCGGGCCCGCAGCTCGTCAACGTCGGGGAGACGGACTCCGGGGAGTTCATCGAGAAGATCGGCCTGGGCGGCGCGGATGCTGTGAGCGTCCTGGGGGCCAGTGCCAAGGGTGCGGCGGGCTGTCATGCGATCATCGTACGGGCGGTGCTACGGCCGGGCAGGTCTTCGGCTACTTGGAGGGCTTCCCTGGCACGTTCCGCAGCAGTGCGGCGGTCATTGCCAGGAGCGTTTCTGCCTCGGCCCGGTCGTAGGAGAAGTCTTTCGTGACCTCGTCGTTGTGCAGGGCACCGCACGCCCATGGCCGTCCCAGTCCCAACGAGGAGACCAGACGGCGGATCGCCTGGGCCGAGAACCACCGCTATGCCAGCCTGGCGCAGTTCGTCTCGAGTATCGCCGTGATCAGCGAAACCCACTCGCCGGACGGCTTCTGACGCCCGGCCGCCGCGCGCCGGAGGCCCTTCACGGAGGCGACGTGACGCGGTGGTGCGAGTACCACGTCAGCCCGCGCTATCTCGTCGGATCCACCGGCACCGGCGACCCCACGCTGCGGCCCTTGCTCGGCATGGGCTGGAAAAGCCGCAACGGCCCGCCGGAGACCCGACAGGCCGTCACGAAATTTCGGGGCTCAGCGTAGCTGCTCCCGTATCAGAAGGGGCTGGAGACGCCGAACTGACCCACCAGCTGCGAGTAGCCGGGGGTGTTCTCCTTGATGAACTTGCCGTCAGCTGCACCGTTGGAGCTGGCGCTAAATCCGCCGCTGTAGCTGCAGACCGTCTGACCGGAGGCCGGGTAGAACGTGTTGTTGACGGTGTTTTGGTAGTTGCCGTCGGCGTACCACCAGTTGGTGATCAAAAGCCCCGCCGACGCGTAGCTGCCGTTGGTGGGGGTGGCGCAGATATGGTCGGAGGCGCGCCCGCAGTAGTTGCCGTTGTAGTCGTACATCCCCCACAGGGAGACATCCATGTTGAGGTACATGTTGGACTTGGAGGTCTCCGCGATGTCGTACCAGCTGCATGCGGAGGCTGCACTGGTCACCGCCGACACCCTTCGAGCAGTGCCGGTGTTGATGTGGCTGGGGATGCGCAGGGCATCGGCGTGCGTGGCGGCCTGCGCGGTGCCGGTAAAGCCCAGCAACGTACTCGCCGCCACGATTGACAGGGCAGAGGCCAGTGCCTTGAGGTTCACGCTTCCTCCTTCAGGAAGTCGGCAAGAGACAACGCTCGACACCTCGATGTGCCGGTTCAGGCGGTGCCGAGAGCCAATCTCTGTCTAGCGAAGCAGCCTGGTCATCGGCCATCATCCGTTGTTGCGTGATGCGACCTCATCAAAACAACAACCTGGGGGCACCGGTGGGGCGTCCTGAACAGCAGATTCTCGGAGAGGGAGCGGTCAAGGATTTCGCCCGCTACCTTCGGGACTTGCGTGAGAAGGCGGGGAAACCTACCTATCGGCGCATGTCCGCGGTAAGCCACTACTCGCCATCTGCGCTCTCACGCGCAAGCGCCGGCGAGGAACTGCCCTCCCTCACAGTTGCGCGAGCCTTCGCCCGCGCCTGCGGTGGCGAGGAAGAGGAAGTCGCCAGACGCTGGCACCAAGCAAGTCAGGCCCAGAGTCAGTCGTCCGAAAGTCACACGCCAGGAGCACAGCTCCCCGGACCGCCGTTCCTCTCTCCGGCGAAGAAAAGACACCGTCAAACGGTGCTGGCGGTCGTCGCGTTGGCGCTGGACGCGCTGACCCGGGAGCGGCTCCAGGAGGACGTCCGTCGCGTGACCGTCCGGACCGGCAGGACCACGGTGTTCGTGACGCACTCGGCGGACGATGCGGTGTTCCTCGGCTCCCGCATCGTGGTGCTGACCAAGAGCCCGGGGACCGTGGCCCTGGACCTGCCGATCACCTTGCCGCGCGGCGACGTCGACGCCGAGGAGCTGCGCAACTCCCGCGAGTTCGCCGAGCTGCGCGCGCAGGTCTCCCACGCCGTCAAGGCCGCCGCGGCGGCCTGATCCCCGGGAAAGGACACGCGGGAAGGGGCACGAGCCCGGCGGCGGTCTGCCGCGTGCCGGGCCTCCCGCTCACCTCCGGCTCCACTCCTGCGCGAGCAGCTCGTAGGACCTCACCCGGTCGGCGTGGTCGTGGGTGATGGTCGTGATGAGCAACTCGTCAGCGTCGGTGGCCTCTTGGAGCTGCAGCAGGCGGTCGGCCACCTGTCGCGGTGAGCCGACGAACTGCGTGTCCACGCGGTCCCGCACCAGTTCCCAGCTTTCGTCACTCCACTCGAAGGCCCGAGCCTGCTTTGGCGTCGGGTACTCGATGGCGCCCTCGGCGGTGCGGATGCTGCGGACCCAGGCCGCGTAGCCGGTGGCGAGCTCGCGGGCCTGCTCCTCGTCCTCCGCCACGACCACGTCGGCCGAGACGCTGACGTAGGGCTTGTCGAGGAAGTCGGAGGGCTGGAAGAAGGCGCGGTAGCCGTCCACGGCCTCCAGCACGGTGGCGGGGCTGACGTGGTAGTTCGCGGCGAACCGCAGCCCCCGCGCGCCCGCGACCTCGGCGCTCTGGCCTCCGCTGCTGCCCAGGATCCACACCTCGACGTCGGCGCCCTCGCCCGGCACGGCGTGCGCCTCGACGCCCTCCGGGGACCGGTAGGTGCCGGCCAGCAGGGCGAGGATGTCATCGATCTGCTCGGCGTAGTCCTGCGACTCGGCACCGGGCAGCAGAAGCAGCTTGCGCTGCAAGGCGATGCGGGGTGAGCCGAGGAGGCGTTCGAAGGAGAAGCGGGGCGGGATCAGCAGGCCGTTCGGGGCCCGGCCGTCCACGACCGGGGTCACGGTCACAGGGGCTGCGGTCGGTTGTCCCGGCGGGCGGCCGCCCGAGCGGCCCAGGCCGAGGTCGAAGCGGCCGGGATGCAGGGCGTCGATCAGGCCGAACTCCTCGACCGTGCTGAGCGCGGTGCGGTGGCCCAGCTGTACGGCGCCGGAGCCGAGCCGGATCGTGGAGGTGGCGGAGGCGGTGAGCGCGAGGACGACCGCGGGGGACGTGCCCGCGACGCCCGGGTTGAGGTGGTGCTCGGCGAACCAGTACCGGGCGTACCCGAAGCGCTCGGTCTGCTGTGCCAGGTCGATGGAGTTGCGCAGGGCGTCGGCGGCCGTCGAGCCGGACGGTATCGGCACCAGGTCGAGGACGCCGAGGGGGATGTCAGGCATGGGCGGGTTCCTCCTCGGTGACGGGCAGGACCGGTCCCCAGACGAAGGGCGGGTCCGGGATGTCGCGGCGCAGTACGGGGGCGACATCGGACTGGAAGAGCTGGAGCGAGGCGCGGTGCTGGGCATCCGTCAACCCGTTCGCGTCGGCGTGCAGGTGGAGCACGGTGTGCCCGAACTGCTCGTGGTAGCGGTGCACCTTGTCGATGATCTGCTGCGGGCTGCCGATCAGGGCGGAGCTGCGCTCGACGAAGTCCTCCACGGTCTCGAAGACCACCGGCAGGCCGAACTGCTTCTGGAACGCCAGCGTCGACTCGAAGATCGGCCGGTAGACCTTGAGCGCTTCCTGGGAGGTGCGGGTCACGAGGAGCCCGGCCGTGCCGGCACCGACCGCGATCTTGGTCGGGTCGTGGCCGTAGAACTCCCAGCGCTCGCGATAGTACCTGATCAACTCGGTGTACGGCTCGATGGGGTTGGTGACGTTCGCCGAGAACAGCGGGTCGCCGTAGCGGGCGGCCAGATCCACCGACTCCTTGCTGGTGGCGCTGCCGTGCCAGACCCGGACGGGCCGCTGGTAGGGCCTCGGCCACACCTCGGCGTCCTTCAGCGGCGGGCGGAACCGGGTCGCCGCGGTCACCTTGTCCTGCCGCCAGATCTGACGGAACACCTCATAGCTCTCGGCGTTGCGGTCCCACTGGTCCTCGGGAGTGACATGGAACAGCTCGCGCTGGGCGGCGCCGTTGCCCTTGCCGATGATCAGCTCCAACCGTCCCTCGGAGAGATGGTCGAGGGTGGCGTAGTCCTCGTAGGCGCGCACCGGGTCCAGGAGGCTGAGCGTGGTCACGGCGGTGAACAGCCGGATGCGTCGGGTCAGTGCCGCGATGTGGCTGAGGACGACGGCCGGCGAGGAGGAGATGAAAGGCCGCTCGTGCCGCTCCCCCACGCCGAAGCCGTCGAAGCCGAGTTCCTCGGCGAGCAGGGCACTGTCGAGGACCTCACGGAAGCGGTCATGGGTCGGCTTGTGCACCCCGGTGATCGGATCCGGCCGGTGCACGATCAGGGTGATGGCGAGGAACTTCACGACGCTGCCCGTTCGTCGCGGATGTCGTCGATGGGGGTTGCCCCGCTCGAGCGAAGCCGAGAGTAGGGGAGGGCGAGGCCGAGGTGGTCGCGCAGGGTCGGGCCCTCGTACTCCGTACGGAACACGCCCTGTTCCTGCAGGAGCGGGACGACCTTGTCGGCGAACTCGTCGAGGCCGGTCGGGGTGATGTGCGGGACGAGGATGAAGCCGTCACTTGCGTCGGCCTGCACGAACTCGTTGATGGTGCGGGCGATCGTCTCGGCCGAGCCGATGAAGTTCTGCCGGTTCCCTGTCTCAATGACCAGGTCGCGGATCGACCAGTTGTTCGCGGCGGCCAGCTCGCGCCACTCGCGGGCGGTGGCCAGCGGGTCGCGGTACATGCGGACCTGGGCGCGGCCCTGGGAGATGTGCCGGTCGCTGACGTCCGGGTCGATGTCGGGGAGGGGGCCGTCCGGGTCGTAGGAGGACAGGTCCCGGTTCCAGACGAACTCCAGGTGCTTGAGGGCGGTGGCGCCGCTGACCTGCTGGCGGCGCACCTCCTTGGCGAGCTCCTCCGCCTCAGCGTCGGTGTCGGAGAGGGTGAAGGTGGCGGCGGGCAGGATCAGCAACTGGTCGTGGCGGCGACCGTACTTGGCGAGGCGCTTCTTGACGTCGGTGTAGAAGGCCTGGCCCGCTTCGAGGGTGGCGTGCCGGCTGAAGATCGCGTCGGCTTCGGAGGCGGCGAACTCGCGGCCCTCCTCGGAATCGCCGGCCTGGAAGATCACCGGGCGGCCCTGCGGGGAGCGCGGCACGTTGAACTGTCCGTGGATATCGAAGTGTTGCCCGGTGTGAACGAAGGCGCCGGCCTTGGCGTCCCGCAGGAAGGTGCCGGTCTCCTGGTCGGCGAGGATCTCGTCGCCGACCAGGAGTCGAAGAGTTCGTTCGCCGTGGCCAGGAACTCCTTGGCGCGGGAGTAGCGCTCCTCCTGCGGCAGGAAGCCACCGCGGCGGAAGTTCTCGCCGGTGAAGGCGTCCCAGGAGGTGACGACGTTCCAGGCGGAGCGCCCGCCGGAGAGGTGGTCGAGGCTGGCGAACTGGCGGGCGACTTCGTAGGGCTCGTTGAAGGTGGAGTTGATGGTGCCGGTCAGGCCGAGGTGCTCGGTGACGGCGGCGAGTGCGGCCAGGACGGTGAAGGTGTCGGGCCGGCCGACGACGTCCAGGTCGTAGATCTGTCCGCCCTGTTCGCGGAGCCTGAGCCCTTCGGCGAGGAACAGGAAGTCGAACTTGGCGCGTTCGGCGGTCTGTGCGAAGTGCACGAAGGAGCTGAACTCGATGTGGCTGCCGGCTCGCGGGGCGCTCCACACGGTGGTGTTGTTGACGCCGGGGAAGTGGGCGGCCAGATGGATCTGCTTCTGCGGCTTGCTCATGGTCGTGGTCGTCCCTCCGGCTCAGGCGGTCGCGGCGGCATAGCGGTTGGCGGGGCGGGCCAGGCCCAGCAGGCCGCGCAGAGTGCCGGCCTCGTAGGCGCGGCGGAAGGCGCCCCGGCGCTGCAGTTCGGGGACCAGCCCCCGGGTGATCGCCGGGATGTCATGGCCCGCGACGGCGGGGCGCAGCCGGAAGCCGGTCAGCCCGGCGGTGTGCAACTCCTGTAGCAGATCGGCGAGTTGTTCAGGCGTACCGGTGAAGATCCGGGCGTCGCTGGTGTACGGCTCCCCCACGAGGGCGTCGAGGCGTGCGCGCCGGTCCTCCGCGGCAGCCTGGTCGTCGTCCAGGAAGACCACCACGTCACCGAAGACATGCAGGGGTTCGCCTGCCCGCCCGGCCGTCTCCTGCTCGTCGCGGATCTCGGCGACGATCGCGCGGGCCTGCTCGGCGTCGTGCGGGGTGACGTAGCCGATGTCGGCCTGCCGGGCCACCAGCCGGTACGGAACGGTCTGGTGGGCGAGGGCGCTGACGATCGGCTGGCCCTGCGGTGGACGGGGCGTGATGGAGGGGCCCCTGACGCTGAAGTGTCTGCCCTCGAAGTCGATGTAGTGCAGCTTGTCGCGGTCGATGAAGCGGCCGGTGGCGGCGTCCCGGATCTCGGCGTCGTCCTCCCAGCTGTCCCAGAGGCGGCGCACCACCTCCACGTAGTCGGCGGCCTCGTCGAACAGGTCGGCCACCAGCTCCCGGGTGTCCGGGTGGTCGTAGGCCTCGATGCGCGGGACGGGGCGGCGGCCGAAGTGCGCGGCCTCGTTCGGGCGGGCGGTGATCTGCACCCGCAGGCCGGCGCGGCCGGCGCTGACGTAGTCGAGGGTGGCGATGGCCTTGGAGATGTGGAACGGCTCCGTGTGGGTCGAGACCACCGTCGGAACCAGACCTATGTGCCGGGTCAGCGGTGCGACGCGGGAGGCGATGAGGACGGCGTCGAGGCGGCCGCGGACCTGGTCGGTGCGCTCGTCCGGGTCCAGGAAGTGGGAGGACTGCGGGCCGAGGCCGTCCTCGATGGTCACGAAGTCGAGCAGACCGCGCTCGGCCTCGGCGACCAGATCGGCCCAGTATCCGGCAGTGAACAGGTCGCGCGGGCGGGCCACCGGCTCGCGCCAGGAGGCGGGATGCCAGCCGGTGCCGTCCAGGGCGACGGCAAGGTGCAAGGAAGAAGGAGGCGTTGAGGACACGTGGGGCCTTCCTGGAAGTCCGTCGTATCAGCCCGCGGGGTGGGGCAGGCCGAGGTGGTCGCGGAGGGTGCGGCCGGTGTAGTCGGCGCGGAACAGGCCGCGTTCGCGCAGGCCCGGTACGAGGTCTTGGACCACGGCGGGCAGATCGGCTGGGGCCGAGGTCGGCAGGAGGTGGAAACCGACGCCGGTGGCCTCGTGCCAGTCGGCGAGCAGACCGGCGAGGTCCGCGGCGGCGCCGGTGATGCGCGGTTCGGGCGGGGGGGGGGGGCCCGCGCGGGGCCCCCCCCGGGCCCCCCGGCCCAGGCGCCCCACCCCCCCCCCCCCACCGCCAACGCACAGGCCACCCCCCCCACC
>NZ_JBIARC010000082.1:0-24497 GCF_042889625.1 Streptomyces sp. NPDC002573 | reverse complement strand
AACGCCCGCTCCCGCTCCACCAGCAACGGCAACGCATCCGACGACGTCACCCACTCCCGCAACGGAAACCGCGCCAACACACCGTCCACCTCAGGGGTGAGCGCCGCCGCGAGCCGGGAGGCGGCCGGACGGCCGGTGTCGCGCAGGGCGTCGGCCGCGGCGAGCAGCACCGCACCGGAGCCCTCCTGCTCCGGAACCCCGGCGGCCGCGCGCTCGTACAGCCGCGCGCCCTCCTCCAGGACCAGTTCGGTGTCGATCCCCGCCGGGATCTTGATCGTGGCATGGTGCCGCCAGGTGGTGACCGGATCGCCCCACCCCTCCACGGTGTAGGTCCAGTTGCCCTCCCGGGGGACGGAGACGGTGGCGCCCCAGCGGTCGGTGCCGGGGGCGAGTTCACGCATCGCGATCCGGGGACCGGGACGGCCCTGTGGATCGGTGAGGACCGCATGGGCGGCGACGGCGTCGTGGCCCTCGCGGAAGACGGTGGCGGAGATCTCGAACTCCTCGCCCACCACCGCCTTGGCGGGCCGGCGGCCCTGGAGGACGAGGGGGCGTACGTCGAGGACGGGGATGCGTCCGAGGGCGAGGCCCGGGGCCGGTCCCTGGTCCGCCGAGGGTGTCAGGGGGCCAGGGGGACCGGCGTCGGAGGTCCTGGATGGGGAGGCGCCGGTGCCCGGTGCCGTAGGTGTCGGCGAGTCGTGCGTCGGGGGCATGACCGCTCCTGTCCGCGTCAACGTGGGTGGCGGATGAGGGTGTCGGAAGGTGGCCGGCGGGTCTACCGGGAGAGCCTTCCCACCATGTGCGGGTGGGCATTCCGGCACTTTGTTAACTACTCACGCGTATGTCTACCTTCAAGACCGGCCGCATCCGGACGAGGGAAAGGGACCGGCCCCGCCCGCTGGGGCGAGGCCGGTAACAGTACGGGTGCCCGGTGAACGGCAGTTCAAGGGCGGTCCACCCGGAGAAGTTTGCCGGGCGAGCCGGAGCCGGCCTCCGTGACGTCCACGGACGACGACTGCCGGACGAGTGCCTGGCCCACCTGGGCGGGGGTCGCCTTCGGATGCCGGGCCAGATACAGCGCGGCCGCACCCGTGACATGCGGCGTCGCCATCGACGTACCGGACAGGGTGGTGTGGCCGGTGTCGCTCGTGTACGCGTCGGAGGTGATCCCCACACCGGGGGCGAACAGGTCGACTCCCGGGCCCCAGTTGGAGAAGGGCGCCCGGGTGTCGGTCCGGTCGACGGCGCCGACCGTCACGGCCTCGGGGACCCGGGCCGGGGAGTACTGGACGGCCGGAAGCCCGTCGTTGCCCGCCGCGACCACATAGGTGACCCCGGAGGCGATGGAGGCGCGGACCGCCGCGTCCAGTTGGGCGTTGGCCCGGCCGCCCAGGCTGAGGTTCGCGACCGCGGGCTTGTGTGCGTGCCGGGTCACCCAGTCGATACCGGCGATGACCTGGGCGGTGGTGCCGGAGCCGCGGTCGTCCAGGACCCGCACCGAGACCACCTTCGCCCGCTTGGCGACCCCGTACGCGGTGCCCGCGATGGTTCCGGCCACATGGGTGCCATGGCCGTTGCCGTCGGCGGCGGTCCCGTCGCCGTCGACGAAGTCCCAGCCGTAGCTCGCCCGGCCGTCGAAGTCCTTGTGCGAGATACGGATGCCGGTGTCGATGACGTACGCCGTCACGCCCGCGCCCTCCGGCCCCGGGGAGGTGTAGCTCCCGTCGAGCGGGAGACGGGGCTGGTCGATGCGGTCCAGGCCCCAGGACGGCGGGTTCTTCTGGGTCGCGGCGAGGGAGACCCGGCTGTCCTGGACCACCGAGGCCACCCGGGGGTCCGCCGCGAGACGCCGGGCCTGACGCTCGTCGGCCCGTATCGCGTACCCGTTGAGGGCCGTCCCGTAGATGTGGCCGATTCTCGTCCCGTACCTCTTTGCGATGCCCTCGCCGGCCGCCGACCCGGCCCTCGTTCCCCTCTTGAGCGTCACGATGTAGCTGCCGCGGACGGAGCCGGGTGCCCCGGCGCCGAGGACCATTCCCTCCGGTGCGGCGTGCGCGGGCTCGGCGGCGGCCGAGAGCGCCACCACCGTGGTGACCGCGGTGAGGCAGCCCGCCCAGCGCAGACGTGCGGTTCTCTTCCGTGCCATGGTGTGCGTTCCCCTCCTCCACTCGGCGTACGGCGACCACGGACCCTCCACGCCCCCGCACCGCCGCCGACCGGTACGCCGGTGGGCAGCCTCTCGTGCGGTGTGAACCGCCACAAGGCCGCCCGGCGGGGCGGAATCGGCCATATCGGTCGAGCCCGCCACAGGTACGGACCCCAGGCCCTGTCGTCGACCTCCCGGCTGCCCCGCGACGCCATGCACGCTCCCCACTCTCGGCTTCGTCCGAGCGGGAGGGGCCCCACGTCGCCGCAGGGCCCGCCCTCCGGGCGGACGACGGGAGTTTGACGACAGGACCTGGCACGCGGCGCGCGCGAACCGGCGGTAAGCCGAACGCACCGTTGCCACGCGGCGTACCGTCGGGGGAGACACACCGCGTACGCCCTTACGTGAAGGTGGAACTCGTGAAGGCCATCCGCAGGTTCACCGTCCGACCCGTACTCCCCGAATCCCTCCACCCGCTCAGCGACCTCGCGCGCAATCTGCGCTGGTCATGGCACTCCGAGACCCGCGACCTCTTCCAGTCCGTCGACCCCGAGCACTGGGCCGCCTCGGGCGGGGACCCGGTGCGGCTGCTGGGGAGCGTGCCGCCGGCACGGCTGGCGGAGCTGGCCGAGGACCGCCGCTTCCTGCGCCGCCTGGCCGCGGCCGCCGGCGATCTGGCCGACTACATGAGCGGCGAGCGCTGGTACCAGGCGCACTCCTCCGGGGCCGATCTGCCCGCCGCGATCGCCTACTTCTCGCCCGAGTTCGGCATCACCGCCGCGCTGCCCCAGTACTCCGGCGGCCTCGGCATCCTCGCCGGCGACCATCTGAAGGCGGCCAGCGACCTCGGGGTCCCGCTGATCGGCGTGGGCCTGCTGTACCGGCACGGCTACTTCCGGCAGACCCTCTCGCGGGACGGCTGGCAGCAGGAGCACTATCCGGTGCTCGACCCGCACGAACTGCCCCTGGCACCCCTGCGCGAGCCGGACGGCACCCCCGCCCGGGTGTCCCTCGGCCTGCCCGGCGGCCGCCGGCTCCAGGCCCGGATCTGGCTCGCCCAGGTGGGCCGGGTGCCGCTGCTGATGCTCGACTCGGACGTCGAGGAGAACGACCTCGGCGAGCGGGGCGTCACCGACCGGCTCTACGGCGGCGGCAGCGAGCACCGGCTGCTCCAGGAGATGCTGCTCGGCATCGGCGGGGTGCGCGCGGTGCGCACGTACTGCCGGCTGACCGGGCACCCCGAACCGGAGGTGTTCCACACCAACGAGGGCCACGCCGGCTTCCTCGGGCTGGAGCGCATCGCGGAACTGTGCGCGAACGGCCTGGACTTCGACGCGGCCCTGGAGGCGGTGCGGGCCGGCACGGTCTTCACCACCCACACCCCCGTCCCGGCCGGGATCGACCGGTTCGACCGGGAGCTGGTGGCCCGCCACTTCGGACCGGGCGCGGAGCTGGAGAACATCGCGGTGGAGCGGGTCCTCCAGCTCGGCATGGAGACCTATCCGGGCGGCGAGCCCAACCTGTTCAACATGGCGGTGATGGGCCTCAGGCTCGGCCAGCGCGCCAACGGTGTCTCGCTGCTGCACGGCCATGTCAGCCGGGAGATGTTCTCCGGTCTGTGGCCGGGGTTCGACCCCGACGAGGTGCCGATCACGTCCGTGACCAACGGGGTGCACGCGCCGACCTGGGTGGCACCGGAGGTGTTCCGGCTCGGGGCGCGGCAGATCGGCGCGGAGCGCACCGAGGACGCCATGACGGTCGGTGGGCGAGAGCGCTGGGACGGCATCGCGGAGATCCCGGCCCAGGACATCTGGGACCTGCGCCGGGTGCTGCGCGAACAGCTCGTGCTGGAGGTGCGGGAGCGGCTGTACGCGTCCTGGCGGCAGCGCGGCGCGGGAACGGCGGAGCTCGGCTGGATCGAGGGGGTGCTCGACCCCGATGTGCTGACGATCGGCTTCGCCCGAAGGGTGCCGTCGTACAAGCGCCTGACGCTGATGCTGCGGGACCGGGACCGCCTGATGGAGCTGCTTCTGCACCCGGAGCGCCCGGTCCAGATCGTCGTGGCGGGCAAGGCGCATCCCGCGGACGACGGCGGGAAGCGGCTGGTCCAGGAGCTGGTGCGGTTCGCGGACGACCCCCGGGTGCGTCATCGCATCGTCTTCCTCCCGGACTACGGCATGGCGATGGCGCAGAAGCTCTACCCCGGCTGCGACGTGTGGCTGAACAACCCGCTGCGGCCGCTGGAGGCGTGCGGGACGAGCGGCATGAAGGCGGCGCTCAACGGCTGCCTCAACCTGTCGGTCCTGGACGGCTGGTGGGACGAGTGGTTCCAGCCGGACTTCGGCTGGGCGATCCCCACGGCGGACGGCGCCGCGACGGACGAGGACCGCCGCGACGAGCTGGAGGCGGCGGCGCTGTACGACCTGCTGGAGCGGCGGGTGGCCCCGCGGTTCTACGAACGGGGGCAGGGCGGGCTGCCCGACCGCTGGATCGAGATGGTCCGCCAGACCCTGATGAACCTGGGTCCCAAGGTGCTGGCCGGGCGGATGGTACGCGAGTACGTGGAGCGGCTGTACACCCCGGCGGCGCACGCGCACCGCGCGATGACCCCGAACGCGGCGGGGCAGCTCGCGGGCTGGAAGGCGCGGGTGCGGGCGGCCTGGCCGGGCGTCACGGTCGACCATGTCGAGGCGACGGCCGCGACGTCGACGGCGGAGCTGGGCGCGACGCTCGAGCTGCGGGTCCGGGTGGGGCTCGGCGATCTGACGCCCGACGACGTGGAGGTCCAGGCGGTGTCGGGCCGGGTCGACGCGGACGACCGCATCGCGGACGCGACGGCGACGGCCCTGAAACCTGCGGGCGGCCCGGACCTGGAGGGCCGCTGGCTGTACGAGGGCCCGCTGTCCCTGGACCGCACGGGCCCGTTCGGCTACACCGTACGCATCCTGCCCACCCACCCCCTCCTGGCCTCGAGCGCGGAACTGGGCCTGCTCACGGTCCCCTCGGAGGAACTGACGGAGGCACCGGGAGTACTGCTGCGCTGACGACGAACCGGCCACGCCGACGAAGACGGTGGCGGCCCGCTCCGGGCGGGAGCGGGCCGCTTACGGCCTGTCGCCGTGGCGCGGGCCGCCGGGGCGGTGTCAGTCCTGCGGGATGTCCGCGCACAGCTTGCGCAGAACCGCTCCGCAGCGTCGGGCGTAGGCCTGCTGGAGGCCCCGGGCCGCCGGGCCGCCCGCCTTCGTGTACCACCGGGCCGGGCGGCTGAAGGCCGTGATCGTCAGCCAGACCGTGCCGTCGCCGGTACGGTCCACGACGAAGGCCTCCTCGCCGCACTCCGGATGCCCCGGCAGCGTGCCGTAGGCCCAGCCGGCGCGGCGGTGCTCCTCGACCGTCCAGACCACCCGGCAGGGGGCCTTGATCATGCCGGCCAGGGAGAGGGTGACATCGATGCCGGGGGCCGCCCGGTCCGCGCCGGTCAGGACGCCGACGCCCAGCGCCCGGTGCACCTCCCAGGTGAGGAGGGCCTCGGCCGCCCGGCGGAAGACCTCCTCGCCCTCGCCGATACGTGCGCGGACGTGCAGGGGGCGGAACCCCTCGGGGCAGTGGCCGTCGCGGGTCGCGCCGACATCCTCGTACGTGAAGGACATGGTCCCAGCGTAGGGCGGCCCCCGGCGTCGCCTTCCCGCCGGGGGCCGCTGTGGTGCTCTGTTCGTGGCTAGTTCACGTTGACCGCGGACCAGGCCGCCGCAACCGCCTTGTACTCGGTGCTGCCGGAGCCGTAGAGGGCCGACGCCGCCGAGAGGGTGCCCGCGCGGGCGGACTTGTAGTTGGTCGTCGACGTGAAGTACGTCGTCAGCGCCTTGTACCAGATCTGCAGCGCCTTGTCCCGGCCGATGCCGGTGACCGTGGAGCCGTTGGACGTGGGCGAGTTGTAGCTCACGCCGTTGATCGTCTTCGCGCCGCTGCCCTCCGACAGCAGGTAGAAGAAGTGGTTCGCCACGCCGGACGAGTAGTGAACGTCGAGGTTGCCGACGCTGGACGACCAGGAGTCGGCCGAGCCGCCGTCCTTGCTGGGCTTGTCCATGTAGCGCAGCGGGGTGCCGTCGCCGTTGATGTTGATCTTCTCGCCGATGAGGTAGTCACCGGGGTCGGAGGGGTTGTTGGCGTAGAACTCCACGCCGGTGCCCATGATGTCGCTGGTGGCCTCGTTCAGGCCGCCGGACTCACCGCTGTAGTCCAGGCCCGCGGTGTTGGCGGTGACACCGTGGCTCATCTCGTGGCCGGCCACGTCCAGCGAGGTCAGCGGGTCGGCGTTGCCCTCGCCGTCGCCGTAGGTCATGCAGAAGCAGCTGTCGTCCCAGAACGCGTTGACGTAGCCGCTGCCGTAGTGGACGCGGGAGTAGGCGCCGACACCGTCGTTCTTGATGCCGCTGCGGCCGAAGGTGTTCTTGTAGAAGTCCCACGTCTCCTGCGCGCCGTAGGCGGCGTCGGCGGCCGCGGTCTGGTCGGAGGAGGAGGTGGACGCGGTGCCGGTGCCGAAGACGTTGGTCGAGCCGGAGACCAGGGTGCCCTTGCCGGACGTCTTGCGGGCCAGGTTGTAGGTCTTGTGGCTGCCGCGCGAGGCGTCGGTCAGGTTGTACGTCGAGCCCGACTGGGTGGTGGTGAGGCTGACGGTGCCCGAGTACAGCGTCTTGCCGGTGCCGGTCGCGTTCTCGATGCCCTGGTACCGGAAGAGCTCCTTGCCGGTGGCGGCGTCGGTGATGACGTGGAGCTGGTTCGGGGTGCCGTCGTCCTGGAGGCCGCCGACGATCGTCTCGTAGGCGAGGACGGGCTTGCCGGAGCCGGCCCAGATGACCTTGCGCGCACCGTCGGCGGCGGACTTGGCGGAGCCCAGCGACCTGGCGGTGGTCACGGCCTGCTTCTCCGCCTTGGCGGCGGTGATCTGCGGCTTCAGGGAGGCCACCTTGATTGCCGACTTGGTCGCCTTGGTGACGCCCTCGGTCTGGCCGGCCTTCGAGGTGTGGACCACGAGGTCGCCGCCGAGCACCGGGAGGCCGGCGTAGGTGCGCTCGTAGCGCGTGTGCACCGTGCCGTCGACGTCTCTCACGACGTCCTTGACGACCAGCTTCTCCTTGGTGCCGAGGCCGATCTGGCGGGCCGTCTCCGAGGCGTTCGCCTGCGCCTCCTTCACGAGGGAGACGCGGGCCGACGCGGACAGCGCGGTCGGGGCGGCGGCGAGGGGGGCCTTGGCGGCGGCCGACCCGGTCTGGGCGGAGGCGCCGGTGGAGAGGCCGGTGGTGAGGAGCGCTCCGGCGGCGACGGCGGTCGCTATGACCAGAGTGGTGCGCTGGTGACGCGCGTAGCGGGGAGTCACGCGAGCTCCTTATGTGGGGGAGACCGACCGGCGTGGGGTTGCCGGCCGGAAGGGATGTGAAGTTGCTGTGCTCGTGCGGCGGGTGGTGGAAGGGTCCCATCAAGGACGCGTACATGTCAGGATCCCAAAGTGATGTTGGCTCAAAATCGTTTGGCTGGTTAATGTTTCGGAAATGTGAACGGGCGCCGCCCCGGGGGTTCGAACCTCCGGGACGGCGCCCTGCCTGACGGGCTCTGAACTGCGGGTTACGGGAAGGTGATCTTCCAGCTGTTGATCGTGCCGACGTCCTGTGCCGCCTGGTCCTGGACCCTCAGCTTCCAGGTGCCGTTGGCCGTTTCCGACGAGGCGTTGACCGTGTAGGTGTCGGTCACGTTGTCCGCGGAGTCGGAGGAGCTGAAGTTCTTCAGCCGGTACGCGGTGCCCGACGGGCCGATCAGGTCGATGACCAGGTCACCACGCCAGGTGTGGGTGATGTTCGGCGTCACCTGGAGGTTGTTCGGCGCGTTGCCGGTACGGCCGCTCACGGTGATCGACGAGGTCACCGCCGGGCCGTTGTCCGGGATCGACACCTTGGTCGTGCTCTCGTACGACGTCCCGCCGCCGGAGCCGCCGCCGGAGCGGGAGCCGACCGCGATCGCCGCCCACGCGTCCTGCACGGCCTTGTACTCGGCGCCCGTGGTGCCGTACAGCTCGCCCGCCGCCGCCAGCGTGCCGGTGCGGGCCGACGCGTAGTTGGTGGTCGAGGTGAACTTCGTGGTGAGCGCCCGGTACCAGATCTGCAGCGCCTTGTCCCGGCCGATGCCGGTGACCGGAAGCCCGTCCGCCGTGGGCGAGTTGTAGCTGACGCCGTTGATGACCTTGGTGCCGCTGCCCTCGCTCAGCAGATAGAAGAAGTGGTTCGCCGGGCCGGACGAGTAGTGCACGTCGAGGCCGCCGAGCCCCGAGTACCAGCTGTCCTTGGACGAGCCGTCCTTGCTGGGCTTGTCCATGTAGCGCAGCGGGGTGCCGTCGCCGTTGATGTTGATCTTCTCGCCGATGAGGTAGTCGCCCACGTCCGACGAGTTGTTGGCGTAGAACTCCACGCCGGTGCCCATGATGTCGCTGGTGGCCTCGTTGAGGCCGCCGGACTCGCCGGAGTAGTTCAGGCCCGCGGTGTTGGAGGTGACGCCGTGGCTCATCTCGTGGCCGGCCACGTCCAGCGCGGTCAGCGGGTCGGCGTTGCCGGACCCGTCGCCGTAGGTCATGCAGAAGCAGCTGTCGTCCCAGAACGCGTTCACGTACGAGTTGCCGTAGTGCACGCGGGAGTACGCGGCCTGGCCGTCGTTCTTGATGCCGCTGCGGCCGAAGGTGTTCTTGTAGAAGTCCCAGGTCTCCTGCGCGCCGTAGTGGGCGTCCGCGCCCGCGGTCGCGGCGTTCGACGTGGTGCCGTTGCCCCAGGTGTCGTTCGACTGGGAGAACAGCGTGCCGGTGCCGGAGGAGCCGTGGTTGAGGTTGTACGTCTTGTGCCCGCCGCGCGAGCCGTCGTTCAGCGTGTAGGTCGAGCCGGACTGCGTGGTGGTCAGCGTGACCTGGCCGCTGTACTGGGTGTTGCCGACGCCGGTCTCGATGCCCTGGTACCGGAACAGCTCCTTGCCGGTGGCGGCGTCGGTGATGACGTGCAGCTGGTTCGGGGTGCCGTCGTCCTGGAACCCGCCGATCACCGTCTCGTACGCCAGGGTGGGCGTGCCGCTCGCCGCCCAGATCACCTTGCGTGGCGCGTGGTCGGCGTCGGTCTTCTTCGAGCCCTCGGCCCGTGCGACGGACAGCGCCTTCTGCTCCGCCGTGGCGGCGGTCAGGGCGGGCGTGAGCGTGGCGACCTTGATGGTGGCCGAGGTGGCCTTGATGACCCGCTGGGTCTGCCCGGACCTGGCGGTGTCGACCACCAGGTCGCCGCCGAGCACCGGGAGGCCGGCGTAGGTGCGCTCGTAGCGCGTGTGCACGGTGCCGTCCGCGTCCTTCACGACATCACGGACGACCAGCTTCTCCTGGGCGCCGAGGCCGATCGCCCGGGCGGTGTCCGCCTTCGCGGTGTCGGCGTCGCGCAGCAGTTCGGCGCGCTGCGAGGGGGACAGCTGCATGGCCACATGGGCGAGGTCGACGTTCCCCGCCTGGGCCGGGACGGCGCTCGCGGCGCCCGACTGGACGGCCGCGGCCAGCAGGGCGGAGACGCCGACGAGGGCGACGGCCGCGGCGCGGCGGGCGGGGGTGTGGGAGGTGCGTCTGCGAGAGGAACTGCTTCTCAACACTGACTCCTTCTGCGCGGCCGCGGGTCGCGCGGCCAGGGGAGACCGGACGGAGGGTCGCCCGTCCGGGCAGAACAAAGGCGGAACGCGGAACCAGGTGCATGAAGGTGACGGGCCACGGCACAGCGGCGAAGCTGTGGGGTTGCTGTGAGGTGGCCGTGGGAAGCGTGGCAGAGAGCGCCAGAATTGTCAGGATCGCATCAAGAAGTTGGCTGGAAATGGTTCGTTGCCCGGATAGTCATGTTCGTTATACGAACTGTTCGGGTGAGTGGGCCGAGAGTGCGGTGACGACCGCTGATTCCGGACAGCCCGGCACGCGTTTCCGGACAACGCGAAGGCCCCGCCGGCGGCGCCGACGGGGCCCTGGAGCGCGCGAGTACTAGAGGGTCATCTCGGCGATCTGGAGCTGCTGGATCTGGCTGGTGCCCTCGATGATCTCCTGCACCTTGGCGTCCCGCAGATGCCGCTGCACCGGGAAGTCCGGCCCGATGCCGTTGGCGCCGTGCAGCTGGACGGCGTCGTTGGCGGCCGCGAAGCCGGCGCGGGAGGCGACGTACTTCGCGATCAGGGTCTGGCGGATCGCGTCCTTGTGGTTGCGGGCCCGCAGCACACCGGCCTGGCGGCACAGCAGCCGCGCCCCCTCGACCGAGGAGATCATGTCCGTGAGCATGCGGCGCACCAGCTGGTGGTCCCGGAGCGGTACGCCGAACTGGGTGCGCTCACGGGTGTACTCCAGGCTCGCGGTGAGACACGCCTGGGCCAGGCCCACCGAGCCGTAGGCCGTGCTGTAGCGGCCGTAGTCGAGGGAGCCGGTGGCGAGCAGGTCGAAGGTGAGCCGGCCGCGGCTGATCAGATGCGACTCCGGCACGACACAGCCGTCGAAGGTCAGCTCCGCCAGCTCGGAGGCGCGCAGGCCGAGCAGACCGGAGATCGGCTCGGTGCGGAAGCCGTCCGTGCCGCGCTCCACCACGAAGGCCGCCGGCTCGCCCTCCAGTCGGGCGAAGACCAGGAAGATTCCGGCGCGCTGCCCGAAACTCATCCATTTCTTCCGGCCGTTCAGGACGAATCCCGCCCCGGTGCGCTCCGCGGTCATCGAGCCGTTGCGCGCGTCGCTGCCGGCCTCGGGCTCGGTCAGGGCGAAGGCGCCGACCGTCTCCCCGGTGCCGATGCGCGGCACCCAGCGGTCGGCCTGCTCCTTGGTGCCCCACTTCAGGAGCGCGTGCGCGACCATGCCCTGCACGGCCACGAGGTTGCGGATGTTGCCGCAGCCCCGGCCGAGTTCCTCGCTCAGCAGGCCGTAGGTCTCCACGTCCATGCCGCTGCCGCCCGCCTCGGTCGGCAGCGTCGGCACCAGGAGGCGGGACTTGCCGAGGAGTTCGACGATCGAGTCCGACAGCCGCTGCTCCCGGTCCCAGCGGTCCGCCTCGGGTACGAGGTGGTCGTCGACGAAGGCCGCGAAGGACGCCCGGTCCTCCTGCTGCTGCGGTGTCAGTCCGTACAGCACCGTGTCCACCTCACATCTCCCGTGCGACCGCGTCGGGCCAGCGTGCCGGATCGCTGCCGTGCTGACTGAGGAACGCGTGGACCAGCCGTTCCAGGCCGAATCCCACACATCCGCTGGCTATCGAGCCGCCGCCGGGGCCCGTGATGCCGAAGGAGTCCCCGAAGAAGTTGCCGTGCAGATTGAACGAGCCCACGGCGATCGACCGGTCGGCGGAGACCGGCAGGAGCAGCTCGAACTTCAGCTCCATCATGCGCTGGGAGAGGATCTTGCCCGCGGTGTCGGCGTTGGTGAAGAAGTGGTCGCTCGCGACCTCGCACCGGCCCGCCAGGTCCAGCTCCTCCATCAGCGAGAACGCCTGCTGCATCACGCTGTTCCGGCACTCCGCGGCGAACTCCGGGGAGCCCATGAAGACGAACTCCCGGATGGTGAAGTCCCACAGCCGCTCCAGGCTGGTGTGGTAGCGGGACTCGTAGCGGAACGCCTTGCCGCGCGCCGTGACGACCATGTCGCCGTCGATCCGCCGCCCCTGGAACTGGTGGAAGCTGTGGTAGCACATCGTCGGCGGCAGGCAGTAGGTGTGGTCGGAGCAGTGCTCGAACAGATCGTCCGGCAGGCGCTGTTCGGCGGTGTAGCGCTCGACGAACGACTGGTAGACGTCCAGGTCGTTGTGGAGCCGGGTGACGAACATCGGGAACTGCGGGAACGAGCCGAAGTAGCCGAACCGGTCCAGCACGCTCGTCGGCAGCAGCGTCGGGTACTGGTACTCGCGGGCCGACTCGAGGCTCAGCGCGATGGCCCGCAGCCGCTTGTCGAGCCAGGCGAAGAGGGAGATCAGCGGCTCGCCGAAGCCGACCTGGCCCTCCCCGGAGACCACCACGGTGCCCTGCTCCACCAGCTGCGGGAACGTGTCGGCGAACGTGTCCCGCTGCACCGGGGACTCCCAGACGACCCGGGGTGCCAGCGGGCGCTGGGGCAGGATCTGCTCGGCCACCACGCGGTTCACCTTTGCCGCGACCTCCGCGGAATCAGCGCCCGCGGTGGAATGCAGGGTGAGTTCGACGCCTGTCACGGATCCCGCCTCGCGAGTCAGCTCGAATTCCGCGATCGAGCTGGACACGAAGAAGATCCGTTTCATCAGCTCGGGGGCGAGGGATTCCGGAACCCCCTGTGAAAGGCGCACATGTACGGTAGGCATCGAAGGCCCTTCCCGTTGTCGACTCCTTCAGGGACCGATTTTCAGACGGTGGCCAGTTTTCGGGACACCAGCTCGTCGATACGGTCGACCGTCCGGAAATTGTCGAACTGCAGATCCTCGCCGGTGATGGAAACGCCGAACTCCTGCTCGACGAAGAGCACCAACTGCATCACGAACATCGAACGCACAAGGCCGCGCTCGAAGATGTCCTCGTCGTCGCCGACGGCCGACTCCGAGATGTTGTCGAGAATGAACTCGCGAATGGCTTCCTTGTTGCCGGCGCTGTCGGCCATGGTGCCCCGTCCTCCCCTTCAGCCGCGCTTCGCGGCCTGGTAGCTGAAGAATCCCTGTCCGCTCTTACGGCCGTGCAGGCCGGCGTCCACCAGCTTGGTCAGCAGCGGGCAGGGGCGGTACTTGCTGTCCTTGAACTCGTCGTACAGCACCTCGATGGAGAGCAGCACGGTGTCGAGGCCGATCAGATCGGCGGTCTCCAGCGGCCCCATGGTGTGGCCGAAGCACTCCACGAACAGCCGGTCCGTGTCGGCGGCCGACGCGACGCCCTCGTGCACCAGATACGCGGCCTCGTTGACGGTCAGCATCATGACGCGGTTGGTCACGAACCCCGGGCTGTCGTTCACCACGATGCTCTTCTTGCCCATCGAGGACAGGAACTCGCGCGCGGTATCCACCGTGGATGCGGAGGTGTGGAAGGCCCGGATCACCTCAACCGTAGGCTTCAGCGGGACCGGGTTCATGAAATGCATGCCGATCACATTCTCGGGCCGGCCGGTCAGAGCGCCCAGCCGCGTGATCGAGATGGCCGAGGTGTTGACCGCGACGACGACGTCCGGGCGCAGGATCTCGCCGAGCCGTTCGTAGATCGGCTGCTTCACCGACCAGCGTTCCGTGGCGTTCTCGACGACCAGATCCGCCTCGGCCAGGTCCTCGATCTTCGTGGTGAAAACGGTCTGGACGGCCAACTCGTCGTAAGTGAGGGCCGATTCGGTGGCCAGCATCGCGTAGAGCCGTACGTCGTCCCGGAGTTGGGTGCGGGTGCGCTTCAGGACTTCCTCGGTGCGGTCGACCAGGATCACCCGGTAGCCGGCCTGGCGGAGCGCGACGGTGACGCCCCGCCCCATCACCCCGGCCCCGATCACACCCACGGTACGAACGTTCACCATCACTGTCCCCTGTCTCCCCGCAGTGGAGTGTTGTCCTGGCAGCCGTGGTCGTAAGCTGCCGGGCAGGCAAGAAATTGGTGTTTAACAAATGGCGAATGAAGCGCTCCGCCGACGGGCAACGGCGCTTCCCCCTGACTATTTCGGCCAAGTATCACCGAACGGAGCAGGACGGTACCGGCGCCGAACCGACAACACCAGTACTGAGCCGAGCGCCGGGAAGCCTACCCGTGGACCAGCATGCCCCCAAGCGATCAGCAGAACAAGATCCCGTGATGGACAGTAACCCGTGAGGGTGCCGATCAACCAGGCGGCACGACGAGGAAGCGGGAGTTGAGCGACTGTGGATCTTTAGTTCCCGAAGACCCTTGCGCAGAGGGCCCCTTGGATGCCTAGTCTGGCGTCGACTCCGCTTCACGCGGCACAGCCGTAACTGTCCAAATCGTCCTGTGGCCCGAGCAATTGATACTGCCCAGCCGCCGGACTTCCATACCATTCGTCCAACAGCCTTTGATTGCTGATTGCATCCGGGGGAGCCAGGCGATGAGCGACGCGCGCGACAGGCGGGGACCGAACGCGGGGAAGCCGTCCAGTGCGTGGCTCGGAGCCGTCGCCGCCGTCCCGGACACGACGGTGCACGAGCTGTTCGAGCGGATGGCACGCGGCGAGCGGGCCGCGGGGGCTCGCCACCCCGGTGGCAGCGAGGCGGTCGCGGTCGTCCACGGCGCACGGCAGACCACCTACGGCGAACTCGACGCGATGGCTGACCGCGTCGCCGGGCGTCTGCACGAGCTCGGGACCCGTACCGGTGAACCCGTGGCCCTGTGCCTGGAGCGCGGCCCGGAACTCCTCGCCGCGATGCTCGGCATCCTCAAGGCGGGCGCCGCCTATGTCCCGGTGGACGCCGCGGACCCGGACGAGCGGGTACGGCACATCATGGAGCAGGCCGGCATCCGTGTCGCCGTCACCGACGGCTCCCGCGCCTTCCCGGCGGACACGGTACGCGTCACGGTCCCCGACGAGGGGGGCGCCCTCGCGGACGGCGACGAGCGGAACGCGGCCGCCCGGCACGGCGGACCCGACACGCCCGCCTACGTCGTCTTCACCTCGGGATCGACGGGACGCCCCAAGGGCGTCGCGATGACCCACCGCTCCCTGGTCAACATGCTCACCTGGCACGACCGCAGCCGCCCCGGCAGCTGCCGGTCGAGGACCGCCCAGGTGTGCGCGGTCAGCTTCGACTTCTCCTTCCACGAGATCTTCTCCACCCTGTGCTTCGGCGGCACGCTGGTCCTCGCCGACGAGGACGTGCGCCGCAACTCCTTCGCGCTCGCCGACTTCCTCGCCGAGCAGCGCGTCGAACGGCTCTTCGCGCCGGTCACCGTGCTGACCCAGCTCGCCGAGGCCGCCCTGGACCGGCCCGCACCCCCGGCGCTCCGAGAGGTGATCACCACGGGGGAGCGGCTGCGTATCACCCCGGCGCTCCGGGAGCTGTTCGGCCGCACCGGGGCCCTGCTGCACAACCACTACGGCGCGACGGAGTTCCAGGACGCCACCACCTGCACCCTCACCGGCGACCCCGCCGCCTGGCCCGCGACCGCGCCCATCGGGCTGCCCCTCGACAACGTCCAGGTGTACGTCCTCGACGGGGACCTGCGGCCCGTGCCCGACGGCACCGAGGGCGAGCTGTGCATCGCCGGCACGGGCGTGGCGGGCGGCTATCTCGGCCGTCCGGACCTGACGGCCGAGCGGTTCGTGGCCAACCCGTTCGGGGACGGCGCCCTGTACCGCACCGGCGACCTCGCCCGCGCCCTGCCCGACGGCACCGTCGACCACCTCGGGCGCATGGACGACCAGGTCAAGATCCGGGGCGTCCGCATCGAGCCCGGCGAGGTGGAGGCGGCCCTCGCCGCCCATCCGGACGTCGCCGAGGCCGTCGTGCTCGCCCATGACGTGCACGGCCACCAGCGGCTCGTCGCCCACCTGGTGCTGCGGCCCGGGGCGCCCCGCGACGGCGCCGCCCGGCGGCTGCGCGACCATCTCGCGGACCGGCTGCCGGGCCCCATGGTGCCCGACGCCTACGACGTGCTGGACGCGATGCCGCTGACCTCCAGCGGCAAGACGGACCGCCGCCGGCTCACCCCGCCCGCCGTGTTCGAGCGGCTCTCCGACACCGCCCCGGTGGGGGCCGACACGGACACCGAACGGCTGCTGGCCGAGGTGTGGCGGGACGTCCTCGGGCTGGACACCGTCGGCGTCCACGACAACTTCTTCGACATCGGCGGCACCTCGCTGCACCTGGTCGCGGTCCAGCGCCGGCTGACCGAGCTGCTGGGCCGGGCCCTCCCGGTCGTCGATCTGTTCCGTTACCCCACCCTACGGGCGCTGGCCGCCCACCTCGACGACGCCGCGGCCCCCGCCACCGGGCGCCGCCGCCCCCGCCGTACGGGCGTGGGCGCGGCCGGGGCCGACATCGCGATCATCGGCATGGCGGGCCGCTTCCCCGGCGCCGGGGACACGGAGACCTTCTGGGAGAACCTGCGCGACGGCATCGAGTCCGTCACCCGGTTCGGCCCGGACGAACTGGACCAGGCCGACCGGCGGCTCTTCGACCACCCCGACTATGTGCCGGCCGGCGCGGTGCTGCCGGACATCGACCTGTTCGACGCGGCGTTCTTCGACATCACCGCCAAGGACGCCGCCACCGTCGACCCCCAGCAGCGCGTCTTCCTGGAGTGCGCGTGGGAGGCCTTCGAGAACGCCGGATACGCGCCGGGCGAGGAGCTGGGGCCGGTCGGCGTCTTCGCCGGGTCCGGCATGAGCACGTATCTGGTGAACAACCTCGCCCCGCACTTCGGGTATCCGCACGGCGGCCCGTTCATCGAGGCCGACATGATCCAGTTCCAGCTGAAGCTCGGCAACGACCGCAACTACCTGCCCACCCGCGCCTCGTACAAGCTGGGCCTGCGCGGTCCGAGTGTGAACGTGCAGACCGCCTGCTCCACCTCCCTGGTCGCCGTGCACCTCGCCTGCCGCAGCCTGCGGTCCGGCGAGAGCGACATGGCGCTGGCCGGCGGCGTCTCGATCGTCGTACCGCAGAAGGGCGGCTACCTCCACGAAGAGGGCATGATCCGCTCGCGCGACGGGCACTGCCGGGCCTTCGACGCCCGGGCGGAGGGCACACTCTTCGGCAACGGCTGCGGCCTCGTGGTGCTCAAGCGGCTCGACGACGCCCTCGCCGACGGCGACCGGATCGTCGCGGTCATCAAGGGCTCCGCGGTCAACAACGACGGCGCGGACAAGGTCGGCTTCACCGCGCCGAGCGTCGAGCGGCAGGCCGAGGTCGTCGGGGACGCCCTGGACGACGCCGGAGTCGACTCCGCGACCATCGGCTATGTCGAGGCGCACGGCACGGGCACCGCGATGGGCGACCCCATCGAGATCGCCGCGCTCACCGAGGCGTTCCGGGCGGGCACCGAGCGGCCCGTCGTCGCGGGCTCCTGCGCCATCGGATCGGTGAAGACCAACATCGGGCATCTGGACGAGGCGGCCGGCATCGCCGGGCTGATCAAGACCGCGCTCGCCCTGGAGCACCGGACCCTGCCGCCCAGCCTGCACTTCACCGAGCCCAACCCGCGTATCGACTTCGCGTCCGGGCCGTTCCACGTCAGCACGGCCACCACCGCCTGGCCGGAGGGGGAGACCCCGCGCCGGGCCGGGGTCAGCTCCTTCGGCATGGGCGGCACCAACTGCCATGTCGTGCTGGAGGAGGGCCCCGCCGCCGAGCCCGGCGCTCGCCCCGCGCCCGAGGGCCCCCGGCTGCTCACCCTCAGCGCTCGCACCCCCGAGGCGCTGCGGGAGCTGGCGGACCGCTACACCCGGCACCTCAAGGAACAGCCCCAACTGCCCTTCGCCGACGTGTGCTTCACCGCGGCGACCGGCCGCCGGTCGTTCGAGCACCGGCTCGCGGTCGTCGCGGCGACCTCCGAGGAGGCCGCCGACGCGCTCGGCGCCGAGCCCTGCCGGGCGGCCCTCCCGTCGGGCGGCCGGACCGCGTTCGTGTTCAGCGGCCAGGGGTCGCAGTACGCGGGCATGGGACGCGAGCTGTACGACACCCAGCCCGTCTTCCGGGCGGCTCTCGACAGCTGCGCCGAGCTGCTGGCCGGGCGGCTGCCCCGGCCGCTGCTCGAGGTGCTGTTCCCCGCCGAGGGCGAGGACTCCCCGGTCGACTCCACCGAGTACGCCCAACCCGCCCTGTTCGCCTTCGAGTTCGCCCTCGCGGAGCTGTGGGAGTCCTGGGGTGTACGGCCCGACGTGGTCATCGGCCACAGCCTCGGCGAGTACGTCGCGGCCTGCCGCGCCGGGGTGTTCTCCCTCCCGGACGCGCTGACCCTGGTCACCGAGCGCGGCCGGCTGATGGGCGCGCTGCCCGACGGCGGCCGCATGGTGTCCGTGGCCGCGCCCGAGGACGAGGTGGACCGACTCATCGCCCCGTACCGGGACACGGTCTCGATCGCGGCGGTCAACGGGGCCCGCTCCACCGTCGTGTCCGGCGCCGGGGCCGCCGTCGCGGAGATCCTCGCCACCCTGGACGAACGCGGTCTCCGCCACCGCGAACTGACGGTGTCGCACGCCTTCCACTCACCGCTGATGCGGCCCGTGCTGGAGCGGTTCGCCGAGGTCGCCGCGTCCGTCCGGTACGCCGCGCCCCGCGTCCCGGTCGTCTCCAACGTCACCGGCGAGCCGGCCGGCGAGGAACTGGCGCGCGCCGAGTACTGGGTCGAGCACATCATGCGGCCGGTACGGTTCGCCGACGGCGCGGCGGCCATGGCGGCGTCCGGCGCGGACGTCTTCCTGGAGATCTCCCCCCGCCCCACGCTGCTGCCCTTCGTGAACGAGCAGGTCGCCGACCGGCTCCCCGCCCGGCTGGTGCCGAGCCTGCGCCGGGACGGCGAGCAGCGCCAGCTGCTGACGGCGGCCGGTGCCCTGTGGGAGGCCGGACGTCCGGTCGACCTGCGGCGGCTCCAGGCACCCGGGCGGCACCGGCGGGTCGCCCTGCCCACCTACCCGTGGCAGCGGCGACGGCACTGGATCGACGCCCCGGCCGGGGCCGCCTTCCCGCCCGCCGCGCGGGCCGGGACGGCGCCGCTGATCGGGCGGCTGCTGGAGCTGGCCGACAGCGACGACGTCCGCTTCGCGTCCGTGGTGGGCGTACGGGATCTGAGCTGGCTGGGCGACCACCGGGTGTTCCAGACGGTGGTGATGCCCGGAGTGGCCTATCTGGCGACGGCGTTCGCCGCCGGGCAGGAGGCCTTCGGCACCGAGGGCGTCGAACTGCGGGACTTCTTCATCCACCGGGCCATGACCTTCCCCGACGAGGGCGTCGACCGGGACATGCAGACCGTCCTGAAACCGGAGGGCGGGCAGTCGGGGGACGCGTACGCGCTCCGTATCCACTCCCGGCCCGTCGGGGCGGCCGGCACCGAGCCGTGGACCACGCACATCTCGGGACGGCTCGCGCCGGGGCCCGAGCAGGCGCGGACCGCCCCGGCCGAAGCCCTGGCGGATCTGACGGCCCGCTTCACCGGGGAGGTCCCGGTCGAGGAGATCTACCGGGGCGAACGGGAACGCGAGATCGACCTCGGACCGCTGTTCTGGGCCACCGAACGCCTGTGGCGCAAGGACGCGACCTGTCTGTCCCGGATCGCCCTGCCGAGCGAGCTGACCGACGAGGCGCCGCTCCACCGGATCCACCCGGTGCTGCTCGAAGCGTGCTTCCTGGCGCTGACGGTCACCTATCCGGAGAAGTACGGCCGCCGGACGTATGTGCCGGTCGGCGTGGAACGCATGCTGTTCCACGAGCGGGTGGGCACCTCGGCGTGGTGCCACGCCCGGCTGCGGCCCGCGGACAGCGACGACCCCGAGACCCTGCACGGCGACGTGGACCTCTACGACGGCGAGGGCCGGGTCGTCCTCACCATGGAGGGCGTCCTGCTCAAGCGGGCCCAGCGGCAGGCCATGCTGGGCCGACCCGGGGCCGCCTGGCGCGACTGGCTCTACCGGACCTCGTGGACACCGGAACTGGCCGCCGCACCGGCGCCGGGCGGCCGGGGCGGGCACTGGCTCGTCCTGTCCGAAGGGCCGCTCGCCCCGGCGCTGACCGAGGCCGCCCGGACCCACGGCGCCACGGTCCGCACCCTCGACCCCTCCGGCGCCGACGGACCCGAGGACGTCGGGCGCCTGCTCGACCACGCGCTCGCCGGCACCGGCGGACGCTGCGACCTGGTCGTGGCCGCCTGGCCCGCCGAACAGCTCGGGACCGCGGACGACGGCACCGGGCCCACGGCCCCCGCCCACGCGGACGCGGCGCTCCGGCACGGCGTACGGCTGCTGCACCTCGTCCAGGCCCTGGCCGGGCGGGGCGAGAACACACCCCGCCTGTGCGTGGTGACCCGGGGCGCGCAGGCCGTGGCGGGCCACGAGGTGACCGATCCGGCCCAGACGGCCCTGTGGGGCCTCGGCCGAGTGGTCGGGCTCGAACAGATGGATCTACGACCGGTGCAGATCGATCTGGACCCGGCGCGCCCCCTCGCCGCACAGGCCACGGGGCTCGCCGCCGAACTGGCCCTGGCCGCCGGGGGATCCGAGGAGAACCAGATCGGCCACCGCGACGGCACCCGGCACCTGGCCCGGCTCACCCGGACGACCCCCACGACCACCGCCGGCCCGGCCGTCTCCCCGGACGCCACGTACCTGATCACCGGCGGACTCGGCGGGCTCGGCCTGCGGACCGCGCGGCTGCTGCACGAGCAGGGCGCCCGCCATCTGGTGCTGGCCGGGCGGGGCGCGCCCGGTCCGGACGCCGAGGAAGTGATCGACGAGCTACGGGCCGCCGGCACCCGCGTGGACACCGCCGCCGTCGACGTTGCGGACGAGGCCGCACTGACGGACTGTCTGCGGCGGATCGCCGACGATCCCGAACTGCCGCCGCTGCGCGGGGTGCTGCACCTCGCGGGCGTCCTCGACGACGGGGTGATCGGTGAGCAGACCGCCGAACGCTTCGCCCGGGTGCACGGCCCCAAGGCGAACGGGGCCTGGCTGCTGCACCGGCTCACCCGGGACCTGCACCTGGACCTCTTCGTGCTGTTCTCGTCGGTGTCCTCCGCGCTGGGCGCGCCCGGCCAGGCCAACTACGCCGCCGCCAACGCCTATACGGACGGCCTCGCCTCCTACCGCCGGGGCCTCGGACTGCCGGCCCTGGCCGTGCAGTGGGGCTCCTGGGCCGGGGCCGGCATGAGCGCCCGGCTGGGCCTCGACGAGAAACTGGAGCGGATGGGCGAGGGCGTCATCCCGCTCCGCCAGGGCGTGGACGCGCTGGGCGCACTGCTCGGGGCCCGTCCCGAGGGCGGTGCGGTCGCCGTCCTGCCCATCGACTGGCCCCGGTTCCTGGAGCACCAGATCGGCCCCGTCCCCTTCCTGTCCGGGTTCCGGCCGCGCCCCGCGACGGGCGCCGCCCCCGCCGGGTCCGCCACGTTCCAGGACCGGCTGGCGGCCGAGCACCCCCGGCGACGCCACCGGCTGCTCGCCGACACGGTGTGGGAGCAGGTCGTGCACGCCCTGGGCTCGGACACCGGACTGGAGCCGGACGTGGGCCTGTTCTCGCTCGGCCTGGACTCACTGGGCTCCATCGAACTGCGCAACCGGCTGGGGACCGTGCTGGGCTGCCGTCTGAGCCAGACCGTTGTCTTCGACTACCCGACGCTGTCGTCACTGACCGGGCACCTCGGCGAGGTCCTTGGCCTCGACGACGACTCGGACGCGACAACGGACGACGACACCGCGGGCGGGGCCGAGGAGCCCGGGGACACCGGCGGCTCGGGGGCCGACGACGTGGCGGAACTGCTGGCCAAGAAGCTGGGGATCGGGAACTTCGACCATGCGTGAGAAGAACGACCGCTACGAGGCCCTGCTGAAGGGGGCCCTGGCACGGATCGAGGAACTGGAGCACGAGGTCGCCCGGGCCCGCTCCGCCGCGGAGGGCCGGGAGCCGGTCGCGATCGTGGGCATGGGGTGCCGCTTCCCGGGCGCCGGGAGCCCCGACGCGTACTGGCGGCTGCTGGCCGAGGGCCGCGACGCGATCACCGAGGTGCCCGCCGACCGCTGGGACGTGGACGCCTACTACGACCCCGACCCGGACGCCCCCGGCCGGATGTCCACCCGGCACGGAGGCTTCCTGGACGACCTGACCGGCTTCGACGCCGCGCTGTTCGGCATCTCCGCCCGCGAGGCGGCCAGCGTCGACCCCCAGCAGCGACTGCTGATGGAGGTGTCGTGGGAGGCGTTCGAGGACGCGGGCATGCCCGTGAAGAGTCTGCCCGCCCGCACCGGGGTCTTCGTCGGCATCAGCAACGTCGACTACCGCGAGGCGATGGTGGCCCAGGGCGCCGACGCCCTGGACGGCTACTTCAGCTCCGGCAGCACCACCAGCACGGCCAGCGGACGGCTGTCGTACTTCCTCGGACTGACCGGCCCCTCCCTCTCCGTCGACACCGCCTGCTCGTCCTCCCTGGTCTCGCTGCACCTGGCCGTGATGAACCTGCGCTCCGGAGACTGTGACGCGGCGCTCGCCGGAGGCGTCAACCAGATCGTCACCCCGCACGAGACGATCAGTCTCTCCAAGGCGCGCATGATGGCCCCGGACGGCCGCTGCAAGCCCTTCGACGCCGCCGCCGACGGATACGTACGCGCCGAGGGCTGCGGAATGATCGTCCTCAAACGGCTCGCCGACGCCCGGCGCGACGGCGACCGCGTCCTCGCCGTCGTCCGGGGCAGCGCCACCAACCAGGACGGGCACCGCAGCGGACTGACCGTGCCGCACGGCCCCTCGCAGCAGGACGTCATCCGGCAGGCACTCCGGGACGCGGGCGCCGAGCCGCACGAGATCGGCTACGTCGAGGCGCACGGCACCGGCACGGCGCTCGGCGACCCCATCGAGGCCGCCGCGCTCGGCGCGGTCTTCGCCGGCCGGACCCGGCCCCTGGCGATCGGCTCGGTCAAGTCCAACCTCGGGCACCTGGAGGCGGCCGCCGGTGTCGCCGGCGTCATCAAGGCCGTCCTCGCGCTGCGCGCCGGTGCCCTCCCGCCCACGCTGCACCTCGACCACCCGAGCCCGCTGATCGACTGGGACGAACTGTCCCTGAGGGTGCCCACCGCCCTGGAGCCGTGGCACGAGGACCGCCGTCTGGCCGGGGTCAGCTCGTTCGGCTTCAGCGGTACCAACTGCCATGTGGTCCTGGAGGGCCCGGCCCCCGAGGACATGTCCGTGACGGACGCGGAGCCGTCCGCCGACGGGGCCGCCCACGTCCTCACCGTCTCGGGCGCGACCCCGGCGGCGCTCGACGAGGCGGCGGCGCGGATGGCCGCGTTCGTGGCCGACGGCGCGGGCGGGGCGTCCCTCGCCGACGTCTGCCTCACCGCCGGCACCGGGCGCAGCCATCTCGAACACCGCCGGGCGGTCGTCGCTGGCTCCGCCGCCGAACTGGTCCGCGGGCTCACCGACGGCGGCCCCGGCACCTTCGACGGACAGGTCCGCGGCGCGCGCTCGGTCCCCGAGGTCGCGTTCCTGTTCACCGGCCAGGGCTCCCAGTACCCGGGCATGGGACGGGAACTCTACGAGACGCAGCCGGTGTTCCGCCGGGCCCTCGGCGAGTGCGCGCGGATCCTGGACCCGATCCTGGGCCGCCCGCTCACCCCCCTGCTGTACCCGGACCCGGCGGACGCGGACACAGCCGCCGAGGAGCTGCGGAACACACGCTTCACCCAACCCGCGCTGTTCGCCGTGGAGTACGCCCTCGCCCGGCTGTGGCGGTCGTGGGGGATCGAGCCCGTGGCCGTGCTCGGGCACAGCGTCGGCGAGTACACCGCCGCCTGTGTCGCCGGGGTGTTCTCCCTCGCCGACGGTCTGCGCCTGGTCGCCGAACGCGCCCGGCTGATGCAGGAGCTCCCGGCCGGCGGAGTGATGGTCGCGCTGCGCGGCCGGCCCGACCTGGTCGAGGACGTCGTACGACGCCATCCGCTGGTGTCCGTCGCCGCCGTCAACGGCCCCGAGGACGTGGTGGTCTCGGGCGACGAGGGGCAGGTGCGCGAGGCGGTCGCCGAACTCGCCCGGCACGGTGTCACCGGGCGCGATCTGCGCGTCTCGCACGCGTTCCACTCGCCGCTCATGGAGCCCGTCACCGCGCCCCTGACCGAGGCGGCCCGCGCCGTCCGGTTCAGCGCCCCCCGCATCCCCGTGATCTCCAACGTCACCGGCGGACCCGTGGGCGCGGAGGAACTCCGCGATCCCGGCTACTGGGCGCGGCACACCCTGGCCCCGGTCCGCTTCGCGGACGGCCTGCGCGCCCTGCACGCCTCGGGGGCCCGCGCCTTCGTGGAGATCGGTCCCAGGCCCGTGCTGCTCGGGCTGGGCCGTGGCGCTCTGCCCGACGCCGACGCGCTCTGGCTGCCCAGCCTGCGCCCCGGCCGTGACAGCTGCGAACTCCTGGGGAGCCTGGCCACGCTCCATGTCCACGGCGTCCCCGTCGACTGGGCGGCCTTCCACGAGGGCCGCCGCCCGGGAGGGCGCCGCGTCGCCCTCCCGACCTACCCGTTCCAGCACGAACGCCACTGGTTCAGCGAGGAACCCCGACCGGCCGCGCCGGTCCGCTCCACCGCCGCCGGTGCTTCTGCGGAGTGGGCGGAGTGGTTGGTGGGGGTGGAGTGGTCGGAGGTGGCTGGGGAGGGTGTGGGCCCTGGGCTTTCCGGGCGGTGGTGCGT
>NZ_JBIARC010000081.1:0-24732 GCF_042889625.1 Streptomyces sp. NPDC002573 | reverse complement strand
CGCCGCGCGAGGTGATCCGCCACCATGTCCGTGGTGATCGGCACGCCGGCGGGAAGGCCCTCCAGCGTCGCGACAAGTGCGGGACCGTGGGACTCCCCCGCGGTCAGCCAGCGCAACCTGCTCACGCTGCCTCCCGGATGAGGGTCAGGTCCTCGTCGCGGACCCGGACAAGGGTGGTCCCGTCCGCCGCCTCCACGTTCGTGGGGATCCTCCCGCGCGAGCGGAGCCGAGCGTGGGGAGCGTGCTCTGGGGGTGCCCCCTGCTCGAAGGGCTTGGGGGAGCGCGCCGGGCGTGGTGACGGGGAGAGCATTGCCTGTTGGGGCATCCGATGTCCGAGTGACATGAGTCTTTCTGCGAGATGGATCGCCAGCGCACCGGTCAGGCCGGTCTCGGCGAAAGTGACGAAGACCCACTGCCGAACGCCGTGGGCAACGACGGCCCTGCCCGGTGCGGTGCCCACGATCGCGCCGAGGCGGCCGACCCTGGTGACCCAGCCACGGCCCGCGGAGGCCTGCGACGCCGGGTCAAGGGTGGGGACGGTTGGGCCTGCCGCGACGGGGGCCGCCAGCCCGCTGGGGGTCGCAGCGGTGGTCATGCGGCGCTGGCCAGTTCCAGGATGTACCGGCCGTAGCTGGTGGAGGGGGACAGTCCTGTGCCGAGGACGGTGAGCTGCTCGGCGTCGATGTAGCCCATGCGGTAGGCGACTTCCTCCACGCAGGAGATGCGAATACCCTGGCGCTTTTCCAGCAGCTGCACGAAGAGGGAGGCCTCCAGCAAGCTGTCGTGGGTGCCGGTGTCGAACCAGGCGGAGCCGCGTCCGAGGTTGACGAGGCGTGCCCGGCCCTGCTCCACGTAGCGGAGGTTGAGGTCGGTGATCTCCAGTTCCTGGCGGGCCGAGGGTGCGAGCCGCGCAGCGTGGTCCAGGGCGTCGTTATCGTAGAGGTAGAGGCCCGTGACGGCGAGGTTGGAGCGGGGAGCCGTGGGCTTCTCCTCCAGGGTGAGGATGGTACCCGCCTCGTCGACGGTGGCCACGCCGTAGCGCTCGGGATCACTGACGGGGTACCCGAAGAGGGTGCAGCCGTCGAGGCGGGCGGCCTCGGCGCGCAGCATGTCGGGCAGTTGGTGCCCGTAGAAGATGTTGTCGCCGAGGATCAGGCAGACTTGCTCGTTCCCGACGAACTCGCGGCCGATCAGCAGGGCTTCGGCCAGGCCCTTGGGTTGGTCCTGGACGGCGTACTTAAGGCGGATGCCGAGCTGACCTCCGTCGCCGAGGAGAGAGCGGTAGACGTCCAGGTGCTCGGGGGTGGAGATGATCAGGGTCTCTCGGATCCCGGCCTGCATCAGCACCGAGAGCGGGTAATAGATCATCGGCTTGTCGTAGACCGGCAGTAACTGTTTGGAATGGACGCTGGTCAGCGGGCGGAGCCGGGTGCCAGAGCCTCCGGCGAGGATGATTCCGCGCATGGGTGGGCGCCTTTCTGAGTCGGGACGGGGCCGCCTCGGGCGGCGGTGGCAGTGACCGGGTGCCGCTACCGGGTCTACTTGCGGTGCCGGTCGGATGTCGTGGTGGGGCGGGGAGAGGTCGCCCGCCTCACTGTCAGGGTGCCGGTCTTCCCCCTCCGGCCCGCCAGACGTGCGACCGGCTCTCCATGCGGTCCGCCGAATCGGGCGCGGGACTTGCTCACTTGGCCGGCGATGGCGCGACCACATCGGCGTGGTTGGGGTCGGCGCGCGCGTTGCCGGTGCCTCGGCCTGGCAGTCGGCTGCTGCTCAGGCGGGCAGGCTGAGTGCCGGGGTGGTGGTGACCAGGAGGGATGCGACCAGGTCGGCCAATTGGAGGGACTGGGACGGGTTGAGACGGGGGTCGCACGAGGTGCGGTAGCGGTGTCCGAGCCAGGCGTCGTCGATGTTCACGTCCACGCACTCGGTGACGTCGTCTCCGGAGAGCTCCAAGTGCACACCGCCGGGCGGAGTGCCGATCTCCCGGCAGGCGGCGAAGAAGCCGCACAGTTCTTCCTCGATCGCCCGCATGGTGCGGGTTTTTATCCCACCCGGGCTGGTGACCCCGTTGCCGTGCATGGGGTCGCTGACGAAGCGATCGGCCAGGTGCGCGGTGGAGGCCCCCGTGAGCAGTTCCCGGGCACGTTCGTAAGCCAGTGCCCGGCCCATCCGCAGGACGAAGGTGAGTCGGCCGGGGATGTTGTCCGGGTTGAGGACCGCGTGCAGGGCGAGGAGTTCGTCGGGAGTGCAGCCGGGGCCGATCTTGACGGCGATCGGGTTGGCGATGCTGGAGGCGAAGGCGATGTGCGGGCCGGTGAGCGACCGGGTGCGCTCTCCGATCCACAGCATGTGGCCGGAGTGGGCCCAGCGGGCGCCGTCGACGGGTGAGGTGCGGATCTGCGGAAGTTCGTAGTCGAGGAGCAGGGCCTCGTGGGAGGTGTAGAGCCCTGAACCGGCCAGGAAGGAGAGCGTCTTGGCCGACTCGCGGTAGGCGCGCAGCAGGTTCTTCGGGTCGGGGATGCGGCCGGCCTTGGTGAAGGCGGCGGCGTTGACGGCGTCGCCGAGGTAGGAGGGGAGGGAGGTGTCGCCGCGTCGTTCGACGGATGACGAGCGCGGCTTGGCGTATTGGCCGGCGATCCGCCCGACGGTGACGACCCGGGCCCCGGAGCCTTGGGCGATCCGCTCGGACATGGCCCGCAGCAGGTCGACACGGTTGCGTACGGAGCGGGGGGTGTTGTCGGCGAAGGTCTCGGCGCAGTCGCCGCCTTGGAGGAGGAAGGAGGGGCTGGCGAGTTCGGTGCGCAGGGCGCGGGCTTCGGCCATCGGGACGAGCGGGTCGGCGTGAGCGAGGACCCGTCGGACGTGGGCCGTCTCCCGAGGGTCGGGCCAGCGGGGCTGGTGGTCGGGGAGCACGGCGGGTGGTCGCGTGCCTGCTACGGCTGTGGTGGTCACGAAGCGGGGATTGAAGACCTCGTGCACGAGGACCGCGGCGTGATTGGAGAAGGCGATCTCGTAGGCGCGGCCGGGAGCGCCGGCGGGAAGCAGGCCGAAGCGTTCGACGGTGAGGCCGGTGGCGAAGATCCGGCGGCGTTCGTACAGGCCCAAGCCGCGCGTGTGCAGGCCGAAGGGGGTGTCGCCTTGGGGTATGACGTGGGCGGCGTCGGCCTGGCGGAAGGTGATCAGGTTCTCGCTGACCACGGCGCCCGTGCGGTCGCGCAGGCGGGAGCGGCGGATCCGCAGGTCAGGGTGGAGGCCGGGACCGAACACGTCGGTGAGGTGAGTGCAGGTCCGCACAGCCGCCGGATCGGGTTCGGGCAGCACCTCGGCAGAGAGCGGGGAGTTCATGAGTGATTGCAGCAGCACGGTCGTGGAGCCTTCGTTGTGCAGCATCATGCGGGTCGCCGACGGCAGCGCGGGGGGCTCGGCGAATTCGGGGTACGTGGACAATCGAAACACCCTTGGGTCGGTGATGGTCTCGTGGCGTGGGCGTGGTGGCACGTACGGCCGGTTCGGGCAGCGGGTCAGACCTCTTCGGCGGGCTCCCGGCAGGCGGAGGCCTCGGCCACTACGTGGCCGATCAGTTTCGCGGCCGCCTCGGCCCCGTTGCCCGTCGGTGCGATGGCGCGGGACGCCTGCGCTGCCCGATGGCGGAAGGTCTCCGGTTCGTCGAAGGCCGTGCGCAGGATGGCGAGCAGGGTGCCGGCGTCGGGCTCGGTGGCCGTGGTGTATCCGAGGTGGTCGAGCCGGGTCATGGCCTCCCGCTCGTGATACTCGTCCCGTCCGCTGAGCACGTAGGCGACCGGGGCGTCCATCACGGCGAGCTCGGTGACCGAGAGCCAGCCGGGGGGCGAGAGGATGACCTTGGCGTGCTTGACCAAGGAGTGCCAGTCGGAGACGTAGTCGAGGAGGACGACTCCGTCGACCTCCTCGGTGAACGTCTGGCGGCCGATCACGACGAGTCGGGCGTTGGGGTGGTCGGTGCGCAGCTTCTCGAAGGCGGTGAGGTACTCACTGAGCAGCCGTTCCTTGTTCTCGGTGAACATGGTGGTGCCGCCGAAGCCGACGATGGCGTACTCGGCGCCGTGCAGACCGAAGCGGGCGTCGATCTCGGCGCGCGGCGCCGGGTCGGCTGCGCATTCGTCGCGGACGATCGGGCCGACGACGTGGCCGTTGCCGGCCGCGAGGGCGTCGAACACCGGGGTCCCCTGGTCGAGTTCGGGAACACTGGGCTTGTCGGTGAGGACGGCGCGGGCCCGGCGGGTCACCCATGCGAAGAGTGTGGTGAGAGAGGTCCGGATGGCGTCGATTTCTTCCGGGTCGTCGAGGACGAAGCCGGCCTCCAGGAGGGAGGCGTTGCTGATTTGGCCGAGGGTGAAGTCGTAGCGCTCGGTGATCAGGACGTAGGGGATCCCGGAGATCTCGGCGGCCAGGCACGCGGCGACGTTGAAGTCGCTGACGATGACATCGGGTCGGACGGAGCCGATCAGCGCGACTGCGGCGAGCATCCGGTCGCCGCTGATGAACGTGCGGTTGAGGTAACCGGTGACGTACGAGTTCCAGTCGAAGCGTCGGGTGAGTTGCGAGGTGTTGGCGTGGTCTCGCTGATCGGAGGCGGTGTGCACGTGCACGCCGAGGTCCTCGAACATCGGGGTGAACAGGGTGCTCTTGGAACCGAGGTACACATGCTGCTCCGATTCGGGGAACAGGGTGCGTACCTTCGCGGCCACTGCGAGGGCCCGCATGTTGTGGCCGGTGCCGGTCTCGGCCGGCAGGTGGAGGACCTTCATCTGTGGGACCTTTCGAGGTGGGTACGGGGCGGGCGGATCAGGCGCTCGCCAGCTCCATCACGTACTGTCCGTAGCCGGATGAGGGGGAGAGCTCCTTGCCGAGCAGGGCCAGCTGCTCGCGGTCGATGTAGCCCATCCGGTAGGCGACCTCCTCCAGGCAGGAGATCCGGATGCCTTGGCGCTTCTCCAGCACCTGCACGAACATCGCGGCCTCCAGGAGGCTGTCGTGGGTGCCGGTGTCGAACCAGGCCGAGCCGCGTCCCAGGTTGACCAGGCGGGCCCGGTTCTCGTGGACGTAGGTGAGGTTGAGGTCGGTGATCTCCAGCTCGCCGCGGTCGGAGGGGGCCAGTTCGGCGGCCCGGCGGGCTGCGTCGCCGTCGTACATGTACAGACCGGTGACGGCGAGGTTGGAGCTGGGAGCGGTGGGCTTCTCCTCGAGAGTGACGATGTGGCCCGCTTCGTCGACGGTGGCCACCCCGTACCGTTCCGGGTCGCTGACCGGATAGCCGAAGAGGGTGCAGCCGTCGAGGCGGCCGGCCTCGGCACGGAGCATGTCGGGCAGCCGGTGCCCGTAGAAGATGTTGTCCCCGAGGATGAGGCAGATGTCCTGGCCGTCGGTGAACGGGCCGCCGATGACGAGGGCTTCGGCGATGCCGCCCGGTTTTTGCTGCACGGCGTAGGCGAGCGAGACGCCCAGGCGTGCGCCGTCACCGAGGAGCGCCCGGTAGCTGTCGAGGTGCTCGGGGGCCGAGATGACCAGGATCTCGGTGATGCCGGCCTGCATGAGCACGGACAGCGGGTAGTAGATCATCGGCTTGTCGTAGACCGGCAGCAACTGTTTGGAGTGCACGCTGGTGAGTGGGCGCAGGCGGGTGCCGGAGCCGCCTGCGAGGATGATGCCTCGCATGGTTTCCCCCTTCGGGGCTCTTGGCACAGGGCGCGCCGGTTCGCTGGGCGCCGGGCCTTGGGCGGGTGAGGTGGGACAGGCAGTCAGCCGGCGTCGGCGCTCGTGCTCGCGTCCGCGGTGCGGACGCCGGGGGTGCCGGAGAGAAGGGGGCGCCACCAGTCGGTGTGCTCCCGGTACCAGGTGATGGTCCCGGCGAGGCCGTCCTCGAAGGCCACTTCGGGGCGGTAGCCGAGGGCGCGCAGTTTGGAGTCGTCCAGGGCGTAGCGGCGGTCGTGGCCCTTGCGGTCGGCGACCGGGCGGACGGCGGACCAGTCGGCACCGCAGGCGTTGAGGATCAGTTCGGTGAGGCGGCGGTTGTTCAGTTCCCGGCCGCCGCCGATGTTGTATACCTCTCCGGACTCGCCCTTGGCGAGGACGAGGTCGATGCCCCGGCAGTGGTCGTCGACGTGGAGCCAGTCACGGACGTTGAGGCCGTCGCCGTACAGCGGCACCGATCCGCCCTGCAGGAGGGTGGTGACGAAGAGCGGGATGACCTTCTCCGGGAACTGGTACGGGCCGTAGTTGTTGCTGCAGCGCGTGATGGAGAGGTTGAGCCCGTGGGTTCGCGTGTGGGCCAGGGCGAGCAGGTCGGCGCCCGCCTTGGCGGCCGCGTAGGGCGAGTTGGGGGTCAGGGGCCATTCCTCGGTCCAGGCACCCTCGTCGATGGATCCGTAGACCTCGTCCGTGGAGATGTGGACGAACCTCGGCAGGTGGACGGTCCGTGCGGCGTCCAGCAGGTTCTGGGTGCCGAGGACGTTGGTCCGGACGAACTCGGCCGGATCGTGGATGGAACGGTCGACGTGGGTCTCGGCGGCGAAGTTGACGACCGCGTCCACGTCGCCGAGCAACTTCGGGACGAGGTCAGCGTCGGCAATGTCGCCCTGGACAAACCGCAGTCCGGGATGGTCCGCCACCGGGGCGAGGTTGGCGAGGTTGCCCGCGTAGGTCAACTTGTCGAGCACGGTCACGCGGTCGACCGGGAGGTTGGACCGGCCGTCGAGAAGTCTTCTCACATAATTTCCACCGATGAAACCAGCGCCACCGGTCACCAGTATGTGCATGAAATGTATCCGCCCTTCGACGGTGCCACTAGATATGCCGCGGCGCATGGCGCGCCCAGAGAAATGCGGAAGAAGAGAGAACGAAGAGATATCGCCCAGTCCGGCGATCCCCCGTTGCCCCCGTGCACGCCGAGCCTGTACGCAGTCGCGGCTCGGAGGCGATGCTCGATGATCGTAGAACGTCGAACATGCCTGCGCAACACTATACTAGCCAATGCCGTGGTCAGCGCGTCGTGACGACGATCACACGGAGGGTAAGGGCTTCGTCAAGTTGCACGTGAGAAGCAGAAGCGGAATTCAATATTCCACCGATGGGCGTGAATCTGGACCGGTTTCGATTCCGGGTGAACCGCGCCGAAAGAACAAACGGAAACCTTGAAGGTGGGTTGCGGGGCGGGCCGCGGAACACTAGTTTCGGGCTGCATGGAATATTATTCGCCGTCGGCGTTCATAGAGGGCGACACCGTGATGGGGTCCGGCACGACCGTCGGGCCTGGCACCTGGATCCGGTTCGGTACGTCGGTGAGCGGCTCCGCCCTCGCAGGCGGGGTCTTCGTCGGTTTCCGCTGCCGGCTGGACGGGGTCCGCGTGGCGAGCGGCTGCCAGATCGCCTCACTGGCCCGGATCGGACGTCCGGGCGCCGCCCCCGTCACAATCGGGGCCGGCGCCTGGATCGGCGCGCGGACCGTGGTCGAACCCGGAGTCCGCATCGGCTCCGGGGCCGTGGTCGCTGCCGGAGCGCACGTCGTCGCGGACATCCCCTCCGACGTGATCGTCGTGGGCCGCCCGGCGCGCACGCTGCGTCGACGGCAGGTGCGGGAGGGCGAGGCGCCCGACTTCACCGCCATCATCGACCGGGTCCGGGCCCGCGCCGATACCGGCCGGGCGCCTGTGCCCGCCCACTGGACCTCGGGCGGGGGCGGCTTCCTCGACGCGGTCCTCTCGGGCGGCCCCGACGTGCGCCTGGGTGCGGGGTTGATCGCCATGGGGCGCCCCGACGGGCCGTCACCTCGCGGGGGCATACGGGTCGGCGGGCACGTCCGGATCGGCGCCTGGTCGATCCTCGAGGGGTCCGGTGGCATCGACATCGGGCCGGGGGCGGACCTCGGTGACGGCGTCCTGGTTGTTTCCAGCGGCCACGATCTGAGCCGTCGCGCCCTGCCCTGGCAGGACGGGCCGGTCCGAATCGGCGCCGGAGTCGTGATCGGCGCGGGGGCGACAATCGTCGGCCCCTGCCGGCTCGGCGACGGGGCGGTCGTCGCCCCCGACTCCGTCGTCGTCGGCGATGTGCCCGTCGGCGGCTTCAGTGCGGGGGTGGTCTCCACCGCAGACCGGTCCCGCCAGGCCCCGTCGGTCTCCTGACGCCGCCGCTCACCCCCAACTCCCTTTCCTGCCAGTGCCATTGCCCTGCGACTTCTGCTACGCTCCCCCCATACTTCGAACTTCTTCGAACAACGAAATTTTGGGAGCGGGCGCCCGACCCACGCGCTCCGGATCCACAAGGAACCCCATGACCAGTCCTCCTTCCCTGCGCACCTTCGTCCGGGAACACGTCTTGGACGAAGAGGCCCGCGTCCCGGCCGTGCTCGGCCGGGACTCCACCGATGTGATCACCCCCGACCGCACCCTCCAAGACGCCGCCCTGGCCCTCCTGACCCTCCCCGGCCCGGACGACACCGAACTGGCACGCCAACTCCTCGGTGCCCTCAGGGAGTTCACCGACCCGGACCTGCCGGGCTTTTGCGAGCTGCTCGACGTTACCGGCGCACCCCACCCGATCGGCGGTGTCCGCACCCCCTCCGTACAGGCGCTCGCCGCCTGGGCCCTGCACCGGGCCGGGAGGCTGACCGGCGACAACACTCTGCTCGCTGAGGCAGAGAGCCAGTTGGACCGCATCGTGGAAGCGGTCCTCGGCCATGACTGGCCGGCCCGGCTCGACCGCTCCGCGAGCGTGGTGCTGGACGAGTCCGGCCCGCTGGAGGAGACCGCCGTACTGATCCTGGCCGCCGACGCCCTGACCTCGGACAGCACTTCGGCCTTCCTCGACGCGGCGGCCGACCGGCTGGAGCGCTACGTCCACGGCGACGCCGTCTGGGACCGTCTGACCCCCCGCGCAGTGCCCGACACGCTCCGAGGCCACCGAACCGGCTCGGCCGCCCTGGCAGCCCTGGCCTGGGCGGCACTCCACCGACGCGGTCGCGCCGGCGCCGCGGACCGGGCACGCCAGGTCCTGGCCCACATCCACAACCACCATCAGCACGTCGGCACCGGCGGCTACTGGGACCGCAGCTCGGCCGACTCCGTGGTGCGCGTCGATACGGTCGCCGCCCTGCACGGTGCCCCCGACTCGCCGTTCCCCGCGAAGTTCGTCGCCGACCACGCACTCCTCGCCCTGGCGGCACGGACCGTCGCAGCGCTCGACGACCCGGGCGAGGCGGGCGGAGGGGTCCTGAAAGCCCTCGCGCAGGAGGCCGAAGCCGAGCTGGAACGCAACACCGACCCCGTGGCGGGCGGTGTCTTCCACGGCCAGGGCAGCTGGTTCTCCACCCCTGTCGACCCGACCGTCCCCCTCGCCCGACACGTCATGGTGCCCCCCCGCACCACCGGCTCGTTCGCCGTCGGCAACACCACATACGTCCCCTTCCACGCCAAGCACACCCGCACCCAGCTGCTGGCCCTGGCTGCCCTGGGCGATCGGGTGGCCGCCTTCCGCCCTGCGCCGGAGCTCGTCGAGCGTCCGGAGCCGGACCCGTTCGACAACGACCTGGGACACGTCACCACCGGGCGGCTGTCCGAGGGACTCATCGACATCGGCAACTACCTCCGCTGGCTGCGCTCCACCGCCTCCGGCCTGGGCTACGGCCTCACCCCCTACCGGTCCCCACTCGGCCTGCGCTCCGACCGCACCGCACAGACCTTCTCGGTGCTGCACGTGGTGTCCGACCTGCTGGCCCTTAACGAACCGGTGCCGAACACCCCCGGCGTGCTCACCGGCGTCTTCGCCACGCAGAACCCGGACGGCGGCTTCGGCGAACAACCCGCCCTGCCCTCCGAGACGTTCACCACCTACTGCGCGGTGCTGACGGCCGTCGTGCTGGGCGGCGCACACCACCCCGAGTTCGACCGGGACGCCTGCGTGGCCTTCCTGCGATCCTGCCAGCGCCCGGAAGGCGGCTTCGGCAACGCACCCGGCTTCCCCTGCGACGCCTGGCACTCCCACCTCGCCACCCTGACCCTCGTCGCCCTGGGCGCCCGCCCCGAGCGGGAAGACGACCTGGTGGCCTACGTGCTCGCCTGCCGGAACCAGGACGGCGGCTACGGCAACCGGCCCGGCTCCCCGTCCGACACCTTCGCCACCTTCCGTGCGATCGGCGCCCTGATCGCACTCGGCCTGCGCCCGCCGCACTCCGACGAGACCGTGCGGTGGCTGCGCGGCCTGCAGAACGAAACCGGTGGCTTCCGCTACCGCACGGACGGCGCGGAGAGCTTCGTCGGCTCGTACCACGCCATCGGCGCCCTCTACATGCTGGGCGCGCTGCCGGCCGACACCGAGGCCTGCGTCCGGTGGATCACCGCCCGCCAGAGTGCCGACGGAGGCTTCTCCCGCGTACCCGGTGCCCCCTCGGAGACCACCGACGAAGGATTCATCGCAATACAGGCACTCCACATGCTCGAAGGGAAGCTCAACCGCTCCTGGGCGGTGATGATGACATGACCACTACCTCATCCCATTCCTCCACCGTCGGCGTGACGCCGACTCAGCCTCCGACCGCCCGCTCCTCGCGGACCGTCGCCTTCCTCGCGTTCGCCACGATGTTCGTCATCGGGACGGACACCTTCCTCGTGGCTCCCCTGCTGCCGACGCTGACCCGGGCCTTCCACGTCACCCCCGACATCTCGGGCTGGATGGTCAGCGCCTACGCCTTGGGCTACGCCGTCTTCGCCCTGATCGCGGGGCCGATCTCGGACGGGCGGGACCGGCGCCAGGTGCTGCTGACCGGGTTGACCGGGTTCATCGTCATGACCGCGCTGTGCGGATTTGCGCAGGGGTTCTGGACCATGATCCTCTTCCGGTTCCTCGCCGGTGTGAGCGCCGCGTTCGTCTCCCCGCAGATCTGGGCGTCCATCCCGGTGCTGGTGAAACCCCAGGAGATCGTCCGGACCATGGGCTTCGCCACTGCGGGGCTGTCCATCGCGCAGTTCGCCGGCATCCCGCTCGGCAGCTGGCTCGCCGCAGGCTCCTGGCACCTGCCCTTCTGGACCATCGGCGGCCTCTCGGTGGCGCTGTGGCTGCTGCTGGCCCGCCTCTTCCCCTCGGTGCCCGGCCGACCCGGCGTGGCCAGCGGAGCGAAGGCCATCCTCGGCACGTACAAGACGGTGCTGGGAACCGGCCGGCTGCGCTGGTACCTGCTGGGCTACCTCCTCTTCCAGACCGGCAACTTCGAGGCGATCTCCTTCTACGGATCCTGGTTCACCAAGGACTTCGGGCTGAACGTCGCCTCCATCGGCACCGCGATGATGGCGGTGGGCGCGGGCAACGTGATCGGCTCCCTGTTCGGCAGCCGCCTGGTCGCACGCCTGGGCCTGTACCGGTCCCTGCTGACCGGTGTGCTGGCCATGGCCGTCCTGTACTGTCTGGTCCCGCTCGCCCCGAACCTGGCGGTCGCGCTGACGCTGCTGGCACTGGTGATGATGGTCGGCGGGTGCGTCTTCCCGGTCTTCATGAGCATCCTGCAGTCGCAGACCGAGACCGCCCGAGGCACCGTCTCCTCGCTCTCCAACTCCGCGATGTATGTGGGCACCACCGTCGGCGGCGCCGTCGGAGGGGTGCTCCTCGGCAACGTCACGGGGTTCTGGGGCGTGGCCGGGTTCACCGTCGCCGCCTACCTGGTCTCGCTCTGCGTGTACGCCGCAGCCGGAGCCTTCAGCAAGCGGGAGGCGAACGCGTGAGCACCGCCGTCCTCTTCGACCGGTACGGGGACCCCGGAGTCCTGTACCCGGCGCAGGTGTCCGATCCCGTCGCCGGACCCGGTCAGGTGGTCGTCCAGCACACCGCGATCGGGGTCAACCCGATCGACTGGAAGATCCTCTCCGGCGAGGTCCGCGAGCACGTCCCGATGGACCTGCCCGGCGGCTGTCTCGGCGTCGAGGCGGCGGGCGTAGTCGTGGAGGTCGGCGCCGGAGTGCATCGCTTCCGGGCCGGTGACCGTGTCATCCGGCACGGTCGGCCCGGCGCGTTCCGGGAGTACGAAGCCGTGGCGGCTTCGCAGGAAGCCGACGAACTCACCCTCTGCCCCGACCGCTTTTCCGACGAACAGGCCGCCGTCCTGCCGGTGGCCGCCGGCACCGCATACTCGGCCCTGCGCCGAGTGGGGCTGCAGTCCGGGGAACGGCTGCTGGTGCATGGCGCCTCCGGCGGCGTGGGCCTGGCCGTGGTGCAACTCGCCCTGCTGCTGGGCGCGAGCGAGGTGGTCGGCACGGCCTCGCCCGCCCGCCACGGCTTGGTGCGCGCCGCGGGGGCGACCCCGGTTGCCTACGGGCAGGGGCTGTCACAACGCCTTGCGGAACACGCGCCGTTCCACGCCTCGGTCGACTGTGCGGGCGGCCTGGAGCCCACCGAGACGGCTGTCCGGCTCGTCGCGGGCGCCACCCGCCGGGTCACGATCGTCCCGGACCCCGCGGCCCACGCGCGCGGGGTCCCCTTCCTGGAACATCTCCCGCTGGAACTGGCGAGCACCCTCGACCTGATCGGCACAGCCCCGTTCGAACTGCCAGTAGCCGCCCGCTACCCGCTGACGCAGGCCGGCGAGGCACTTGCGCACTCCCTGCACGGCGGCGTCGGCGGCAAGCTCGTGCTGGTGCCCGGGGGTGAGCGCATGACCGGGCAAGGAGACCCCTCGATTCTTCTATAATCGTAGAACGTTGAATCTGACTGTCGGGCCTGGAGGCACTCGCCGGGAAGGCGCAGCCCTGGTGCCGACGACGCGAAGGAGGTCGCCATGCGCAGCCCGCTCTACCACCCCGACCGGTCTGAGTTCTCCCTGGATCGGGTGCTGCACGCGCTCAGTGACCCCATCCGCCGGGACATCGCGCGCGTGATGTTCCTGGAGGGCTCCCGCTCCTGCGGTCAGCTCGTCTACCCGATCGCCAAGTCGACGCTCTCGCACCACCTGAAGGTGCTGCGCGAGTCCGGTGTCATGCACACCGAGGTTCGGGGCACGACCCGGATCATCACCCTGCGCCGCGACGACCTCGAGGCCCGGTTCCCCGGGCTCCTCGACGCCACGCAGATCACCAGCCCCGCGCCGGCGCCGGAACTGGCCGGCGCGGGCGCGGCCTCCGCCTAAAGGGGACCTTCCCGGCCCCGCCCAAAGTCCGCCCGGCCCTGACATCCGGCGCTGCCCCCGGTGCGCCGGCCTCTCGTAGTGAAGGGATCACCGATGACCTCGACCGTGCCCAGGCGCCTGGCCCGCAAGGCCGGTGTCGACCTCCCCGTTCTCGGACTGGGCACCTGGCGGACGATCGAACGAGTCGGCCCGGACCGACTGGCCGGCCTACTGGGGGCCGCCCGCACGGTCGGCGCCCAACTGGTGGACACCGCCCCGGTCTACTCCGACGCGGAACCCCGGCTTGCGCAACTGCTCCGGGAGGACCCGTCGTTCTTCGTCGCCACGAAGATCTGGGACACCGAACCTGAGGCGGTCGAGGCTGTCTTCGCCCGCCAGCTCGCGGGCTACGCGCGCTCCAACATCGACCTCCTCCAGGTGCACAACCTCAACGGATGGCAGGCCAACCTGGACTGGCTGAACCGGCAAAAGACGGCCGGGCGGGTCCGTTTCACCGGCGTCACCTACCAGTTCGACCACGCCTTCGGCATGGGTGGCACCCGAGCCGACCTCGCCCACGTCCTCGCTGCCGACCTGGTGGACTTCGTCCAGGTCAACATGAACGCTGCGGAGCCTGACCTTGCCGAGGACATACTCCCGGCCGCCGCCGAGGCCGGCATCGGTGTGATCGTGATGCGGCCGTTCGGCGAAGGCGCATTGCTGTCAGCGCCTCCGCCCGCTGGCTTCCTACGCGAACTGGGCTGTACGAGCTGGTCCGAGGCCCTGCTGCGCTGGGTGCTTGCCCACCCCCAGGTCACCACCGTCCTGACGGCGACCTCCCGGCCCGAGCACTTCCTCGCCAACGCGGCAGCCGTCCGATCGGGTCCCCTGGGCCCGGCGGAGGCCTCAGCCGTGGCCGACCACGCCCGGTCGGCCCTGGGGGCGAGGGCCGGGCGATGAGCACGAACCCAACGGATGGCCGACCCGGCGGTGGTGAGAGCCTCACCGGCCGGATCAACCACCTCTTCTCGGTAGCCGGATTCCGTGACGGCCGAGGCCGGTGGCAGACATACGGCACCGGCGAGGTCGCCGACCTGATCAGCCGTTCCGAGGGCCGATACGGCGTCCGGATCTCCCGCAGCTATCTGGGCATGCTCCGCTCCGGGCGCTACACCAATCCCTCGATCGCCGTGGTGATCGCACTCGTCCGGTTCGTGAACGACCACCTCCCCCAGGACCATCCGGAGATCACCGTCGGCTGGCTCACGTCCGGCGCCACCACAGCCGCCCCCACCGCGCCGGCCAGCCACTTCACCGCCGACGGGCTCGGCGCACTCGCGGACCGCCAGGTGCAGCACATCGCCCTGCGCGCCGGCCGCATGACGCCCGAGCTACGGGACAGGCTCATCGCGATCCTCGACACCATGGAAGAGACCCCGTGACCCACGGTCGGCTGAGCACCATGCGTGACTGCCGCAAGTACATCCGCTCCTTGCGGCTCGATCCGTACTCCTGCGCCCACGAACTGTGCGACCAGATCGGCTCGGCACGCGGCAGGCCCATCCGGGTGATCGAGGCCCGACTGCCGGTCCCGGGCCCGATGGGGGTCTGGATCTGCCGAACCGACGACGACATAGTGATCGTGCAGGACCTGGCCACAGGGGCCCATCGTGATCACATCGTGCTGCACGAACTCGCCCACATCCTGTGCGAGCACGAGGGCGAGCGGTACCGGCACGACGAGCCGACGCTGTCAGCGCTCGACGGCCTCCCCGACGGGGGCGCCGTCGTCAGGTTCCGCTCAGTGCACGACTCGGCGGCCGAGCGCGAGGCCGAACTGCTGGCCGCCGCGTTCGCCGAGTACGCGATCGACGACTGAGCCGAGGCAGGCGTGGCCTGGGACGTACAGCGGTACTTCGGCGGGACGTGAGCTGACATGATCACCCGGCTCCAGTCACTGTTGTCCGCGTTCCTGTGCCTGGCGCTGCTCGCCAAGATGGTGACCCTCCGGGTCGGTTCCCGGCCGACCCGGCAGGCCCCGCTCCTGCTGACCGCGCTGGGCAGCTTCACCGTCGCCGCACTCGTGGGCATTCCTGCGGTCCGCGCGCGGATCCCGATCGCGACCGTGCCCGGCGTCGCCTCCATCATCATGGACACCGGCGTATCGGTGAGCCTGGCCCTGTTGGCGACCTACTTGTGGACGCCCTTGCAGCGGGCCGGCTCGGTTCCCTGGTGGCGAGGACGGCTCTTCCTGGCCGCGTTGGCGGTGAGCGGGCTGCTCGCTGCCCTGATGGCATCGACCCCGCCGACCCTGCGCACCAATCCGCTGCAGAACCAGTACACCGGGGACTGGCGGATCGTTGGCATCTACGTGATCGGGAACCTGTTCTTCCTGGCGTGCTCCGGAGCCTCGGCGATCGCCTGCGCCCGGATCGTCCGGATGGTGCGGGGCCACATCGCCGTCGGGGTCGCGGTGGGGGCCGTTGGGATGGTGGCCTACGCGGTCACCTGCGTGAACCGGCTGTTCCTGGTGGCCGGGCAACCGCTGCTGGCAGGCAACTGGTTCACCTGGTACAGCATACTGAACTTCGTCTTCACCGAGGCCGCGGTCCTGGCCAGCGTGCTCGGCCTGCATTTCACCGCCGTCTGGCGGGTCACGGTGCGCTGCCGACGGCTCCTCGACGACCTGCGGGCCTTCCTCCTGCTCGGGCCGACGTGGCGGCGACTGACCGCGCTCCACCCGGACGTGGTGCTGCCCTGGGAACCCGGACCCCGCGGACTGCGGGACCGGCTGGACCTCTCCTACCGCAGATACCGGCGAGAGATCGAATGCCAGGACGCCCTGCTGCTGACCGGCACTTGCCCGGCCGAGCGGCCCCGACCGAATCCGGCACCCGGCCAGACGACGACGTCCGCGTGAACATCCCACCCTTCGCGGAGACGCGAACGGGCCCGGACCAACTGATTCAGGCACGCCGCCCTCGCTGGCGGGTTCTGGACACAGCGGAGTAGCAGGGGGCGGCCGCAAGGCGTTTCACCTCAGTCTCTCCACCCGCAGCTGCTCCTCACGCCAGGCCCGGTCGACCACCGCGGCGAACAGCTCCTCCACCTGCTTCCGGCCGGCCTCACCACGCCTTCGCCGTCTCCAGAGGCTGGCGCTCCTGCTCCTACTGCTCCTCCTGCCCAGCCTGTTTGCACGCACGGCGGGCCTGCTCCTCAACCCGCTGCGAGTGAACGGGGCTCACTCGACCTCTTGAGCAGGCTTCTTGTCACCGTCGAGGCACACGGATTGTCACTTGCTGACGTTCTAAAGGGCCGCTGTCCCTAGTCCTGCGACCTCCAGCATGCCCGTCAGCCGCGCCTCGCGGGCATAGTCCTCCGGTTGAAGAGGTGCAGCCCGCTGATGTCTGTCCTCGGGCTACGCCTCGGCCAGATGCGCACCTAGGATGACGCCTCGCAGAGCACATAGCGAACGACGGCGACCGGGGGCCGAATGGGGTTCATGCGGGACGTTCTGGCCAATGCCGCTAGCGCTGCCTTGCTGGCCATCTTGGCGAGCGCTCTGGCGTTGACGGCAGCCTGGCTCTCACGACGCAGCCGCGTGTGGAAGCTGTTCCATGCCGGCACGTCTTCGAAGAACTCCGTCGTCGTGGTCGTGCCCAGTTTTGACATCGCGCCTGCGAGCGCCGCTGGAACGGTCCCAGTGCAGGCCGGGTTTGCGGGGACGGCGATCAGCGAGTTGGAGTACCGAGAGGCGCTCGATCTTGCCGACGCGCTTCACGCCCATCCCGTGGTCCGGCTGCTGCAAGCCGTCGGTCTTCCCGAGCGGATCGTCTACCGGCCGTTACGCTGCCGGGTCACAGCCAGCATGCCAGTGTCGAGGTATGCCGCGAACCGCCAGGCGGCCCTCGAGGAGATAACGAACACGGTGCGCCGGACCGACTGCGCGGTGCTGGTCGGCGGGCCGGTGTACAACAGCACAACGGACGTCATGCTGAGGCAGGCGCCATTTGCGTTCGAGTTCTATCTGGGCGAGGAAAACGGCGTACCCGTGCGCGGTGTCCACATTCGCGCTGTGCACGGAAACACAGAACGCACCTTTCGCCGTCGGGAGTCCGAAGCGGGAGGCGCCTACCTTGAGTACGCGGTGGTGGAGGCCGTGGACTGGCAGGGGACGCGGTTGTTCCTCTGTGCCGGCACCTGTGCGGCCACCACGGCGGCGGCGGTGCGCAAGCTCCGACAGGACTGGCGGCAACTCGCCAAAGACTTCGGGACGAGAGGCTTCGGCCTCGTATTCGAACTGCCACTGGACAGCGAGGCCATGCGCGACCGTGCCCCGGACATGGGACGCTTGCAGCAGTGCCACGTCTACTCTCTGGGACGGTGATCCAGCGCCGTACTCACCGCGTCGAGGAGGCCAGGAACCGCGTCGGGGCCCTGCACAATGACATCGGCCTCATGGAGCAAGGTGGCATCGGTATCCGGATGACGGACCGCGACGCGCACCGCCTTCCTGTCTGGAGAGGCGGCAGACCAGCCCTCCAAGGCCCGGAAGGCCGCCAGGTCGGGTGCGCCATCACCGAAGTACCACACGCAATCCAACCCCGAGGACTCCTGTGCGAGTACGGTGCCCTTATCCCGATCAATCGGCGGTTTCAACTCGACTGTCATCGGACCGAGTTCGAGGATCATGCCGTGGCGGCGCGCCTGGTCGCGCCCCCATTGAATCGCGCGCTCCTCAAATCGGGGCGCCCGCCGGTAGTGCACGGCCATGGACAGGCGCTTGTCCTCGATGAGTATCGCACCCGGCAGTTCCTCCCGGGCGCGAGCCAGCAGTCCCGAGACCACCTGTTTCCACCGCTCAGCACCGGGAGCAACAGTCGCCGATCCCGACTGCCAACGCTCCAGCCCGTACAGCCCGTACAGCACCACGCCCGGGACCTCCCCGAACCGTGATTGTAGGAAGTCCACTGGGCGCGCTGAGACGATTCCGACGGAACGCACCAAGCTGGTGAGCCTGGTCAGTGCCTCCACAGCGCCTGGTACCGGCAGGACTGTCGCCGGATCGATCTGGATTCGGGCGAGGGTCCCGTCGAAGTCGAAGTAGAACCCGCTCCGTCCCGTCGACGTGCGTGTCTTCTCCAGAAGGGACGCCCACCGTTCCACGGCTCCAACGCGATCGGCAGTCACAGCGCTGAGACTATCCAACGCCAACGAGCAAGGACGATGGTCTACGGCAAAGCAGCGACGCCCAGCACCGCTTATGTCACCTGCTCCGTCCCGGCTGGAGCTTTGCCTTCGGTGCGGATTTCGGCGCGGGCCGGGTGACGACCTGTAGCTCCGCCCGTACGAGGTCGTCCAGGACCTTACCCCGTCGCGGGACCGCCCGCCGCTGCTCCATGGGAGAAGCGTCCGCCAGGTCACCTGTGGACAGATGACAGCGAGCAGCCCCGGCGACGTACGGACGGACGGCGCTGCCGGCGGGTCGAACGACCGTTGGGCCGTGACGAACGCCTATCCGACGGCCACGACGACATGGCCGTCCTCGCCCTGCGCACCCCACCCGCCACCGGACGAGCGAACCCAAGCGCAAACAGCGGGAACTGCCGAGCCGTGACGGTGGGGAGGCGGCCGGCACGCTGCGTCTGGTTCTGGCTGCTCCGGACGGTAGCTGATGGCTGTGATCGCGCTGGCAGGCTGCAGCGGCGCGCCCGGTGTGACTACGAGGGCGCTTGCCCTGCTCCTGGACAATCTCGGCCAGGACGACAAGGGCAGCTACCGCCTGTCCGAGGTCGAGGAACAGGCTGTCGCCCCGCACCGGGACACCGCCGACAGACACGTCCGGGCACCGACAGTGCCCGGCCGTGCAGGGTGAGTTGGGTTCACGCGCGTGGGTTTCGCGCTCCGGGTGCCTCGGTTGCCCCTGGGAGTCGCTTGGGGCCCCGGCCCACTCGGAGCCAGCAATGGGACCGATGGACTCAGTGGAGGCAAAGGCAGAACGGGTGGCCGGCCGGGTCCGCGTAGACCCGCCAATTGGCCCCCGGGCGGAGCTGGTCCGTCCGCTCAAGCACGGTCGCACCGAGGGCGAGCGCCCGCTTCTCCTCCCCGTCGAGGTCGTCCACGTCGAAGTCCAGGTGGAGCTGCTGCGGGCGCTGCTGGCCGGGCCACTCGGGCGGTCGGTAGCCGTCCACCCGCTGGCAGGCCAGCGGCGTCCCCTCGAACCCGTGCACCTCGACCCAGTCGGGATCCTCCCGGTCCACGACCACCTGGCCGCCGAGGAGATCCGCGTAGAACTCCGCGAGCCGTACCGGATCGGCGCAGTCCAGCGCGACCGCCTGCAGCTTTTGAATCACTTCCGACACCCCTCACTCCTCGGCCGCTTGCGCGACGCCCCCGTACGAGGGGGGTCGTACCCGCCGCCGCGGCGGGCATGCGCGGCCGTATGCCGGTCCCCCGCCCGCAGCTGAAGCTCTGGTTCGTAGGGCCGTTGCAGTTCCAAGCGCGGGGATCAAGCCACCCGGCCCTGGTGCCCGTGACCTGTTGGACTTCTTCCAGAGCGTGGACGGCCAGCTCGACGACGCGCTCCAGACAGCACCGAACGTGATCACTAACGACCAGCAGGTCCGCGGCATGCTCACGAAACGGGCCAAGACCCTGCACCTGGGGACCGCGAACTACTGCTGGTTCGCCGACCCTGCCAAGGCGCTGTGCCCGAAACTCGCGGGGACACCGACCGCAGACCAGCCGCTGATCGGCATGTGCGACTCAGCTCGCTGCCCCCGGGCCACCCATCACCCCCGTCATCGCCCGCTCTGGGAGAAGACGGTCGAGCAGAACAAGGTGTTCGTCGGGATGCTCGGGCGCCGGCAGAGAGCCGAACGCGCCCGTTAGGAAGCGGAGTTGACCCGCGCGGAAAAGGTCATCGCGGACATCGACGCCGCCAGCGGGGCCCGACGACCGCGACCGGAAGGGAGGACTGAAATGGGAGGTCTGACAGCAGAGACCCGCGCACGGAACGATGAGGCGATCCGGGCAGCGATGGACCGGCTGTTGGCCGGAGCGATCCCGCCGGGCGGCGGTTGCGATCTCAAGACCCTCGCGGCCGAGGGAGGGGTGACCCGCACGGGCTTTTACCCGAAGGGAGAGCGCCCCGGCCCCTACCAAGCACCTCGCGGAGGAGTTCGAACGGCGAGTGAAGGAGGCCCAGGCAGCCGGGGTCGTCAGGGACCCCAGGGCATCCCAGATCGAGCGGTTGAAGGCCCAGGTCGCCGAGCTGAAGGAACGGCTCACCGAACGCGACACGGATCTCGCCGAGCTCACGGCCTTCAAGACCCTCGCGATCTCACGGCTTGCCGCCCAGCACGAGGAGATCGAGCGCCTGCGGGGGCAGGCTGAATCCAACGGCAACATCCGCCGCCTGCCCGCCGCTTGCAGCGGCACGGCCCCCTACGGTTCGTGTAGCTGACGGCACTCACCGTGGCCCTGCTTTACCGTCTCCGGGCCTCGGTCAGTGCCGTCACGAGCAGCTCCAGGTCCCCGGTGTAGACGATCACGTCCTCGTCGTCGGCCGGGGGGTCGAAGCGGGCGAAGAAGTCGTACAGGGCGTCGGGGGTGACGGTCAGCGCGTTGGCGTCCTCGCGTTCGTTGCGTTCGGCCAGGCGCCGCAGCAGTTCTGCACGGTCGGCCGGGGGGTAGACCACAAGCGGCCGCGCTCGGCACGGCGCCACAGGCCATGGTCCAGGACGACGTCGTTCCCGGCCTCGATCTCCTTGGTGAACCGGTCTCTGATCGCTTCGACCACGGCCGTTCACGCTCGAAGTAGGTGTGCTCGGGGTAGTCCACGCCGTACCGGCCGTGGAGGCGGTGGACCTCCTCGTCCACGGACAGCCGGAGGTAGCCGCAGTCGGCGAGGGCCTGGGCGACGGTGGTCTTCCCGGAGCCGGTGAGGTCGGCCAGGAGTACCTTGAAATGGTGAACCGCGCAGATGCGGTCCGTGTCCGGCCGGTGGCCCGGAGAGCGGTGGTTGCCAGAGGAGACGGTGACGTCGTGGCGGGCGAGGACGATCTTTCTGGGGTCGCCGTGCAGGAGCCGGTGGGTGAGGTGGCCGCCGAGGGGATAGGCGAGATCGAGGCCGCTTTCGGGCCTCCAGACGGTCAGGCGTCCGCTGGCGGCAACGCGGTCGAGCATCAGACCGCCCACCACCCGGTTTCCGGACTTCTCGGCCTGGGCGATCACCTCGTTCAGCCGGGCGGGGTACTGCTGGAACTCGTCGGCGTCGGCCAGCAGGTGCCAGCCGGGACCGGCCCGGTGCCGCAGGGCGTCGCGGAGCTGGGTGTTGGTGTGCTCGTGCCACGGGCCGGTGCTGGTGCCGGTGGGGATGATGCCCAGTTCCCGGCAGGCGGCCTGGAGTTCGTACCGCTGGGCGTCGGGGACGTGGTCGGGGAAGTGGAAGGCGATCAGGAACCGCTCGATGCCCAGCCCCCGGTAGTGGCGGGCCCAGGCGGCCAGCAGAGGCGGCTCGACGGGGCCGACGACGGCGATCAGCGCGGGAGGCATGCTCAGCATTCAGGACTCCTTCGTGCGCAAGGGGGCGAAGGGGCGGGTGAGGAAGTCGGCCTGCTCGGCGGCCGACCGCATCCCGAGCAGTCCCGGGGCCTGGGGGCCGGGGTACTCGGGCGGCTGGCGGATGACGGTGCGCAGGGCATCTGCGAGGGCGTCCGGGTCGCCGGCGGGGAACGTCAGGGCCCAGGGCTGGCCGTGCAGGCGGGCGGAGAGCGCGGGGTCGTGTTCGGAGACGATCAGGGGGACGCCGAGGCGGGCGGGCGTCCATGACGAGGCCGGATTCCTTGCCGGTCCCGGGGTGGCGGGCAACGAGGGCGTCGGCGGCGGCGTACACGAGCCGCAGCACGGCTTCGCTGACGGGGCCGGGCACGATGTGCACCCGCAGGTCTGGCAGGGCCTGCCACCGCTGAAGGACGGCTTCGTCGAGTGGGGAGCCGGTGACCACCAGGTGCAGGGGCTCTTGAGCCGAGCCAGGGCGGCGTCAAGGACGGTGATGTCCTTGTAGGGCCACCAGCCGCCGACCAGGCAGATCACGGCCTCGGCGGGCGTGGATGTCGAACGCGGCCCGGCCTCCGTCACGCTCGGCGTCGCTCAGGCGGCGGCCGTCGTCGACCGCGAAGGCACCCACCACCGCGGACAGGTCGGCGAAGGCCGCGGCGAACTGATCACCGACGGCCTGGGTCGGATACACCGCGATCACCCGTTGCTCGCCCCGGAGGGCGAGCCGGCCCAGCAGCCGCACGACGGCGTCCTCGGTCGTGACCGCCTCGTGGACGAACCGCAAGTGCGGCTGCCTACCGGGGAGGGCGGCAGCCCCGTGCAGGGCCTCGCTCGCGGTAAGGATCACCACCGCGTCGGCGCCGGGCTCCAGGCGGCGGGCGGACCGCAGCACGGACGCCTCGGTCAGGCAGCGGGCGATGAGGGTGACCTGGTGCGGCAGCCTCCGCACGCGGCGGGGCCAGCGGCGCGACCGTGACACACGCTGTCCGGCCGCGGAGAGCCCAGCCGCCAGCCGGGAGACGGTCAGCAGCACGGTCGCTCCCGGGCCTGGTGGCGCCAACGAGGGTGACGGGCGCGGTGGGTGGGTGGTCTGCACCCCGGTGGGCGGCGCGTTTGAGGGGCCAGCTGGCGGGGTGCGTCCACACCGAAGAAGGCCCCTGGCCTTCAGCTATTGCCACGATCGCTTCCCGGCACAGAGCAGCAAACAAGGACGGAGTAAGCCTCGCCATCTACCGCTCAGCAGGCCAGAACAGAAGACAGAGGACCCCCGCCGGAACCATCCGACGGGGTCCTCATCTTCGGACCTCCAGAGCACAGCGGTCCGTCAGGCCGGGGGGCCGCCGCGCCTCTCCGCGGAGGGGTCATGCAGGACGTTCCGATCAGGCTTCTGGATTACGGACCCCTTCCGATGTGTGCGATCGCAAACAAACTTGCCAGCGAAAGCGTCGCAGAAACACGGACTGCATGAGGCGCCAACCGCATCGTGCACGTCGACGCAGACGACTTCACGACGAAGCCCCACCGGAGCGCTCCGGTGGGGCTTCGTCGTCTCACCACTCCGCGAAAGCCCCCGCTTCGCGGCTCGGGCGCTCTCACACTGCCCCTATAACGGAGGTTACGACTGCACAGGTCTGACCAGGTGGAAAACCTCCCGGGCCGCATTGCGCCTGAGGCTTCGGACTATCTCGCGCCGGATCTTGCCCTCCTTGCTGCGACGTTCGTAGTAGTCCTGGGTGCGCGGGTCGACGCGCAGGCGAGTCTGCACGATCCGGTGCAGGGCCGCGTTGGCTTGCCGGTCGCCGCCCCGGTTGAGGCGACGGTACTGCCGACTGCCCGAGGAACGCTCGACCGGGCTGACCCCGCACAGCGCCGCGAACGATGCCTCACTGCCCAGGCGTTCCGGGTTGTCCCCTACCGTGATCAGCAAAGTGACGGCCGTGTCTGGACCGATGCCCACACCTCGAGCAGCTGCGGAGCGTGGCGCTCCACCAGCCGGGTCAGGCGGCCTTCCAAGTCCTGGACCTCGTCGCTGAGCTGCCTGATGCGCCGGGCCAGGAGCCCCAGGGTGACGTGGGTGGCATGGAGCACCGCCCCTTCGTCGGCCTCGTGGTTCAGGCTGTCGTCGACGAGCCCGGCGCAGGTGCGGAAGAGTTCTGCGTTGCCCAGCCCGGCGAGTTCCTCTCTCAGCTGCGGATCGGCACGGATGAGGACGGCCTTGAGTTGGTTGATCGCCTGCGTGCGGGCCTTGACCGCCGAGTCCTTGGCCAGTTTGTACATCCGGGCGATCTCCACCGGCCCATCGCCCGTCTTGGCCTGGGCGCGCGCCCGCCCGCTCAGCACCGCCCGGGCCGCGTTCTCGGCATCGAGCGGGTCGGACTTGCCGCGCCGGCGCGGTCGGCCCGGTCGAACCGGTTCACATCGAAAACGTCCACACCCTGGGCCAGCAGGTAGCGGGACAGGGCAGCCCTGAAGGAACCGGTACCTCCCACTCCGGCCCGCCGCACCGTACCCGACGCCCTGGCCCACCCCAACAGGTCTCGGTATCCACCCGCGCTGGCCGGGAACTCCTCGGTGCCGATCACTTCCCCCACCAGGGAGAGCCCAGCGGCCACATGGGCATCCCGGTGCGTGTCCACTCCCAGGACCACCTCCCCCGCCTCGCGTCTGGTCTTGCCTTCCTGGGTGCAGCGTTCGTAGTACGCCTGGGTGCGCGGGTCGTGGCGCAGGCGGGTGAAGACGATGCGGTGCAGGGCGGCGTTGGCCTGCCGATCGCCGCCGTGGTTGAGCGGCGCGTGCTCCGCCAGCCAGAGGAGTACTCGATGGGGCTGACTCCGCAAAGGGCAGCAAAGGACGCCTCGGTGTTCAGTCGCTCGGGGTTGTCTCCCATGGTGATCAGGAGAGTGCCGGCGCTGTCCGGGCAACACCACGCACGACACGCAGTGCTTCGCCTATGACCCTGGATCCATCGATCGGTGACCGGCTGACGGTGCCCCCATGGAGAGGACGTGCCTTGTGACCTGCGAGGATGGGAGTTCTCTAGGCTTCCAACC
>NZ_JBIARC010000080.1:0-24853 GCF_042889625.1 Streptomyces sp. NPDC002573 | reverse complement strand
GACTGGTGTTTCCAGCAACAAACGCCGTGATCCGAAGACCGCGGCGCCGAGCAACGAATGCAATTCTTAGCGACCGCAAAAACCCCTGGCAAAGGTGTGACGTACTATCCCCGGTAGTCGCAACGGGTCGGGCGAAGCGGGTCAAACCGTGCCATCTGCCCGCTCAAGGGGACCGCGCCTACGCCCTAAGCGCCTTCGTATGTGACCTGCGCCCTGTGCGAGCCCTCACACCGAGAGCGGGGAGATGTCGCACTGAGTCGCGGACGCAAACTCCCCGTAAAGCGATTTCCCCCATGGAACCCCGCGCCGCAATCACCACCGGCACAGTGCGGACCCGACACCCACCCAGACATCTCGGGCGGCACAAAAGACGACGATGAGCTCTCCCCCGCCGCCGTCGATCACAAAGTCCGACCCGCCCATGCCGATCCGTCCCGGGTGTCCGCGCCGGGCGCCGACGCAAGCCGTAGAAGTACGGCAACAGCGGCGGCCCGCTGCCAGTGGTGCAGGGCTCCGGCGATGGAGCGGGAGGCGAAGGTCCGCTACGCCACCACCCGCGTCCAGCCTTGGAACAGCCCCGGGTTCATGGAGAGCCGCGACGGCCTTGAGATCCCTGTGGACCGCCGAGCGAGTCCCGGACCGAAGCGCACCCTGAGAATGCCCTCGGCGGTGGCGAGCCCCGCCAGAGCCCGGCCAGAGTGCTGAAGCAGCCTTCGCACGATGCCGGCCTCGACCCAGTCGCCGAGCCCGGTCCCCCTCCGGACGGTCGGACCGCCCCACTGCGGCCGGGGACGCCCTCCAGTGCATCCGGCAGCGTTCGGGAGACCAGTCCGCCACGACATCCGACCGCCCGGCCCCTCGTCAGCAGTCCCTCCCCTACGCCGGCCGGCGTCAGGACGCGGCTCTGGCCAGCGCTGCCAGGGTGTCGAAGTCCCACGTGAACGCACCCGAGCGGAGGTCCGCCGTGACCGCGTCGAGCCAGTCCAGTTCCGCGGTCAGTACGGCGCGCCGGTACTCGTCCTCCAGTACGGTGATCCGGGGCAGTGCCAGTTGGCGGGACTGTTCGGCAGAAGCCTCCAACTCGGCCAGTTGCATCCTTACTTGGGTGGCTCGAGCGGCGAGGTCGGCCTCCACCTCCTGCGGCAGCAGCATCATGGTGAACGAGAGCGCGGCGGGGAACTCCGGGTACTCCGACCGCGTCGCGACCAGCATCTCCCGCAGCCACGTGCGTGTCGTCGTACGCCCCGCGTCGGTCACCTCGTACACCGTGCGCTCCGGATACTGCTGATCCCGGCTGGTCTCACGCACCGCGATCAGTCCGGCGTCGAGCAGCCGGTCGATGGTCCGGTACAGGCTCGCCCGCTGGCTGACGTTGACGACCTGGTCCTTCCCCCACTGCTTGATCAGCCGCTGGATGCCGTACGGGTGCAGCGGCTGCATGTGCAGCAGCGAGAGGACGGTGAGGCCGAGAGGGGAGCTGCGCATGTCTGGAGCCTACCGAACCGATCTCAGGAGAACTAGTTGACATGAGACTAGTCACATTGCAACTATCGATGCATGACGACAGCGACCCCGCTCGCGTCCGCCGAGCGCATCCACGCGGACCACACCACCGTCAAACACCTCGGTCACTGGACCAAGGCCACCGAGTTCGACGTGCGCGCCCGTCGCGCCACCGTCGTTCTGGACCTCCGCTCCTCGCGGATCAGCTGGGACGAGCCGGTCACCGTGCACCTGGAACTCGCCTCCGCCGCGCTCACCCTGCTACTGCCCGACGCGGTGACCGCGGACAGTTGGGACCTCGCCTTCCGCGGCCGCGGCCGGGTGAAGGACCCGCAGCCCGGCACCGGACCGGCCCGGCTGCGGCTGACCGGAGCAGTCACCGACGGCGAGATCCGCCTCCGCCGCGGCGGCACCGCCCAGCTCACCGCCATGTGCTCACGCGCCTACCTGGACGACCTGCGCCGCGCCCACAGCGGCGGCACCCTGCCCACCGTCGACGACCCCACCCGGGAGAGGACCCACTGACATGCTCCGCACCCGCACCGCGATCGTGGTGGGCGGCGGCATCGCCGGCCCGGTTGCAGCCCTCGCGCTGCGCCGGGCCGGGATCGCGGCCACCGTGCACGAGTCCCACGCCACCACCGCCGACGGCGTCGGCGGAGCCCTCGGCATCGCTCCCAACGGCCGGGCCGCCCTCGGCCTCACCGGACTTGGCCAGATCGGCGCCCCGATGAACGCCATCGTCCTGCAGAACCACAAGGGCCGGACCATCACCGAGATCCGCCAGCCGATGGAGTTCAGCTGGCGCGCCGACCTCTACCGGCGGCTCTACGACCTGGCCTTGAAGCAAGGCATCCAGGTCCATCACGGCCACGAACTGGTCGACGTCCGCGAGAGCGCCACCGGCATCCGGGCGGTCTTCGCCGACGGCACCTTGAGCGAGGAGGCCGACGTCCTGATCGGCGCGGACGGCCTGCGCTCCACCGCGCGCAGGCTGATCGACCCCCAGGCCCCGCAGCCGCGCTACTCGGGGCTGCTCGGGTTCGGCGCCCAGGTCGACGGCACCGGACTGCCTCCCACCGGCGACCGCATGTACATGGCCTTCGGACGCCGGGCCTTCTTCGGCTACCAGACCTTCGACGACGGCACAGGCGTCTGGTTCGCCAACCTCCCGCACCCGTACCTGACATGTAAGGAAATGCGGCAGACCCCGAACGAGGAGTGGCTGCGCATCCTGGGCGAGGCCTTTGCCAAAGACACGGTCCCCGCCCTGGATCTGCTGCTGCGCACCGTCCCCGAGGACCTGATCACCTCCGGCCCCATGGAGGACCTTCCGCACGTCCCGCACTGGCACCGCGGCCGGATGGTGCTGGCGGGCGACGCCGTCCACGCCACGTCCCCCAGCTCCGGCCAGGGCGTCTCACTCGCCGCGGAGAGCGCCGTCGAACTCGCCCGCACCCTACGGGACCTGCCGCACCCCGAGGCCTTCGCGGCCTACGAACACGCCCGTCGTGACCGGGTCGAGCGCGTCATCGCCCAGGCCGCCCGCACCAACAGCGGAAAGGCCGCAGGGCCGGTGGGCCGCGTGTTCCGGGACGCCCTCCTGCCGCTGTTCGCCCGCCTGGCCACCCCCGAGAAGATGGCCTGGCAGTACGACCACCGGATCCGCTGGGACACCCCCGTTGCAGTATGAGGACGGCACCGATGCCCGTCGCTCTACCGAAGGGCCCAGACAACCGGCCTTCCGCTACCGGCACTTCACTGCGCCGTGCAGCAGCACGCCGCCCGTCCGGGGCACAGCGCCGATGGACGGGCGGCTCTACTGGGGCGACCGTGCTGCGGCTCAGAACAGGCGGACTCAGATCCGCGCGCCGGCCCGGCCCGGCTGCGGCAAAGGCGCAAGCCGCTGCTTGTCGAAGAGCAAGGCGCGCAGCAGGGGCTCTACCTCCGCGGGCAGCAAGCCCCACATGCTCACCACCCTGGGCGCCAAGGCCCCCAAGAAGGGCTACCGCGTCCGCAACACGCCCACCACCAAGCCGGTCAACGAGCCAGCCGAAACAACCGACGAGAAGCATCTGACCAAGACCATCGCCGTCCCCTCCCCCGACCCTCACAGCGGCTGGGATCTGGGCCAGGCGCACCGCGGGGATCCTGACGAATGGCCCGTGAACGCTTCGTCACGGCGGCCATGCTGGAGATCCCGGACGACCAGCTCTGTGCCCGTCTGATGAGTTTCGGCCATCTGCCGCTGCTTCTGGTGCACCGGGGGGCACGTCACGCCCCTGGAAGTCAGCGCCCCCGCTCCCCCACTGGGTCTTGGCGCCCTGACGGAGACCGAGTACGCCCGATTGACATTCCGTTTCGCCCCGGGCGACCGGCTGGTGCTGTACACGGACGGAGTGACCAAGGCCCGGAGATGTATGGGCAGCTTCTACCTCCTCGGGGAGCGGGTGACGGTTTGGACCGATCAGCGTCCGGATGCGCTCGTGCGCAGGATCGGCGCGGACCTGCGTGCGCATACGGGCGGCCGTTCGCCGACGGCATGGCCCTGATCGTGCTGCAGCGCGAGGGGGCGCGCGTCCGGGCCTGGTCCTGGCGGGCGGCATAGCAGAAGGAGTTCCGCAGCAGGTATGACCGACAACTCGTACGCACTTGCTGTGGGAGGGCTCAGCGGGCGACTGGCCCAGGGCGAGCGGGTCGGCACGGTTCGGCTTGCGGAGTCGTGACTTCCGCATCTCCGTGAGGTTAAGATCCTCCGCCGACCTGCGGGAGGTTCCAAACGGGCGGCTTACGGGAGGTGTGGAATGGGCAGGGCTGCAGGGGAACTGGGCAGGCTGACCCGATGGACGTGCGGCGTGCTCGCCGCGTACGCAATGCTGACTGCGGCGGCCGGGGTAGCGGCGTGGCACAAGTACCAAGTGATGCACGCACCGCCACTGCCGGCTCAGCCGGATGGCAGCGAGGCGCTGCCGCTGATCGACGCCGACATATGGTTCGGAAATCTGAGGGGCTGGTGGAACGGCGCTACCCTCGTGACAGTGCTGGTCTTCAGTGTCTGGATGTCGCGCATGCGCGACCTGGCGGAGCTGGTCTGGCCCGAGGGGCAGCGTCGCAGCCGTGCCTGGTTGTTCTTCGGCTGGGTGGTTCCCATTGCCGATGTGTTCGTGCTGAAGATGTTCGTCAACGACCTGTGGGCCGCCGCCCGGCCGGCATCGCGACGTGAGCGGGGCCATCCCCTGCTTACCTTCTGGTGGCTCTCCGTCCTTGCGGCGGGCGCCACGGGCACCGACGCCCTGTCGGCGCAGAAGCACGCGCACACTGCCAGCCAGACCAGCCAGGCGTTGCAGCGGGTCATGGAAAGCGATCTCCTGTACATCTGCGCTGCCGCCCTGTCCGCCGCCGTCGTCTGGCAGCTCAGCGGAATGCTGAAGCAAACCGTGCAGGTGGCCCCGGCGTCGTAGGCACCTGGGGGACCCTGTTGCCCATTCGGCTACGCGGCGAGGCTGAGTTCGAGTCGGGCGAGGTGGCTGGTGTGGCGGCGGTCGAGTGGCTTGCCGTTCCACCAGGCGTTCAGGCGGATGAGGTTGAGGGCGACGGCGCTGTGGACATGTTCGAGGTGGGTCTTGGCCAGGCCGCGGTAGCGGGCCGGCGACTGTCGGTGACGGCGAGGGCCTGGCGGATGGTTCCCTCGACGCCGGCGAGTAGTGCGTACGCGTCTTGCCAGTCCCGGTCGGCCTGCTCGGCACGGGCGGTGCGCAGGGCCTCGGTCAGCGGGCGCGGGTTCAAGGTGAGCCGGCGCAAGCCCCGGCGGCTGGTGGTGCACAACTCGCGGACCGGGCAGGGGCCGCAGGTCGGCTTGGTGAAAGCGACCACAATCATCGGATAGCCGTGCTGGGTGCACGGGCTCCAGGAGGAGCTGACCTGCCCCTGGGGGCAGGTGACCTGCTGGTATTTCCAGTCGATGGTGAATGCGTCGGCCTGGAAGCCCGCGTTCTGGCGGGCCTGGCGGGACTGGTCGAGCAGGACCGGGGTGATCAGTGCGATGCCGTAGGCCTGGCGGGACTTCACGATCAGGTCGGCGCTGGGGTAGCCGGAGTCGAGGTAGTGCTCTGCCGGGAGCAGGTCTCGGCGCTGAAGCTGCTGGTGGATGCCGTCCAGGGCCTTGGTGTCGGGGACGGTGGAGGCGGTGGTGGCCACGTTCGTGATGAGGTTCGGGGCGGTGCGCTCCTTCTCGGGCACGTCCGTGCAGCTCTCACTAACATGCAGTTTGAACCCGTTCCAGAAGGTGTCGCGCTTGGCGGACCAGCGGGTGTCGAGGTCGTAGGGCGAAGCGATGCGCAGATGGCCGGGCGGCAGCCCGTCACCGCCCTCCTCGGTCCTGGCGCGGCGGGCCACGACCTCGCGTCCGCCCCGCGTGGTGGTGCGGGTGTAGTTCTGCAGCAGCACGGTGCGCAGGGTCTGCACTGCGGGCAGCTCGCGCAGCCAGGGTTCGGAGCGCGGATCGTAGACGGCGCTGAGCAGGGCGAAGCCGTCGCGGGCGTAGGTCAGCGCGAGCTGCTCACGCTTGGTGGCGGAGGAGGGCATGCGCCAGGTGTCGATGCGGGTGTCGTAGCGGCGCGACCAGCCGGGCACGTCCAGCACGTCGGCGGCCCAGTGCGGCGCGGCCACCGTCAACGCCTCCACCGCCGCCCGTACGCTCTCCCCGGCCAGCTCCAGGCGGTTCAGGCCGCGCACCGCACTGATGACGTGGGCGGAGTCGGTGCGCTGTTTGCCCCCGGCGCCGATCAGACCCTGCTCCGTCAGCCTCTCCAGCAGCAGGTCCAGGACCTTCTCCTCCAGATGGTGCTCGACCACCCGGGTGCGGAACTGGGACAGCACGGTGAAGTCGAAGCCGGTGTCGGTCAGCTCCAACCCGAGCGCGTAGGCCCACGAGAGCCGGTCGCGTACCGCCTCCGCCGCCTGGCGGCCCGTCAGGTCCTCTGCCATCTGGAACACCGTCACCAACGCCAGCCGACCCGGGGACCAGCCCGCCGGCCCCGTCGCGCCGAAAGCCTGCGCGAACTCCTCGTCCGGGAATAATTCCCCCAGCCGGTCGCGCACCGGCAGCGGCACCTGCCGCCCGTAGTTCTTCGCCCGCACCGCCCGCGCCACCACGGGATCCGGCTCCGGCCACGACTGCGGCTCCATCGACACGCCCATCCCACCCCACGACCGAGGATCAGGAAGGAACCCGGCCGCACCACCAACCCTGCCAGCACCACCAAGCCGCTGTCAGCTCTCAACTGCCAATGGGCAACAGGGTCGCCCAGCCTTGTCAAAGACATGCCGAAGCCGAGCTGGGCCCAGTGACCCGAAGACCCCGAGGACAGGAAGAACACAGAGAATGCCGGATTTCGTACGAGAGAGACGTCTGTTCCGGGTGGTCAGCTTCGCGGCGTCGCACCGGCAGCTGCTGCTGCGCAGCGACGCCACCGCCGTCGACGGAACGGACACCCGCGTCGAGGTGTACTTCGGACATATGGAGCTCATGCTGCTCAAGCCCGTCTACCAGAAGGGGATTCACGTCCGCCCGGCGCCGGAGGCTGAGTTCGCGGTGCTGAAGGAGCGTCATGACCTCCCGGCCGAGGATGCGGGCTTCACCTGGATGATCGAACCGGACGGGGACAGCTTCGTCGTCTCCGCCAACCCCTCATGGCGCGAGGCCGCAAGTTCGAAGACCCGTCCCTGTTCGACTTCACCCAGCCCTGGCCCCCGGACTTCCCCGTGGAGTGCGGCAGCGTCGGCTGACGCGGAGGACACGCCGAGGGCATCCCTGCCACAGGGGACGCCCTCAGCGCCGTACACGCCTCTTCACTGGTGAAGGACCGGATGGACATCACCGACGCCCGTCGGAGCCTGTCCGGCGCCGAGACCGTGCTCGATCCGGGAAGGGTCTGCTGGGGAGGGCTGCACAACATCGAGCATCAAATGCGTACGGCGTTCGAGGCGCACGTATGCCGGCATGGGTACGTGCGCCGGATGCGAGCATGCGTCACAGATCGGTGAGCTGTTCGCCCCTGCCGTCCTCGATGACGTGGTCCACGCACACGGCGAGGATGACCAACAGCAGCGAGTCGGGCTCGTACATCACGTCCACGGCATAGGCGTCGCGGATGCTGAACCAACGGCGCGAGATGTGTGCCAGGGTGGTTCCGTTGTCCGCGATGTCGAACTCGCGATCCCAGAGGTTCCCCGATATACGGAGCCGACGGCCGTCCCGCAGGGTGACCTTGAAGCGGTCGCCGAAGAAGCGGAACCTCCGCTTACTGATGCGGCCGATGGTCTCGCCGTTCTGCTTGATGAGGATCGTGTGATGAAGGGTCAGGACCTTCTTCACGATACTCGCGACCTGGTCGCCCTGGGTGTCCACGAGGTGGAACGTGGTACGCAGCCGCAGGAGTTTGCGGTCGACCCTGAACAACTTCTGCCGGTGCTCCGTCTCGACCCAGGCCTCCTCGTGGAACGCCAGCATGCGATCGCGTACCAGATAGCGCATGGAAACCCCGTCCAAGATCGAGAGATGGCGCGGACACCTGTCCGCTGATAATAGTTGCGTCATTACGCAAGGCGGCAACTGGCTCCATCCGAGACGGGGAGTCGCTCATGACCACCACGTACCGCCACCCACGAAGGACCGCGCTGCGTCAAAAAACACAGAAGCGCACCGCAGTCCAGCGGGGCCGGGCCGCTCGCACCGCCCGCGTGACCGCCTGCTGCCTTGGTCTGGGGAAGAGTTGCGCGTAGCTTTCGCCAGCCGTCACGGTTCCGACATGCGTGCCGCGATCCGGCCGGGCTCGATCATCAGGACCTGCTCGGCTGTGGGCACGGTGGAGAGCCGGTGGGCAGGCGGGACCGGACACGCCGCATGCCACCGGCCTACCGCAGGGATCACCACACGTCACCACCCCCGACAACCACCCGAAGAGCCAGTGGGTCGGGGACCGTCAGAGCTGGGAGGGCAGGGGTCGGACGGCGGATTGTGACGGGAGCCTCCAGGTGAAGTACCTCCCGGATTCCCGGCCCGCGTCGATAATGACCTTGTGCGCTCACTAGCCAGGAATGCCATCCTGCCCCTGACGTTGGTCATCGTCGGGGCAGCCGCAGTGATGGGCGACGCCGCGGAGGAAACCCATACGGCCGGAAGCAGCTGGCGCAGCGGTTTCGGCAAGTCCGGCGAGCCGGGCCAGTCCCCGCAGGACCAGGACCAGGATCAGGCCCTCTCCGCGACGGCCCCGGCCGAGGACGGCACCGCGTACACTCCCCGCAGGACCGAGGAGAACGCCCGGATCGGCGCGGTCTTCGAGAAGGACGACCAGGGCGCCCACTTCTGCACCGCGAGCGTGGTGCAGAGTCCGGGCCGGAACATGCTGATCACCGCGGCCCACTGCGCCTTCGACGCCGGCTCCGGACAGCCGGTGAACGACCTTGTCTTCGCCCCCGGCTACCGTAACGGTGACGAACCCACCGGCCTGTGGAAGGTCAGCAAGGTGGTCGTCGACGACCGCTGGGCCAAGTCGCAGGACGAGGACCTCGACGTCGCCTTCCTCGTCGTCGATCAGAAGGACGGCAAGGACATCCAGGACGTCCTGGGCGGCAACACCCTCGGCATGAACCGCGGCTTCGACGACAAGGTCAAGATCACCGGCTATCCCACCAGCCGTGACACCCCGATCTCGTGCCAGAACCGCACCACGAAGTTCAGCGACACCCAGCTGCGCATCCAGTGCACCGACCTCGAGGACGGGACCAGCGGCAGCCCCTGGCTCACCGACTACGACCCCAAGAGCCACACCGGCACGGTCATCGGCGTCCTGGGCGGCCACGAGGGCGGCGGCGACCAGGACGATGTCTCCTACGCCGCGTACTTCGACGACGACATCGCCAAGCTCTACCGGCGCGCCCAGGACGAGGACTAAACCCAACAGAACTGCTGGACGCTCGCGGGGCACGCGGGGAACCCAACCCCGGACGGCTTGCAGCATCTGCTGTCCAGGGCTGGTGGGATGCCGATGCCTCCCACGGCCTCCGCGGCTTCGTCGTCGAACAGCCGCGAGGACGCCCACCCCAGGGTGACCGGATACAGTGCGCGAGACAGCAGTCTGGTCAGGGAGGGGCAGCGTGACCGCCACCAGTAACATCCGACCTGCCGAGGGTGAAGCGCGAGCGCCGCGGCCGAGCCGACTGCACCGCCTGATGCGCTACATCCCCCGGATCGCTCCCGTCCTGCTGTGGGCCGTGCCCTGCTGGGTGCTCCTGCACAGCGGCCAGCACTGGCCGCTGGCCGTGACGCTGGTCGGCACCGCCCTGTTCGTCCTCGGCCTCGTCGGTATGCCGCTCGCGATGGTGCGCGGCCACGGCCGGCGCCAGCAGGACCGGGCGGCGATCGTCGGTGACACCCTGCTGGGTACCAGTTGGGTTCTGTTCACCTGGTCCATCCTGCTCGGCGTCCCATTGCGGCTCGTCCTGACCGTGGCCGGCGTCGACGAGGGTCAGGAGCGGGCTCGAATTGTCACTTGGGCCGTCCTCGGCATAACCGCCGTACTACTCGCCTGGGGGTACGCCGAAGCCCGCCGCGTGCCACGCGTGCGCCGACTCGACGTGCAACTCCCGCGATTGGGTGCCGGGCTGGACGGCACCCGCGTCGTCCTCATCACCGACACCCACTACGGCCCACTCGATCGCGCTCGCTGGTCGGCACGGGTATGCGAGACGGTGAACACTCTGGAAGCCGACCTGGTCTGCCACACCGGCGACATCGCGGACGGCACGGCCGAACGCCGCCGCGCCCAGGCCGCCCCACTCGGTACCGTGCGGGCCACCCGGGCCCGTGTATACGTCACCGGCAACCACGAGTACTACAGCGAGGCCCAGGGCTGGGTCGACCTGATGGACGAGCTGGGCTGGGAGCCGCTGCGCAACCGCCATCTGCTGCTCGAACGCGGAGGCGACACCCTCGTGGTCGCCGGCGTGGATGACGTCACGGCCGAGTCCTCCGGCCTGGCAGGCCACCGCGCTCACCTCGCCGGAGCCTTGAACGGCGCCGATCCTGACCTGCCCGTCCTGCTCTTGGCACACCAGCCCAAGTTCGTCGACCGGGCGGCAGCCTCCGGCATCGACCTCCAGCTCTCCGGCCACACCCACGGCGGCCAGATCTGGCCCTTCCACCACCTGGTTCGCATCGACCAGCCCGCCCTCGCCGGTCTCAGCCACCACGGCCCCCGCACCCTCCTCTACACCAGCCGCGGCACCGGTTTCTGGGGCCCGCCGTTCCGCGTCTTCGCCCCCAGCGAGATCACCCTGCTCGTGCTCCGCTCCCCGCATCTGCCCGCCTCGCCGTAGCACTGGGTGGGCGCACCCGCGAAGCTACTCTTCGTAATCGATCAGGTTCTTCACGTTATGGTCTGGCACCCAAGAGAGTTCCTCCCGGACCAGTAGCGGACCATGGCGCCGAAGGACATCACCCCACGAGCCGCCCGCTCATGAGCGCCGCGACCCGCCGAATACCCGCAGCGCGCGAACCGCCGACAGCACTGGGAGAGGTCTTCGACCTCATGGCCACACTGAACGAATCCGTTTCGAGAGCGAAGGCTCCTCGCGGTGAGAACGGGCCTGCCGACGTCCACGAGCTGCTGAAGGCCCCGAAGAAGACAGCAGCTCAGAAAGGGCTGTCGGTGGCCTTTGGAAAGGAGACCAGTCTCCGACTTTGAATGTCGACCCCCTTCAGTGGTCTGGCTCCTTGAGTCAGACCGGAAGGCACGCACGACGGCTGAGGGGAGGCGCCGACCATGGCAGCGTGGCACCGGCCGACCGGACAAGCCTCCTCCTCCACAGCCGACCAGGTCCTTGTTGCGGACTGGGCCCGCACCTGGACTCCCTGCTCCTCCCCCGCCGACATGCCGCCCGACCGTGGTCGGCGGTTTCCGTTCCACGGCCGGGTGTCCACCGAGGACCATCAGGACCCGGACACGTCGCACGCCTGGCAGTTGTTACGCGCCCAGGCCCTGGTCTGCGGACACGGACGGATCGTCGCCGAGTTCTTCGACACCGGACGCAGCCGCACCATCCCCTGGGCGCGCCGACCCAAGGCGGTCGCCCTGCTCGACGCGATGGCCGACCCCGACCGGGACTTCGACGCGCTCGTCATCGACTCCGGTGAACGCGCCTTCTGCGGCAATCAGTTCGCGACCATGGCCCCGCTCTTCGAGCACTATGGCGTCGAGGTGTGGGTGCCGGAGCTGGGCGGCTTTGTGGATCCGCAGATCGGCGGGCAGGAGGAGTTGATGATCCTGGAAGTTCAGCAGGCCGCAGCCGGTGGAGCGGGTTGCCAAGCCAATTGGGCGTGGGGGCGCATCCGGTCGGGCATGGTGGCGTCGTGACAACGAGGTCAAAGTGGCAGACTGATCGGTCGGGCGAGGTCCCCGGTCGTGATGGCGGGCTCACCGCGCTGGATCCCCTCGTTGACGTCGGTGAATATCTCGGCGTCGGGTCGGCGCAGACCGGCGCCGAGCAGGATCCGCTCCGTCGGGACGTCGTGGTAGACCACCGGCTTGTCGGACTGCCGCGCCGCCTCGGCCGCGAACTCGGCAAAGCTCCAGGCGACGTCGCCGCTGAGCTCGTACACCTGGTTCTCATGGCCCTCACCGGTCAGCACGGGCGCCGCGGCGGCGGCGTAGTCCTCGTGGGGGCCGAGGCGACCCGGGCCCTCGCCGGTGTTGCCGACCACCGCGCCGTGCTCCAGCACAACCGGGAGCGTGGCGGTGTAGTTCTCGGTGTACAGCCGCTGCGCAGAGGGACGAAGGGGATGCCGGACTCCCGGATCAGCGCCTCGGTGGCCTTGTTCCCGTAGGCGGCCTGAAGCCGGCCTGGTCACCGTCGAGGACTCCGGTGTAGCAGAGCAGGGCGACGCCGGCCTTCCGCGCGGCCTCGACCACGGTCTTGTGCCGCGAGAGCTACTGCCCCATCTCGCTGCCGGAGATCAGCAGCACCTTGTCACCGGCCGCGAAGGCGCCCTCCAGAGTCTCCGGCTGCTCGAATAGCATCGGAAGTGTGACTGCCACCTCAGCCCGCCTGCTGCGACTGCTCGCGGTGTTGTCCAGCCGGCCGTCGTGGACGAACACCGAGCTGGCGCAGCGGCTGGACGTCACCGAACGGACCGTGCGCCGCGACGTCGCTCGCCTGCGCGAAGCGGGGTACGGCATCGACTCCGAGAGTGGCCCATACGGCGGCTATCGCCTGGGCCCCGGCAAACGAATGGCGCCCCTGACACTCGACGACGAGGAAGCCCTCGCGGTGTTCGCTGCGCTGCGCGAGGCCCCCGGCGGCGATCCAGCCGCGATGTCGGCGTTGCTCAAGCTCAGGCACCTGCTGCCGGCGCGGGTCATCGAGCGACTCGACGCGGTGGACGGCGGCTCCGTCGACATCATGCAGCCCGAACGCGGCCGAGTCGCCGTCCCGCTGTTGTTCGACATCGCTACCGCCTGCCACCGCGGGGAACGGCTGACGCTCACGTACCGCGACGCCCGTGGCACCGAGACCAGGCGGCAGGTGGATCCGCATCGGCTGGTTCGCAGCCCGAACCGGTGGTACCTGGTCGCGTTCGACGTGGCCAAACGTGAATGGCGGACGTTCCGTGCGGACCGCGTCGCCGCCGCCCAGACGACCGGGGTCGGCGTCGAACTCAACGACCCGCCGGACGCCGCGGACATGGTGACGAAGATGCTGGTGAGCGACTATCCGTACTACGCGACCGCGCGAGTCGCTGTGCCCTTGGCGAGGGCACGCCAGATCGTTCCGCCCCATGTGGGCAGCTGCCGGGCCGACGGTCCGGACCACACCTTCATCACGATCGGCGGCGTCTCTCCCGACAGTCTCGCTGCGGCATTGTTCCGTCTGCCGACGCCGCTGAGCCTGGTCGCATCCGATGGGGTCGACGAGGCGGTCCGGCATCGTGCGGCGCAGTTCGTAGAGGCTGTCCAGGGCGCAGAGAGCGACCGCTCCCGCCCCCGGCAAGGTGTGCCGTCGGCCAGCGGCGAGGCACATGGCAGGTAGTCCGCGATCAACTTCGGGGCCAGGGTAGCCACTTCGGCAGTGACCATCGAGCGGCTCGGCAGCCGCATTCGTCGCCGCGCCAGGAGTGCCACGTCACCGGCCTCAAGCCGGCATACGACCGCACCGCGCGTGCCGGCCGAGCCCGCCCTGTCCATCGTCCGCACCGACCACTCCTGGCAGCCCAGGGGGAGGCGGCCTTCCGGGGTCTCGTCGTCGTCCGCCTCCGCCGGGTCGCGCAGTGCCCGCGGCGCCTCGCCGACCGGGCCGTACGCGCGGAAGCCGTAGCGGCCCAGAACGTCGAGGCGGCATGCCGCAGCGGGGAGAGCCGGGCGACGTCCTCGTCCGGCACCAGGTGCTCGGGCTGCTCGGCGGCGTCCAGGTAGCGGGGGTCCACAGCGTCGCGGCGTTGACCGGCGGAACCGCCGGCCCCACTCCGTGTCCTCGAACGCGTGGTGGCCGCAGGCGTCCTGGACCTCCCAGGTGTGCTCGTACGCCGCTTACTGCCGCTCGGTGTACCGCTTCGTGCACGAGACGTGCTCGATCCTCCAGACGCAACACCGCGGGCGGTCGCATCGCGGGCCGAGGTGGCCTTCAATTTCCGAGCCGGTGGCGGGAGTCCAGGACCGGAACAGACCTGGACTCTCGCTACGTTTGTGGCGTCTTCGACTCCTCATAGAGGGACGAGACAGGGATCGATCATGTTTCCCGACGGTGCCCCCGTTCTGAGCAAGAGCGCTGAATGTGAGACGTCCCTCGAAGTGACAATCGGCAAAACGCAACAAGGGATTCCATGATGATTGACCATGTTTACATCTCGGTGAAGGATGTCAGCCGCTCGCGCGCCTTCTATGCTGCGGCGCTCAAGCCGCTCGGGTGGCGGGAGCTTTTCGAGTACGACTCAAGCGCAGGCCCCGCAAGTGTCCCCGATCTCTTCGGACTCGCCGATCGGTCCTATGGGTCGGGTGGGGTCATCGGTAACAGCATCTGGCTGCGTGAGCGCAAGCCGGGCGAGACCGGCCTCTATCTCGGCCTCGTCGCCGACAGTCCGCAGGAAGTTGACGCCGCCTATGCTGCCGCCCTGGCCGCCGGCGGCCAGGATGCCGGCGAGCCGGCTCTGCGTGCCTACTTCGGCCCTGGCTACTACGCCGCGAATGTCATCGACCTCGACGGCAACGAGCTCGAGTTCGTCAACAAGGAGTTCAATCCCAAGCGCCCAGCCTGATATGCACATGCCCCGGCGAGGCTTCTGACGTGCTCGGATGGCGTCCCGCGTGATGGTGTAGCCGATCAACCCTGAGTAGTGCGCCGGTGTGCTCCGGCTGGTGGCGCCCGCTCCCTGCGCATAGGACGGGCCACCGTGCAACTCTCCTTGATAAACGCCCAGTTCATCGAGGGGAGGAGACACACAGTGGCCCTGTCCCAGTCTGAACTACTTCGCCTGCTGGAGTCACTGCGTTCGGCCGAGGGACTCGAACTCGTCCGCAGCGTCGCCGAGCGGATGCTGCAGGAACTGATCGAGGCCGAGGCCGCGGCGAAGATCGGAGCCGAGTGGAACGAGCACACCGACACCCGCACCAACTACCGCAACGGGCACCGGGACAAGACGTTCACCACACAGGCCGGCGACCTGGAGCTGGCCATCCCCAAACTGCGGGCCGGCAGCTTCTTCCCCTGCCTGCTGGAGCGGCGGCGCCGCATCGACCAGGCCCTCTATGCCGTCATCATGGAGGCGTACGTCGAGGGCGTCTCCACCCGGTCGGTCGACGACCTGGTCAAGGCCCTGGGGGCGGACACCGGGATATCCAAGAGCGAGGTCTCCCGGATCTGCGCCGCCCTGGACGAGCCGTTGACCGCCTTCCGCACGAGGCCGCTGGACCACACCCGCTTCCCCTACATCTACCTCGACGCCACCTACTGCAAGGCCCGGGTCAACCACCAGATCGCCTCCCGCGCCGTGGTCATCGCCACCGGCATCACCGAGGACGGCGGCCGGGAAGTCCTCGGCGTAATGGTCGGCGACAGCGAGACCGAGGCGTTCTGGACCGAGTTCCTGCGTCACCTGCGCGAACGCGGCCTGAGCGGGGTCCGCGTGGTCCTCGCCGACCACCACACCGGCCTCGTCAACGCGATCCGCAAGGTGATGATCGGCGCCGCCTACCAAAGATGTCGTGTCCACTTCCTGCGCAACGTCTTCGGCGTGATCCCGAAGGACGCCGGTGAGATGGTCGCCGCGACCATCCGCACCATCTTCGCCCAGCCCAGCCAGAGAGCGGTCCGGGCCCAGGTCGACACCGTCGCCGACATGCTCGGAGGCCAGTTCCCCAAGGTCAAACAGATGCTGCTGGAGGCCAAGGACGACCTGACCGCCTTCGCCGCCTTCCCGGAACGACATTGGAAGAAGATCCAATCGACGAACCCGCTGGAACGGATCAATCGCGAGATCAAGCGCAGGACCGACGTCGTCCAGGTCTTCCCCAACGACGACGCGCTGTTGCGGCTGGTGACCGCCGTGCTGTTCGAGCTGCACGACGAGTGGATCGCCTTCCCCCGCCGCTACCTGCCCGAAGGCAGCATGGACCAGCTCTACCCCGGACTCCCCGAAAGCGCCCCCGCGCTACCCAACACCACGAACACGCCCGACAGTTGATCCCCTACACCACGACGAGGGACACGATCCGTGCTCGGCTGCGCCCGCCCGTGCCAGGAGATGGGCGACGCGCAACGTCCCGACGGTGAAGCGCCCGTCCGGCCGACGACCGGTTCAACGGGCTCGACATTCCGGATGCACGTAGGCGTCCGGACGAGCAGTACAGCGTGCTCGGCTGCTTCATCGACTCAGGACGAAAGGGACGGTCGGCTTCCAGAATGAGGGACTCTGTCGGGGATCATGTCAGAGAGCGTGTGCCGCTGCCGGCGGAGATCGCCCGCTTGCCCCGGAAGCGGCGATGCAACGTCGTGGACGTAGCCGACTTGCTTTGCCCCCGATATCCGTACGTCAGGTAGATGTCACCTACTCGGCACACGGCCGGTTTCCTGCCGGCGACGACGGATCGCGCGTGGGCGACGGGCGGCGCTGCGGGGCTGCGCCTCGAAGGAGAAGCTCGAGGACCGTATGAACGCCGCCCCGATCGCTGCCCACGACGCGGCCCGCGCGGATTCCAACGAGACAGCCCTCGGATCGGTCGACGACCGACTGACGATCCTGCTCTCCTGACCGATGAAAGAAGCTGATGACCACTCCCGTTCAGGGCCCGGACGGCCGCCCTCGCTGCCATTGGAGCGCCGCCGCACCGGAGTTCCTGGCCTACCACGACACCGAATGGGGCTTCCCGGTCGCCGACGATCGGCGCCTGTTCGAGAAGCTGAGCCTGGAAGGCTTCCAGTCCGGACTCAGCTGGCGCACGATCCTGGCCAAGCGGGAGAACTTCCGGGCTGCCTTCGCGGGCTTCGACATCCCACAGGTCGCCCGCTACGGCGCGCGCGACGTCGAGCGCCTGCTTCAGGACGCCGGCATCGTCCGCCACCGGGGCAAGATCGAGGCGATCATCAACAACGCCCGGTGTGCGGAGGCGATGCTCGACCAGGAGGGGTCACTGGCCGCGTTCTTCTGGCGCTACGAACCCGACCCGGCTGAGCCGCCCGATCCGCAGACCGTCACGACCTCGCCCACCTCGATCGCCCTGTCCAAGCTGCTGCGGTCATCGTTCGGCTTCGACATCCACCGGAAGCACAATGGCGACGGCTTGAGACTTGCCTCGGGTGCGCCACTGGAGGCGATCGCCGGAGAGTCCGCTGGCGGGGCGTACTTCCTGTGTGCCGAGCAAGACGGTCGCCGGCCGGTGGTGTTCGCGAGTTCCGAAGGGGAAGGCGGGCTGCTCGCCGATGACCTGGCGGACGCGCTGGAGATCATCATCGGGCTGGAGTGGCAGGACTGCCTCAAATTCTCGGGTGGTGGCGATGTGAAGGTCATGCAGATCTCCGCTGGACACCTTGAACGATCCCGTGACAAGTACAACCCGGATATCGACAACGAAGCTGCCCAGGTAGCCGCAGCCCTGTCGCTGCGTATCGTGCCTGTCACTGACCTCGTCACCCGGTTGCAAGCGGCCGCCTCGAAGACCGAACCGGACTACGTCGTGACCGACGACAACGGACAGGCGTTCGACCCGCCGTTCGGCGAGCACGTGGAGCCTCGCCACGGTGGCTGGCGCTGAACCCGACCGGCTGCTGCCGTCCGCCGCTTCGACACCGGTATCTCGGCCAACATCTGACAACGCGTCGGGCAGTCTCTCCGACGCGTCTGCCGACGCTCCCGCACCGTGACCGCCTTGGTCTTCGCGTACTTCAGCATCGTCAGCAGCGCGTAGTGACTGCGGCCTGGCAGCTGGCTGACCGTGGCGATGACGGTGCCGGAGGGGACGGCCAGCAACCATGTCCCGCCCTGCCCGTCAGCCCCCGTGGAGGTGGCCTGCCTCCAGGTCGTCAGCGGTCGCCTTCAGCACCGCGGCGATCATGTCGGCCCTCCGGCCATGGGTAGCGGATCCGTACACCGCCTGGCCCGGATAAGCCCTCAACACCATTCGCTCGGCCACCTCGGCCACCTCGGCCACGTCGTCCGGCGCCGCGAAGACCCGACGCAGCGCCCCAAATGGCTTGGTCGGGGACGCGCAGGACACGCCAGCGCCGACCAGGACATCCCGGGTCGGCGGCCCCACTTGGTGAGTCGACCATCTTGTCGGTCACGGGCAGTCGTCGTGGCCATCGCCGTCATGCTGCTCACTTGCGGCCCCTTCTCCCCGGCCAGACGGGTCGGGGAGAAGGGGGCAAGGCCCGTGCCGAGGCCGATTGGAGGCGGATCAGTGGCCTCGCTGCGCCCGGGACGGGGCCAGGAATCAGTACCAGGCCCCGCAGCCGACCCAGCCGTTGTTCATGTTGTTCACGCAGACGCGGGCCTTGTAGCCATGGCCGTCGTAGTGGAACTTGGTGCCGGCCTTGTTGAGGCCCTTTCCTGTGCCCGCACTGTCTGCCCACTTGGTCTGCTGATCGTGGTCGATCTCCAGGCGCATCGCGCAGGTCGAGCCGTTCCAGGTCTGCACGAGCCCTTGCACCTTGGGGCCGGGCCTCTTGCCGTTCATCCACGCCTTGCAGCCCGGAATGGTCACCGGTGAGGAGGAGATGAAGTAGACCTTCGAAGCCGCAGAAACCGTCGAGGTGGCGACGCGGCTCTGGGATGTCGTTGTGGCGTGGGCCGGGGAGGCCAGGCCGGTCGCCGCACCGGCTAGGGCGGTCGTCATAGCGATGGCGGCAAGGTTCTTGAGGCGGTTCACTGTGTCCTTCTCCCGTTGACGTGGCGGGTGGCAGGACCATCTCGCAGGGGCAGAGCGCCTTGCCATCGGTGCGGGGCAAGTGACGACATCCCGGGACGTTCACGCCTGCGACCTGCGCAGAACCGCTCCACGTGACGTCTACGTGGGACACGACGGGCCTGCGGAGCGGCTGCCAGAGGGTCAGTTGAGGCCGACGAGGGGCCGTCGGACGGCGGACAGGACGACATCGACGCCGTCACGACTTGCAAGGGGCAGCCGTCGGCTCATGGTCGTGTCTGGGCCCTGGAACTGAGTGGAGCAGGGGGCGCGACGGGCGTCTCCGCCCGGGAACTTCGGCCCCGGAAGGGCAAGATCAATCTCAAGGGATTTTCTGCATGGCGACTACTCGCGGCCGAGAATCACGGCTCGCCTCGATGGGGTCGGTGAACTGGTCAGGAAACGCGGCGGAAGATGGTGGCGGGTCCGACCACGCCCCGGCCGTACTTGGCGCGGATGCGGTCCATGGCTGCTTCGGCGACGAGGCGGTCTTCGCGGGCGCCGTCCAGGCTGAGCTGCTGGGCGACCTGGGCTGCGTCGATGAGGTCCTGGCCCTTGAGGACGAGTCCCGTCAGGCGGCCGCGCTGCAGGCCGGCGGCGTCCATGAGCTGGTAGGCCAGGACGCGCAGATCGTCCTCGTGCGCGGACGGTTCGGGCAGGCGGCGGGTCTTGTCCCACGATGTGCCGCCGGCGAAGCGCAGAGTCAGGGTCAAGGCTCGGGCGGCTTGTCCACGCTGCCGCAGCAGGTGTCCGAGCTGGACGACCAGGTCCAGCAGGGCGGCTCGTACGGCGGTGCCGTCCAACGTGTGCCGGGAGAAGACACGGCGGACCGTGGCGGAGTCGGGCAGAGCCCGGGGAATGACCGGGCGGGGGTCGTTGCCGCGGGCCCGCTCGGCTGCGAGGCGGCCGGCCTTGCCTCCGAGCAGGCGCTGCACGGTGGCGGGCGGAACGGTGGCGAGCAGGCCGACGCAGTGGATCCCGTAGTCGCGCAGAGCCGTAGCCTGGCGCGGGCCGATGCCGTACAGGGCTTCCACAGGCAGCGGTCCGAGCCACTCGTCGACGTGGTCCGGCTCAATGGCCAGGACCCCGCCCCGTGCCGGGAGCTGGGCGGAGGCGGAGGCGGAGGCGGCAACCGTGACGGACGGCCCGATGCCGACGCGGACGTCCACGCCGAGGCGGGAGATCGTACGGATCCGCAGCACCTCGCCCAGCCGGCGGGCGTCGGCTCCGTGATACCGAAGAGCTCCCCTGAGCTCCACCAGGGCCGCGGACGGCGGCAGGGCCTGCACCACCGGTGACAGATCGGCCAGCTGCTCCAGGACCTGCCGGTAGACCTCTTCCGGCAGGCGGTCCGGGCAGCGCACATGCATCACTGTCGACTCCCCGCGTGCGCTCGCGTCGGCGTTCACCACGTCCACCTCCACACCCCACATTATCGAACAGAAAATCGAACACGCGAGAGCGTGAGTGGTGGATCATGAGCTGTGACTGGACAGCGCGGTCTGCAAATGGCCACTGCTCCTTGCGAGCGAGACCCGACGCACCCGTCCTTGGCGCGCACCTGGCGGTCCAGGCGGGCTGAGCGCGCGGACAGACGGGCCCACTAGGCTTGGGCGCTCCGGCAGGGGCACGGCACTCGTGCGACTGCCCGGACCACCCCACCCAAGGACGGCAACCAAGTGTCTTTCTTCACCATCGGCCACCGCGGTGTCATGGCCGCCGAGCCGGAGAACACCCTGCGCTCCTTCCTGCGGGCCGAACGCGAGGGGCTGGACGGCATCGAACTGGACCTGCACCTGAGCAAGGACGGCGAGCTGGTCGTCATGCACGACGAGACCCTGGACCGCACGACGGACGGCGCCGGTCCCATCGCCGACCAGAAGCTGCGGAAGCTCAAGAAGCTCGACGCCGGCCTCGGGGAGCGCATCCCCACGTTCGAGGAGGTACTGGACGCCGTCGCGCCGACGCTGCCGATCCAGGCGGAGATCAAGGACGTGGCCGCCGCCCAATCGCTGGCCAAGGTCCTCACCGACCGCGACCTGCTGGACCGGGTCTCGGTGCTGTCGTTCCACGACGTCGCGCTGATCGAGATCCACAACCTGCTGCCGCAGGCCCGCACCGTGCTGGTGGCAGGCCCCAGCGCGCACCGCGACACCTTCGTCGGCCGCGCTCAGAAGGTCGGCTCCACCCTAGTCAGCGTGGAGCTGCGCCAGCTGAACCGAGCCATCGTGGAGAAGTGCGGCGACGCCGGCATCGACGTGATGGCCTGGACCGTCAACGACGAGCGCGACCTGGCGCTGGCCCGGACGCTCGGTCTGGTGGGCTGTGTGACCGACCAGCCCGGCATGAAGCGGCTGGTCGAGGCCACGGCCTGACCTCTCCTATCCATCCATGCTGTCTTCGGCGGCGCTGTTGGTTACCGGACCCAGGCGTGGGTGAGTGACTGGATCGCGGATCCGTCCAGATCGGTGAGCTTGGTCCCGACGAATCCGCGGGCCCAGTCGGAGGTCTGCATCCGGAACGCGGGCTTCTCCGTCGTGAGCGCCTCGACGATCGGCGCGACCGCGTCGTCGGCCGTCTGTGCCGTCCCGAAGGACTTCATCGTGCGGTCGTACGCCTGAAGGGCCGGGGCGTACGGACCGGCAGCGTTCACCAGTGCGGGCAGGTCGGGGACCGCGCTGGCGACGAACTCGCTCGCCACCGCTCCCGGTTCGATCACGGTGACGTCGACACCGACGTTCGCGGCGACCGGGGCCAGCGACTCCATGAAGCCCTCCACCGCGAACTTGGCCGCGCAGTAGCAGAACGGTCGGCCCCTCACCGTTGGCGAGCACGCCCACCACGCCGGTACCGCCGATCCCCTCGTGCACCTGGTAGCCGCAGCTTCTCAGGCGCTCCGCCACGAGGGTCGCGGTCCGGTACTCCTGGTGGCCCAGCTCGGGTTGGGCGTACAGGTCCCTGTAGAAGTCTTCGAGCTCGGACCGGATATCAGCGAGCCCGGCCAGGACAGCATCCGCGGAGTCCTTGGGAGTCATGGCTGTACACCGCACTTTCCAGGTGAGTGGTCGGAGCTCGCGTTCAGGAACCCCGGTCCTTGGACGACCTCGGCGGCCAGTCGCGGCTGCCCGGCAGCTTCCAGCCCCAGGTGAACGCGGCCAGCCGCAGAGAGATACCGACCGCGATTCCGGCCAGGACGCCGACGGTGGGTCCGCCGGGCCGACTGCAGACCACCATCACCACACTCACCAGCACCGCGACGATCGCGTACAACGGAGTGCCACCGAAGATGGAGGGGGTGCGAGCCAGCAGCAGATCCCGGATGGCACCGCCGCCGACCGCTGTGATGGTGCCCAGCAACACAGCCGGCAGCCAGCCCAGGCCGACAGCGAGAGTCTTCTGCGCCCCGGCGACCGCCCAGACACTGAGCGCCGAGGCATCCAGGAGGTTGAAGGCCCAACCGGAGGTGTGGCGGCTCAAGGCGGTCACGAAGGCCAACATGGTGCCGGCAGTGGCGACAGCGAGATAGGCATAGTCGGTCAGGGCCGCGGGGGTGCCGTGCTGCAACAGGGTGTCGCGGAGGGCCGACCGCATCCACCACTGCCCCGCCTGCGGGCTGACCGGCGACCGGGACAAGGTCTCCGCCGCCCTCTGCGCCCACGTCCACCTCACCGACCCCGACGACCCAAGCACCGCGCGCCTGGACATAGTCCAGGCGCGCCACACACGAATCTTGTTCCATGAAGGGCTGCAAGAAGCGCTGTCGAGTCAACCGCAGCGCGGTGCCCGCCCCACCCGGGGCCGCACCACGCGGCAGCCCACAAGCCGGATGCTTCCGGCCGCGGGCCTCTGCTCGGTAAAGCGCCACCACCCGGTACCGGACTTACCCCGAATGAGACCCGACCCGCGAACGAGCGGCACAAGGCCCACGTCGGAACAGCCGGCTGCACGGGGTTGACACGCCACACAGGCATGCCAGCCGCGCACAGACATCGGGCGGACATCACAACATTACGTGATGACTCTTAGTAGTTGGCCACGCACCAGTTGGCGAACGTGGCGAACGCCGCTTGGGTCCCGGAACCGGCCACCCCGTCGATCGGGCCGGTGTAGCCCCAGCCGTTGTTCTTCAGGAAGCGCTGCAGGGCCGACACCGTGCCGCCGCCGACGATCCCGTCGATCGCACCGGTGTAGTTCCAGTACGCCTTGAGGTGGCGCTGCTCGGCCTTCCAGCTATTGGGGCCCAGTTGCCCATCGATCGAGTCGGTGTACTGCCAGTTCGCCGCCAGCCAGCGCTGGAAGCCCTTGGCCTGGGTGGTGTTCAGGCCGAGGTTGACCACTGCGTTCGGCGCAGCGGCCCGGACAGCCACGACGGGCTTGTGAACCTGGTCGGACGCCGCGAAGCCGGCAGTGGCGCCCGCCAGGCTCCCGGCGGCCGTGCCGATGACGGCGGTGAAGCCGACGAGCGTCCTTGCCAGCATTCTCCTGCGCATACGTCTCTCCGTGAGGTCTGAGGTCATGGGTACGGGCAGCGATGCCCGCTGCGCGCAGGGACGATCGTGCCAGCGGACTTCGTCCCTCAGCAGACGCCTTTCGGTCTACCCTGCCCGTCTTCGGGGGCGGCGCGGGCGCCCGAGCGGATCGCGGACCGGAACTCACCGCACGTTGTGGATATGGCCGCCAGCTGCTGATCGGCCGCTCCCACCAGTCATGTCCGTGGCCAGGTTGGTGCACTGTTCCGCCTGGCCCGAGACCGCCAGGCCACAGTCCGACGCAGCCACCGGATGCATCACGAAACCGCCCTGAATCACTAACCGGGCGCCGAGGGTCTGTCAGGAGCGGCTCTGTCCCGCAAGCGGTGTGGAATGGCACGACGACGCACCGGGGTCGTACTGCTGGACGTACGCCTCAGTGCGCGGCCACGGTGATTGAACCTCGCCCTGTGTCTTCAACTCCCGGCCATAGTGCTACTCACCCTCGGTCGGCGGCCGCGGCTGTCCGGCTCGTATTCCGAGGTCGAGCAGGTACGGCGCGACGCTTCCGCGCCAGCTGGCGTATCACCGACTTGCTCCGGCACGCCACGACCTGCGGGGCACCCGACCCGATCACTGCCGTTCCGGGAGTGGCGCTGCACCGTGACAGCGTCCCGGCCGACCTGGCAACTGCTGTCTTGTCACCCCACGTCCGACGGTGACATCGAGTACTGCAAGTGCAGCCGCTACGCCGTCGTGGTGCTCCAGCAAGGGCATCTCGCCAAGTTCGCTGTACCGCCCACGGGGCAACTCTGAACCCTCAGTCCGAGATCCCGAAGACCGATCGAATGGGGCCACCAGCATGGACGGGAAGTCCCGGACGTTCCGCCATCACCTGACGTGACCGCCCCAGAGAAGTCGAGCCAGAGCCGGGAGTGTCATGAATCAGGCTCTGGCCCGTAGTCGGTGGTGACGGTGTGTCATGATCGAGCGTGGCTGATGCGAACTCCCTTGTCGGGATTGTGTTTTCGGGATTGTCCGCGCTGGCGGTGGAGGGGGTAGTGGACGACGGGGACGCGGTCCTGGTGTCGGCACGGACGCAGGGCGGCCCGGTGTCGTGCCCGGCCTGCGGGACGCCGACGGAGAAGGTCCACGGCTTTCATACCCGTACGCTCGCTGACGTCCCGGTGGACGGGCGGCGGGTCAGGATCTCGGTCCGGCTGCGGCGTCTGGTATGCCGCGTGCGGGACTGTCCACGGCAGACGTTCCGTGAGCAGGTACCCGGGACCGTGGAGCGCCATCAGCGCCGCACAAACCGCTTGACTGCCCAACTCGAGGCCGTGGTGAAGGAGTTAGCGGGCCGAGCGGGCGCCCGCATCTCCCGTGTCCTGGCGTTCCCGGTTTCCCGCTCGTCCGCACTGCGCACGCTGA
>NZ_JBIARC010000079.1:0-25098 GCF_042889625.1 Streptomyces sp. NPDC002573 | reverse complement strand
CCTCGGCGCCGGTGGAGTGGTTCTCTCGCTTGCTCATGAGGGCCTCCGGACTTTGTCAGGTTGCCTCGTGTCCCAGTCTCGCGCTCCCCCTGGCTCGGCCAGGAGCCGAACGGCCCTGATGGTGCGGCTGTGCGGTCCAGCGCAGCGACGGCGTGGTGACCCGGATCGGCCGAGTCGAAAACGCCCTTCAATCCGGTCATCGAGAGATTTCGCCGCTCCGTCGAGGGGCCCCGAAGCGGGGTTCCACGGATGTTGGGGTGCCGTCGCAGGGGATCCGCCTCCCTGGAGCAGAACGTCCTTCCCGCGCTGTCCCCGGGCCCTTCGGGTGATTCACGGCGTGTCCGAGTGCCAGACGATGCCGCGGCATGAGAGTCCCCAACATCTTGAGGACTGATGGCTCGCACACGTCGTGCGGGCTGTGACGGCTGGTAGCCGCACCATGCGCCTGATGTCAGGAGGACCCATGGAGATGCCCTTCATCAACGAGTGTGCGGTGGAGTCGTGCTCTTACAACGTCGGCAGTGCGTGCCACGCGTTGGCCATTACGATCGGTGATCCACCGCATGCTCACTGCGACACGTTCTTCGTCACTTCGTTCAAGGGTGGCGATCCGGCTGCCACCGGACAGGTCGGGGCGTGCAAGATGACCGACTGCCGGCACAATTCCCGGCTCGAATGCCAGGCGGGCTCCATCGCCGTCGGCCGCGCGCGGGAAGGCGCCGACTGTCTCACCTACAGCCCACGCTGAGGATCCGCCGTATGAAAGTCTCCGATGCTATGAGTGCTCCGGTGGCTGCCGTTGCTCCTGGGACGTCCTTGGCGGAGGCGGCCCGGCAGATGGACGAGTGCGGAGTGGGTTCCGTCGTGGTCGTCGAAGGCGGGGCGCTGCGCGGTATCGTCACCGACCGTGATCTTGCGGTGTGGGGGCTGGGCCGTGGCCTGGACAGCGAGGCGCGGGTCGAGGAGGTAATGTCGTCGCAGGTCATCACGGTGGGCGTGCATGACGACATCCATGTGGCGTATCGGACCCTGCGCCGGTCCGGTGTGCGTCGCCTGCCGGTCCTCGACGAGTACCGGGTGGTGGGCATGCTGACGGTGGACGACCTGCTGCTGGACGTTTTCCACCGAGTGGCCGACCTGCTCGGGCCGGTTGCGTGGAGCGTCCTGGAAGAGCCGCCGGGGCCGCCGTCGGCCGACGGCCCCGCGCATGGCCTGTGAGTCCCGCCGCACAGGCAGCACGGACGCCCACCGTAGCGCCGCATGCGAGCACGCCGCTCCGTCGAGGCCGGCCACAACGCGCGGCCCCGATGCCCCCTTGTTCCTGCGACTCACCTCTCAAGCGGCCCCTGAAGCTCCTCGATTCCCCACTGCGCGACTCCCTGGTGGCCCGCCACGGGAAGCAGCCGATGGCATGGCGGGGTGAAAGCCCTCCTGCCCCAGATCACGCCTCGGAATGCGGTGGGTCCTTGACCGGCGCAAGCTGAGGCCATGGTCGAGCATTCCGTGATCGTGGAGGCGCCCTACGGATCTGGCGGCCGCCACGTAACGGTCGACAAGGAGATCCTGAGCACCGCGTACTCGCTGCACGACTTGACGGTGCTCCTGCAATACGCAGGGCTGCTGGACGGGGATGAGCTGGACGTGGCTGAATCGGAGCTCATCGAGTGGCATGGCGGTGGCCCGGAAGTTTGGCCGCGCCAGGGTGGTGGGCCGAACTGCTGGGCGGGGCCGAGTCAGCCCACCCACTGGTGAGGGAGACAAGGCCGGCCTGACACGGGTCGGACCGGCGAAGAGCCCGGGCCCCCGGACACCACACCCGCCTCCGGCAGGCGACGGTTGTTCATGCCCGGGAGGCGGGGTCGGCGTAGCGCAGTAGCACGACCACGCCCTCGCACAACTGCAGCTGCTTCTCCGGCACCACAACCAGTTCGGCTCTCGTGCCCACCAGGGCGCGGGTCAAGGCCGCGTTGGCGCGCTCCTCGCGGACGTCATGCACGCCGTAGGAGCGCAGTTCCTTTTCAGCGAGCGCGAGTTGCCCAGGTTCGGAACCGACCCACAGACGCAGCGTCGACTCGGGATGGTTGTTGAGGAACAGCACCTTGACCCTGCCGCGCTGCAGTTCTGATACGGCGCCGGCAAGGCCCTCGACCGACGCCCCGTCGCGGGCCCGCTGTGCGAGGAAGGCATCCAGCAGAGCCCGGTCGCGCACGGCCAGGCGTCCATGGAAGGGACTTTCGAGCCGCTGCTCCATGAGCGCCCGACCCGGCTGGGATTTGCCCACGCCTCCCACCGTGATTACCTGGCTGCGCAGGGACGGGGGAAGCCGGTGGACAAGGATGCCACGAGCCCAGACGTCTCCCGAGACGACAACGGCTTCTGCGTCGAGGTGCCGTGCACGACCTTCCAGTTCCCGGCCGATGGCTTCGGCGGCGTGCGGCCAGTGGGCCACGAGGACCTCCTCGTGCAGGCGATGTCCCGGCGTGACCTTGGTCAGCGGCCATGTGCCGGCCTCGGCATCGATGCGCACGATGCCGGTGGCGTCCGTGGAGTGAGGGCCGCTGTAGCGGACGTGGACCGCCAGATACGGGATCCCGGGCGCGTGCTGGAAGATCAGCGGCATGGTGTCCGGCAGTGTCCCGAAGTGAGCAGTGTCCCGTGCGGGCGGGACGGGCAGCTCGTCCAGCAGGGCCAGTCTGCCGTGCGCGGTGAACACCGCCTGCCCGTGGGTACCGGGGATGTCCGTGTCGGTGCCCACCATGCGCGCGACCGCGGTGATGGAGTCCTGATCCGCTCCCTCAAACGCCAGGGCGTCCCGTAGATGCCGCCAGCGCACTTCTATGGCGACGTCGGGATCCTCGATGGCGCTGTCACGGGACGTGTCCTGATACACCGACGCGAAGGGGCCGGGCCGCTTGTACAAAGGTTCCAGAAACGAGAGTCTCATGGTCACTCTGCGCACCCTGCCGAAGTCTCCCGGGCGGGAAAGTGCGACAGCCGCTCCGCCAGTGCAGGAATGCGATGTGTCCAGCTTCGACTGCCCCGCAAGGGAGTCGTGACGCCGCCGGGCCGGAACTGTCAGGAGCCGGTGATCTTTATGTGTCGGAGCTTGGTGGCCCGCGCCTTGGGCACCGTGACGGTCAGTACACCGTCACTGAGCGTCGCTTTGACCTCGTCGGACTTGACATCGGCGGGAAGGAGGGCCCGGTACTCGAAGCGCCCGGTGCGGCGGGTGCTTCGCCGCAATACGCCTTCACGCTCCCGCTCCTTGTACTCCCCGGTGATGCGCAGTTCCCGCTCACTCACCTCGACGTCGATGTCGTCCCTCTCGACGCCGGGCAGTTCCGCCTCGACGCGAGGCGCACAGGTGTCTTCGCCGGCGCATGCCCGCACGACTGTGGCCGCCCCGGAATGTGGGTGGCACTCCCATGCGGAGGCGCGCTGAGCGTGGCACGTTGGCTACAGCAGCATTGTGAGGAGATGGTGGCGATCATGCGAGCTCACCTTGGCGACCAACTCGTCATCGAGAGCCCGGCGACCGGTGTTGCCAGGCGTGACGGCGAGATCGTCGGACTCCACCACGAAGACGGAACACCTCCCTACGACGTGCGCTGGTCGGACACGGGCGAGGTGACGCTTGTGTTCCCCGGGTCCGACGCGCATGTCCGTCACCTCGAACACGAGCCCGGCAGAGGCCACGTGTCTTCCCGGACAGACATGGACCGGGCTGGTGCCGGGTCTGTCCCGACCCCGCCAGGCGGCCCCGCCCGCCCCGGCGACGTCGGACGGCGCATTGCGGCGGAACGCACACGACTAAAGCTGTCCCGTGGGGAAGTCGCCGACCGGGCCGGCATGGCGCCTGACTACCTCGCCTACCTCGAAGAGGGGTCGGCCGAGCCGAGCCTGGCGACCCTCATCAGACTGGCCGGCGCCCTGGGCACCACCGTCGCGTCCCTGCGCGGAGTCGGCGTCGAGGCGCCGCCGGGCCAGGGTCAGGCGCTCCTCCACCCCCGACTGCAGGCTCTCAGCCCCGATGAATGCCGCGCCCGGCTCTCCGCCCACGGTGTGGGGCGTGTTGCGGTGTCCACCCCGGACGGCCCGGCGATCATCCCGGTGAACTACGAGGTCGTCGACGACGCGATCGCCTTCCGGACCGCCCCCGGCTCGGCCCCCGCCGCAGCCGTGGGAACGGACGTCGCCTTCGAAGTCGACCATGTCGACGAAGCCGTGAGCCAGGGTTGGAGCGTTCTTGTCGTTGGCCCGGCCCGCGTCGTGTCAGAGCCCGAAGCCGTGCGGCGGCTGGCCGATCGCGCCCATACCGAGCCATGGGCCGGGGGTGAACGCGGGATGTGGGTTTGGATCCAGCCCACGCGCCTCACAGGCCGCCATATCGGCCCGCCCGGGCAATAACCCGGGCGAGGCTGCGCCCCGCGCACGGCCCGGCCGCCGTGGCGCTGGGAGTTGCGGCGGGCGCAGCCTCCAGCCACCCTTCAGGGAGTCGGCCGCGGCCTCGCCGGGACATCCGCTGCAGGAGCGTCCTTCGTACCGTCAGTGCCTACGACGCCCCGTCCATCGGGGCTCCACGAGCTCCCACTCGCGGTCCCACTGCGCGAAGCGGCGGCGATCGAGGGACACACGCACGCCTTTCCACGCGACGCCCGCGAGCGCGGCGAGGCCCGCCGCCGTGGCGAGACCCGCGCAGACGCCTGCGGTCGCAGCCCGATCGCGGGTGACGGGCGCAGCGGCGATGTTCCCGCGGGTGTCCAGCCACACGGTCGCCGTACTTCCTTTCCGCTGCCAGGTCCCCACCGGTGCCACGGTGACGTGGAGTCCCTGACGATCCTCCCACTGGACCCGCGCCCGCGGGCGGGCCTGGTCCGTGAAGCCGTCGCCGCCGACCTGCGCATCAGACATAAGCTGTGCCGTGACCGCATGGCGTTCGGCCAGTTGCGCGGCACGCAGCTGACTGTAGTGGCCGTAGACCGCGCTTCCGGCGATCCATCCCGTCAACGGCAACAGCAGCATCAGCACGGCTGTCACCAGCACCCGGAGCCAGCGTTCCAGGCGGTCAGACTGTCGTTCGAGTGCATTGTCTCCGCTGCCCGATGCTCTCCGACGGCACGGCCCGGGTGGGCGAGTGAGCCGATATCCGCGGAAACGCGGTGCCCGCATCGCACGGCCTCCTTGCGACTCGACGTGCGGTTCTTTCACCCTGGCGCACCGCAGACCAGGCCGGTATGGGTCCCCCGGGTCCCCAAGGGTGCCCGATCGGCCCAACTCCACCCCTGTTGCGAGGGGCACCCTGGTGGATGAGCCACGCCCCACTGAAGGCAGCCCGGCGCGGTGCGATCCGGCGGGAAGTGAGCCACGGTGGAGATGTGCATGGCATCTGTTGGGGATGCCGAGCAGGGTCAGAAGCAGATGGGAAGACGGCCAGGAGTGAGGGAAGATGCAGGCGCATGCAGGTGATGTACTGCGATTTACGGGAAGAACCGTGGGAACGCCGGAACACCATGCCACCGTCGTGAAAGTACTGGGCCGGAACGGGGAACCGCCCTACCAGGTGCGCTACGACGACGGCCACGAGACGGAGATCTTTCCCGGCCTTGGATGTGTGCTCGAGAGCCGTCCCGCGCGCGACGCCCGGCCCGTTCCTCCCGGCCGGGACGAACGGTGACCAGTCGTCCCAGAGTCGGCACGGGAGTCCAGCAGGCCGCCTGCGGTGCCAGGCTGCCATTGCACGGGGCGGCACGTGGAGGTGTCGCAGCGGGGGCAGGGAACGGCAGGAATCGGGGGAGCGGGCGGCATGCCCCGAGCGGATGGCTGTTGCTGCCTACGACCGGGTGGCGGCGCGTCGAGACCATACGGGTGCGTACTCTGCTCGGCTGATGCCGACACGGACGGCAGACTGCCGTGCGAGGCTGGTCAGGACCTTGTGGTCCTGTTTCCCTGTGGTCCCGGTCTGCCGAGGCGCGCCGAGCCGTACTTGTGGTAGGGCGTCCGCCCGGGGTGCAACCTCTCGAAGGGGCGGCGCGCCGTCGGAAGGAGGGCACGATGGCCGAGCAGGACCTGATCAGGTGGCTGGAAGACTTCTCGATGGCGGACATCGCCGTGGCCGGTGGCAAGAACGCCTCACTCGGGGAGATGATCCGCCACTTGTCGCCGCAGGGCGTACGGATCCCGAGCGGCTTCGCGACCACCGCGCACGCATACCGGCGCTTCCTCACCGCCAACGACCTGGGCCCCCGGGTGTCGGAGGGGATCGACGCGCTGCACCGCGGCGCCGACCTGGCCGAGGTCGGCGAGTCGATTCGGCGCATGTTCCTCGGCGCCCCATTCCCGACCGACCTGGCCGAGGCCGTCCGCCGCAGCTACCGGGAACTGGGAGACCGCCTCCGGCGGGCCGACCCGGACGTCGCGGTGCGCAGCAGCGCCACCGCCGAGGACCTTCCCGAGGCCAGCTTCGCTGGGCAACAGGAGACCTTCCTCAACATCACGGGCGCGGAAGCCCTGCTGGAGGCCTGCCAGCGCTGCTACGCGTCCTTGTTCACCGACCGGGCCATCAGCTACCGGGAGCACCACGGCTTCGACCACCTGAAGGTGGCTCTGTCGATCGGTGTGCAGCAGATGGTCCGCTCCGATCGGGCCGGAGCGGGCGTGATGTTCACCCTCGACACCGACAGCGGCTTCCCGCGCGTGGTGCTCGTCAATGCCGCCTTCGGTCTGGGCGAGTCCGTCGTGGGCGGCCGGGTGGATCCGGACGAGTACCAGGTTCACAAGCCGCTGCTCGCCCAGGCCGACACCAACCCGGTGATCTCCAAGACGATCGGCGGCAAACAGACCAAGGTCGTCTACGGCGACGGCACGCAGCCGACGATGACCGTGGCGACCACCGAAGAGGAGCAGGCCGCCTGCGTGCTCGACGATGCGGAGATCCTGCGGTTGGCCAGGTCGGGGGTGCTCATCGAGGAGCACTACGGGCACGCGATGGACATCGAGTGGGGCAAGGACGGCGACACCGGCGAGCTGTACATCGTTCAGGCCCGGCAAGAAACCGTCCAGGCCCGCAAACAGACTGCCACCTTGCGCTCCTTCCGGCTGAGGGAACGCGGTGAACCGCTGACGACCGGCCTGGCCGTCGGCGACGCCATTGCTGCCGGGCCGGTGTGCAACCTGCGCAGCGCCGCCGAGATCGGACGGTTCCAGGACGGTGCCGTGCTTGTGACCGAGACCACCGACCCGGACTGGGAACCGATCATGAAACGGGCGGCCGCCATTGTCACCGACCACGGCGGACGCACTTCACACGCGGCCATTGTCAGCCGGGAACTCGGCGTGGCTGCCGTCGTCGGCACCACCGACGCCACCAGCGTGCTCCCCGACGGCAGGGAGATCACAGTGTGCTGCGCGGAGGGCGAGGAAGGCGTCGTCTACGACGGCGTCCTCGACTACGACGAACAGGACATCGACCTGACCGAGGTGCCGACCACGACGACGAGGGTGATGCTCAACATCGCCAACCCTTCGGCTGCGTTCCGGTGGTGGCGGTTGCCCGCCGACGGCGTCGGACTGGCTCGGATGGAATTCATCGTCAACACCCACATCAAGATCCATCCCATGGCGCTGGTGCGCTTCGACGAGCTGGCCGACGAGGCAGCCCGTGCCCGGATCGCGGAGCTGACCTGGGGCTACGCCGACAAGACGGAGTACTTCGTGGAGCGGCTGGCCTACGGCATAGGGCGCATCGCCGCCGCCTGGTGGCCCAAGCCGGTCATCGTCCGGATGAGCGACTTCAAGACCAACGAGTACGCCAGACTCATCGGCGGCCGGCAGTTCGAACCTTCGGAGCACAACCCCATGCTGGGCTGGCGGGGTGCCAGCCGCTACTACAGCGAGGGCTACCGCGAAGGCTTCGGCCTGGAATGCCGGGCACTGCGCCGGGTCCGCGACGAGATGGGGCTCACGAACACGGTCGTGATGATCCCGTTCTGCCGGACCCTTGAGGAGGCCGACCGTGTTCTGGAGGTCATGGCCGGCCACGGTCTGGTCCGCGGCCGCAACGACCTTGAGGCTTATGTGATGGCGGAGATTCCCTCCAACATCATCCTCGCCAGAGAGTTCAGCGACCGCTTCGACGGCTTCTCCATCGGCAGCAATGACCTGACCCAGCTCACCCTTGGTGTCGACCGGGACTCCGAACAGCTCCGCGCGCTTTTCAACGAGCGCGATCCGGCCGTCACCACGAGCATCCGGACCCTTATCGCCGCCGCCCACCTCAAGAGCCGCAAGGTGGGGCTGTGCGGCCAGCGCCCCAGCGACGACCCGGACTTCGCCCGCCTTCTGGTCGACGCCGCCATCGACTCGGTCTCGGTGACTCCCGACAGCTTCCTGCTCGTCAAGAACAACGTCGCCGCCGCCGAACAGGCTCGGCGAGCCACAGAGCTACCCCCAACAGGCGCCTCGTCCGGCTGACCCGGACAGTTGGCGCTCCGAAAGCTTCGAGAATGCGGTCACCGCAGTGGTGCACCGGGCTCGGCGCCGGGGTGATGCCTGAGGCCGACGACACCGTCCACGCTCTCGCACAGGTGTAACTGCGATGGGGACGCCGATCAGGAGGCGCTCCAGGAAGACGTGCAGCAGTCACCACGGCTGACGATGTCGACCTGCCCGTGAACCGCTGACTGCGACTGGCGCTGATGGGCGCGAGGGCGAGGAACTCGCCCCGGCGGTACGCCGGGCACCGTGCGGTTCTCGACGGCGCCCCTGGGGCCGAGCCGCCGCTCGGCCGGCTCGACGCCTGGCTGGTCACCGACGAACGGTCGGAGCTGAGGTCCCGACTGCACGGGCTCGCGGCCGCACACGGTGCCCGCGTGCAGGCCGGCGACCTCGAGTTCGGTGCCGTGCGGGTGCGGTGTCGTCCGGTGGTGCACACGGCGCATCCCGCCTACGGCTACCGGATCGAGGCCGACCGATACGATTCCGCGGCGGGGTGGGTCGCCACGCGAGCGTGCGCACAGTCGGCGAGAAGGCCGCACGGCATGGTGTGCGGCGGCTGGTCCATGCCCACATCGGGCGGCCCACCCTGCGGGCGATCGACGCCGGGGCGAAGCCCGAGGTGGGAGAGTTGGGGTGAGAGCGAACCTACTCCTTGCGACTATCTGCGGGGTAGGACTTCCCAATCGTGATGTCAAGCGCCATCGTGACGGAAGGTTAATCTTGATAACACTCTCCGTCACGAAGCGTCGCCCACAGGACATGAGGCGCGCGAGCGCGAGCAGGGCGAGTCGTCGCGGGGCTCCGGGCGGCCAAGTCTTTTGAGTCGTCGAGCCGGCGCCCACGTGACCGCCATACCCAGAACCCCTGGGTCCTCCGATCTTACGATTGACCAGACACGGCTCGGATCTTGCCGGTTTTGCCGACATTCGGCAGCCGGGGTCCCTATGGTCCGGAGTTGATCGGCTACTGACCGCGGGGGGCGGTGTCCTGGAGGTTCGAGCAGATCGGACGGGTGCGCCGGCAACTGACCGATGACGTCGAACGCGTGCGCAAACAGCTCGTCGTGGCAGAGGCAGAGTTGGCCGATCTGTACGCGGGGGACGCGTGGTCCCCCGGAGTCTGGCCGACGCCCCGGCACCAGAGGGTCCGAGTTGGATGGGCCGGATTCTCGGCAGACACAGGGCCGGTCAGTTGCCGAGCAGCATGGGGTACCACGGGCAGTGAGCCGGTGCGCACCGCCCCGACGGCAGGCATCCAGCAGCAGGAGCAACTCGACCAGGTACTCGTTCACCCTTGGCCCCGTCGGCTGGATCACGTACACGTCCGTGCCCCGCACCTGGCCGACGACGGGACGCAGCTCACCGTCCGGAAACCGCTCCAGGCCGCAGGCGACGGGCTGCACATCGAGCGAGGCCGCGACGGCACCGGCGAGTGCCTGGTGCGCTGAATCCAGGCACGATTCGAGGACTGGTCATCGCTCCTGCCGGGCACAGTCAGTCTTCTCTGCCTCCTCCTCTCATCATCCGGCCGTCGACCGCACCCGCCACCGGGCTTCTGGGCCTCGTCGTTGCGCAGATTCCGCACGACAGGTCCCGACCTGTGCAAGCCGGGAAAGGTACGGTCCGTGCGCTGCGGTGCATCACGACGCGCGGGTCGGGTCTTTTCCACGTGCGCGCCGTGGATCTCTTCCAGGCCCCCACGGTGACGACCGGCCCAATGGCGACTGCTTTCGTCCCGTAAGAAGCTGGAATGACGGTGACCGAGTCCGTTTGCGCGTAGAGCGCCGACACGCCAAGCACGGCATTACTCATTCGCGGTGTCTCCGAATCTGCGGCGCATGTGCACTCGTGTGGGGCGGACCTTGGAGTGTGGATCCCGCCAGGAGAGGAGACATGGACCTTGACGATTCCCCTGGTGGTCGGTATCGACGGGTCCGAGCCGAGCCTGGAGGCGCTGGACTGGGCCGCGAACGAGGCAGTCCGGCACAAGGTGCCGCTGCACCTCGTGCACGCGGTGGCGCCGGGCCAGGACGCCTCCGACCTGGTCGCCGCTGCCTCCGAACGGGTCAGAAAGAATGCGCCGACCGTGCGGCTGTCGAGCGAGGTGCTCCACGACGATGCGGCCTCCGCCCTGGTGAGCACGGGGCGTAACGCCTTCGCGCTCGTGCTCGGGTCCAGAGGGCTCGGAGATCTCGCCGGGATGCTCCTGGGGTCGGTCAGCCTGGCCGTGGCAGGGCGGGCCGATTGCCCGGTCATTGTCGTGCGCGGCGAGGCGGAGCACCGGGACGCCCGGTTCGGGAGCGTCGTCGTGGGCGTCGAGGACGGAGAGGGAAGCGGCACGGCGGTGCAGTTCGCGTTTCGTGAGGCCCACGTGCGGCGCTGCCGGCTGGTGGCGGTGCACGCCTGGTGTGCCCCGTTCGAGGCGGCCTCTGAGGCCCCACCTCCGTCGCCATACGCCTTCGGGGCCCACCACCGCGCGCCGGCACAAGTGCTCGACGACGCACTGCGCGGCCCCGCAGAGCAGTACCGGGACGCCGCACCGGTGAGCCGCCGGGTGGTCGAGAGGCCGGCACGACAGGCGCTTCTGGAGGCCGCGTCGGGTGCCGACCTGCTCGTCGTCGGAGCCCGTCGGCGGCGTGGGCACTTCGGCCTGCAACTGGGTCTGATCAATCACGCGGTGCTGCATCACGCACCGTGTCCGATCGCGGTCGTTCCGCAGATATGACGGCCACACGTTGGGGCACCGACCACGCCGAGAGCCGGTGGGGACTGGAAAGCCGCCCACCAGTCGTGCTCGGACTGCCGACGGCCTCGATCGGCGTGAGGCTGACGGCTTACCGGGACTCTTGCAGAAAGTCCAGGTGTTCACGACTCCGTTGGGAAATCCGTAAACCGGTTATGACGGTGAGCCGGGCTGCCATGATCGGCCTGTTCGCCGATCGAGGGTGGGGCTGGATGTCGCTGGAGCCGCAGGCTGATCGCGGAGTGCCGGAGCTGACTGCGCGGTTGGTGCGGGCTTCGTGCCCGAAGGGGACGCTTGCGGTCCGTGTTGTGCGGCGCTCGGTCCGCTGTTCGAGGACGAGTCCTTTGCCGAGGCGTTCCTCGCACGGGGGCGGCCAGCGGTGTCGCCCGGGGTATCGGCGCTGGTGTCGGTGCTCCAGTACGCCGAAGGGCTCACCGACCGACAGGCCGCTGACCAGGTCCGGGCCCGGATGGACTGGAAGTTCCTCCTCGGTCTTGAGCTGGACGATGCGGCGTTTGACTTCTCCGTTCTTTGCGATTTCCGTGCCCGGTTGATCGAGCACAGGGCGCCGTGGGCGGACGGATCGACGACCGAGCGGTGGCGGCCTCCAAGGGCATCCCCTACGCCGCACCGCCGTTCGTCACGCACGGCTTCCAGCCGCCGCGGTTTCCGGCGTCCTGGACGGGTGCGCGGGCGAGGCCTCCAACTACGGCCCGACGGCCCCCAAGCCGCCGTACGCCGCACCGTACGATCGCCTGATCCCTGAGGTGGACGTGTGCCGGGCGAGGACTGCCTCAGCCTCAACGTCTGGACGCCCGGCCCGGGTGGGCGGCTGCCCGCCATGGTCTGGGTGCACTGTGGTGCCTTCGCCAACGACTCCGGGGCCCTGTCCGGGTACGACGGCGGTTGCCTCGCTCGTGACGGTGTCGTCTGCGTGACCGTCAACTACCGTTTGGGAGCGGATGGTTTCCTCCATCTGGGAGCCGGGGACGCCGCCAGCCCGGGCCTGCTCGACCAGATCGCGGCGCTGGAGTGGGTCCGCGACAACATCCGTGCCTTCGGCGGCGACCCGGACCGGGGCACCGTCTTCGGTGAGTCCGCGGGCGTCATGGGCATCGGCACCCTGCTGGCCATGCCGTCGGCCCGGGGCCCGTTCCGCCGTGCCGTCCTCCAGAGCGGCGCCGCGCATCACACGCTGGGTCCGGCGACCGCCCCCGCTGATCGGCCACCGTCTCGTCGGCTTGCTCGGCGTCGAGGCGACCCGTGAGATCATCGGCGCCGTTCCGCTCGACCGCCTGGTCCGTGCCCCGCAGCAGCTGCGCACGGATATCTCGGCCGACCCCGATCCGGCCCGCTGGGGCGAGGCGGCCTGCAATCTGATGCCCTTCGAGCCTGTCGTCGACGGGGTCACGCTGCCGCGGCCGCCCATCGACGCGATCGCGGACGGAGCGGCACGTGACGTCGACCTGTTGGTCGGGAGGAACAGTGACGAGTTCCGCCTCTTCCTCGTGCCGAACGGCGTGATCGACCTGGTGGGCGAGCCGTAACTGGATCGCGCCGCGGCCGGCTACGGGCTCGACCCCCGGACCGTGATCCGCACCTACCGCGAGCAGCGACCCGACGCCACGCCGGGAGTGCTGCTTGCCGCGATCGCGACGGACTGGTTCCACCGCATCCCGGCCGTCCGCCTCGCCGAGGCGCAGGTCCCGCATCGCCCGGACGGTGCCTATTTGTACGAGTGCGCCTGGCAGCCTCCGACGTTCGGCGGTCGCCGCGGGGCCTGCCACGCCGCCGAACTCTCCTTCGTCTTCGACAACTTGGATGACAAGTCCGTCACGCCGCTGATCGGTTCCGCACCCCGGCAGGAGATGGCCAACGCCATGCATGGTGCCTGGGTCACCCTCGCCACCACAGGTGATCCGGGGTGGCCTGCCTACACCATCAGTAGCCGCACCACCCGGCGATTCGACACCGTCTCCGTGACCGAGGGCGACCACCGCCCCGGCGAGCGGTCCGTGTGGGTCGGTCGGCGCTGATGCGGACCGTGCACCGCGTCAGGCGCGGTCATGCCGTCAGTTGCCGGCGCGTGTTCCGGCGAGTACCAGGTCAACGGCCTGCTCGGCCCACTGCGGGTCGCCGCCACGTCCTGCCATGTAGTCGGCGTAGAACGGGCCGAGCAGTGCCGACACGGCCGCTTCGAGATCAGCGTCTTCGCGGATCTGGCCGGTCAGCTGCGCCTGTTCCAGGGCATCCCGCAGTAGGGTCCGGCGGGGGAGTACGGTGCGTTCGCGCAGGAGGGCGAGGAGTTCGGGGGTGTGAGCCTCTTCGGCGAGGCAGGTGCCGATGAGTGCCATGCCGTTGACTCGCTCGATGGTGGCGGCGAAGTCCTTGAGGATGTTCACCAGGTTGGTGCGGAGGTCCCCACTGGGGGGTGGAGTGTCTGTCATGCGGGCGGCGGCGAGGGCTGCGGTGAGGAGATCAGCCTTCGTCTTCCACCGCAAGTGGATCGTGGACTTGCTGACCTGCGCGGCAGCGGCAACCTGGCTGAGGCTCATGCGCGTGTAGCCCTGAGAGGCCAGCAGTTCCAGGGCGGCCTGCAGGATGGCGGCGTCCTTCTCGGCAGAGCGCGGTCGCCCCGCGGCTTTGGTTTCCGTTCCACTCACCTGGTCAGGATAGTTGCCCTTCCATACCGAGCGGTTCGGTACGGAAGTGGTTCGGGGTGGTCGGCCGACGGCTCGGCGTGTGTCAGCTGGACAGGAGCTCGCGGTAGTGCTTGGCGTGCAGGGCGAGGTCCTCGTCGGAGACGGTGCGCGCGCCGTGCAGGACGAGCGGGTCGGCCAGGTGCATGCCGGTGAGACGGGCGGTGGCGCGGAACGGGGCCATGAGCTCCGTCATGGTGAAGAGATTGAAGCCCTCGCTTGTGTACGAGGCGGCGGGGCCGCCGGTGGACGTGACGATCTGCAGCGTCTTTTCCCGCAGCGCGATGCCGTCGGATCCGTAGGCGAAGCCGAAGGTGAGGACCTGGTCGATCCAGGACTTGAGCACGCCGGGCGCGGCGTACCAGTGCCAGGGGAACTGCCAGACGATCACGTCGTGGTCGCGGAGCAACTGCTGCTCGCGCGGGACGTCGATGCGGCCGTCGGGGTAGGCGGCGACGATGTCGTGGACGGTGACGTGTGCCAGGTCGCGTACGGCCTCGGCCAGGTGGGCGGTGACGCGGGAGGCGTCCCGGTCGGGGTGGGCGACGACGACCAGGGTGGGGGTGGGGGACATCGGGTGCGGTGCTCCGGAGGTACGGGAGGACAGAGTGCGGTTGCCGGGGTCCCGGCCGGTGACGAGATTCTCGTCGAGGGCGTCAAGGCCTGGGATGCGCGGCCGGGAGCAGTCCGGGTGTCCGACGGCGGCCGTCCGGTGGTCCACCGGGTTAAGGCCGCATGCCTCATCGAACATCTGGCCGGGCTGGGGGCAGGGACCGGCAGACCGGCCGTGCTCGGGGTGCCGGATGCCCCGCCACCACGAACGGGGGTCAGGCGCTCGTGCGGGCGCCTGCGATGTGGAAGTTGAAGTCGGCGTGGCCGAGCGCGCCCCACAGGCGCAGCCAGATGGGCAGGAGCATCTCGGTCCCGCGGGCTGTGGTGATGCCGCCGAGGTCGATGACGCTCGCAGCGGGCCAGCCGAAGGACACCAGCAGTTCGGTGACCTGCTTCTTGGCGTTTGTGTCGTCACCCGATACGAACACGTCGTGCTCGCCCGCCACGCGGGACGGGTCGACCATGACCTCGCAGTTCATGGTGTTGAGGGCCTTTACGACACGCGTGTCGGGGAAGGCGCGCTGGATCCGCTCCCCGAGGCTGTCGGTGTTGACCGGGTTCAGTGACGGAGGCATCCCCGCGGAGAAGTCCAGCGGGTTCGCGATGTCGAGGAGCACTTTGCCGGCCAGGTTGTCGGCGCCCGCAGCGGTCAGGGCCTCCAGGCTGGCGCCGCCCGCGGTCGTGTTGACCACGGCCTCGGCCCAGGCGGCTGACTCGGCGAAGGTGATGAGCCGCACGGCGGAGTGGTCGGCCAGCCACTCGGCGAACGAGGCGTTGCTGTAGCCGTCGGGCTCGGTGCGGGCCAGGGTGGCCTCCGGGTCGCGGGTGCCGATGACGGTCTCGTGACCCAGGGCGGTGAGCTTGGCTGCGATGGTCCGGCCGACGATGCCGGTGCCGAGAACGGCGTAACGCATGAGGGGTCCCTTTCGAGAGGACGGACGCGACGATCGGCGCGCCTCACAAAAACTAAACCGAGTGGTTCGGTATTTCAAGTAGAATCGGTGCGTGGAGTACACCGACACAGCCGTAGCGTGTCGCGGAATCGCGGGACGTCCGCGCCCCCGGGCAAGGGGCCGCCATTCTGGCGGCGGCGCTGTCCCTGCTCGCCGACCAGGGCTTCACGCGCATGACCCTGGACGCCGTCGCTTGGGCCGCCGGCGAGCAAGGCCACCTGTACTTTCGTACAAAGGCGGAGCTGGCCGCAGCCGCGTTGAAGACGCTGCGCCCCTGGCCGGCGGCGCCCGTGCCCGGCGATCTGCGCACCGCCCTGACCGCCGTCCTCGGCGACTTCGTCGGCACCCTCGTCCACGCCCGCGGCGTGACGCAGGCGCCGAAGGTGACCGGAGCGCCGACGGTCTCGGCAGGTGGTCGCCGAGCGCGCGGGCGGTGGGGCCCGGTTCGGGGTCGCCGGGGAGTACGACGACCACGTCGCCGCGGTACTCGCCGGCCAGGCCGTGTTCGTGCCCGGTGAGGGCGGTGGCCGCGTCGGAGACGGTCGGGCGGTGGCCGCCGCCGCGGCAGCGGGCGGTGAGTACGGTGTGCGGCCGGGGCCAGGTTCAGGCCTATCAGGGCGGTGCGCCGGCGCAGGCCCTCCAGGTCACGGTGAGGTGCACCGAGCAGCTCCTCCAGGATCTCGCCGCGCAATCGGTGCTCGGCCTCGGCGACGCTGCGCTCGCTCAGCAGCACGACCGCCGTGACCAGGGCCGGCGCTTTCCAGGGACCGTATGTCTCCGGCGTCGAGACGGTCGCCGACCAGCACGTTCGAGCCGAGCACTTCGGTCCCGGCCGTGATCGGTATGGCGCAGGCCGCCGCGCCCGGTTCGGGGCCGGAGATGCGCCGGGTACGCCGGGCCTCGGTGCTCAGCACGCATGCCTCCCGCACCGCGCGGGCCGCCTGCGCGGGGTCGGGGAGGGTGCCGTCGCTGCCGTCGCGGCGGGCCCGCGCCACCACCGGGTCGTCGCCGATGGCGGCCATGATACGGCCGTCGGGGCGAGGATGCTGCCGCCGAGGACGTCGGCGAGCGGGTCGGCCACACCGTGCTGGAAGCGTCGGCCGGAGTCGGCTCGCCCGCCAATCAGACCGCCGAGGAAATGGGCATCGTGGATTGCGTCGAAATCAACCACGCCGAGCCCACGTCCTCCGAGAACTCGGTATCGCCCGCCAGGTCATCCAGGGTGACTTCCTCGGCCTTGACCCGCTCGCCATCGACGAGCCCTACGACCGCATCCTGATGAACCCGCTCTTCAGCAACGCCACCGCCCACGTCGTGTACGCCCTGGGCTTCCTGAAGAACGGCGGCACCCTCGTGGCCGTCATGCCCGAGTCGATCAGCTGGTACATGGAGAGGTCGGCTTGCCGATGTCTTCCACCACCTGGAGGGGCAGTCGTACCATCCTGGCATGGCGGGTCAGGCCCCGTTCGATGGCTTGCCGGATCCACCACGTCGCGTAGGTGGAGAACTTGCAGCCCTTGGTGGAGTCGAACTTCTCCACCGCCCTGGTCAGGCCCAGGTTCCCCTCCTTGAGCACGTCGAAAGGGCAGGCCGCGATGGTCATAGCTCTTCCTGACAAACGCGACGACCGGTCGCAGGTTGGCGCGGATCATGTGGTCCTTGGCGTGCTGACCGTCACGGGCCACTGCCTACAGGCCACGGCGCCTTTCGGCGGACAGTTCCCACCCACTGGCCTCGGCTTCACGCAGCAGATGGTCTGCGTACACCCCGGCATCGATCCGTTTGACCAGCTCCACCTGATCCTCGGCGCTGAGCAAGGGGTGGAACCGATTAGTGCCCAGCAGGTCGGACGCGTTACCCGGTTCCACCGGCTCGGGCCGGCGACGGGCCTCTGCCACGCTGGTTCCACCACCATGGTCGTCAAACCTCCAGCACCCCGGGACAGTTCCCTGCGGCGGAAGCCAGGGCGACCGTCCTGTGCGTACTGTCCACGCTACCGGCGACACACAGCCACGTCCCGGCGGCAACTCCTGACACGGGCAGAAGCCCACCGGACACGTCACCGCGCCACCAAGTCCGTTACCGGAGCCCAGGCGCCGCTTTCGGCAGGATGGACTGAGAGCGACTCCGGCAAGTTGATCAAAGAGCCACTTTGCTCCGCTCGTAGAGCCGATGGACTCGTTACCGGTTCATGATCGGCAACCATATCGGGAGCCCCCCGATCGAGTGACTTCCTCGGGCTTGAGGGAGCCGCCGTGAGTGTCGGCGTGGAGGATGGGTGGCCACTCGCTCGATCGCTCCTTTGATCAGGCGCGCGGGGTGCGCAGGGCGAGAATGGCCATGTCGTCGTGGCCGTCGCTGGGATGGAGGTCGACCAATACCTGTACGAAGTGCCGCAAGGGCAGAGCGGCGTGCTCGGCGACAAGAGCGGCAAGGCGTTCCAGGCCCGCTTCGACGAGGTGCTCGGAGTGTTCAATGAGCCCGTCGGTGAAGAAGATCACCGTGGCTTCCGGGGGCAAAAGGCGGGTGTGGTCGTGGCGTGGTTGGGTGATATCCACGCCGAGGGGCAGGTCAGGGTCAGCCTGCAGGTACCGGACCTGGCGCTCGGGGGTGAGCAGCAGTGGCGGTGGATGGCCCGCACTGCTCCAGCGCAGTGTCCAGCCGCCTTCATCTTCGGGTTCGATGCGGGCGAGGCAGGCGGTGGTGACGGGGTTGTCGGTGATGGCGTCGAGGGTGCGGTCGAGCCGGGAAAGAACCGCGCTAGGCGGCGTGCGCTGGTCGTAGAGCAGCGCACGCAGCATGTTGCGTATCTGGGCCATGGCGGCCGCGGCCTGCAGATCGTGCCCCCCCGACGTCGCCGATGACGGCCGCGCAGGCCCGGTCGGGCACTAGGGCGCGTATCGGGTCGTGATCAATCTGCGGGAATCACCCTCGCGGCGGGGCCTGGACCGGTAGATCTTCTTGCGTGACACGAGTGCAACTGACTGACGAGGAATGGGAGTTCATCGAGCCGTACCTGCCGATCGGCGAGTACGGCCCCTACCCCGAGCGGCTGCGGCAGCAGTTCGAGGGCGTGATCTGGCGGTTCAAGACCGGCGGGCAATGGCGGGAGATGCCGTACGAGTTCGGCGCCTGGTCGACGGTCTCCAACCGCTTCCGGCAGTGGCGTGACGCCGGCGTCTTCGAGGCCCTGCTCGAGGGCCTGATCGCGGAAGCCGCGAAGCGTGGAGAGGTGGACCTGTCCCTGGTCATCGACGCGCAGTGGCTCAGGATGGGTGATCAGGCGCCGTAGCAGCCCGCGCCCCCGCGGGAAGTCTGCCCCGGCCAGGTCGGCCCACTCCTGCTCCGACAGGCCCACCGGGATGAATCGGTCGAGATATTCGCCCCCGGCATCGAGCACGCCCAGCGCACCGTAACGGGCGCCGACCAGTTCCATCGCGGTCTCAACGATCAGCTGCAGCAAAACGGACAGGTCCACATCCCGGCCGAGGACCGCCTCATACAGGTCGTGCAACCGATCCTGGGCACGAGTCAGCGACCTGAGCTGATCAGCGATTAGCTCCAGCTCGGCGCCGAGCCGCAGACGAAGCCTTGCGGCATCTGGCTGCTGGGAATCCATGTCGTTTGCCATTACGGGGGTCTGGTGGTCCGCTGTTCCGTTTCGGCGGATTCGTGTCGGAGTCGGGCATTGGATCCAGCACACCCTTCCTCGTCACACGTGATCAGGATGCATGGCTCTTGATCAACTTATCGAAATCATGGCTCTCGTTCTCGTTTCCCTGGTGGCTCTTGTTCACCTTGCCGCACACGCTGGACGCGTCCTCGGCCTAACTTGGTCCCCGATCCTTCCGCGGTGCGACGATCGCGCGACGCACGACCCAAGGCAGGATCCGCCACAGCCCCACACACACCAGCAGCGTCCCCGCTCCGGCGGCGATCCCTGCCACGCGTCCGAGCGCCACGTCCACCACCAGCAGCACCGACCCGGTGAACGCCAGCATGAGCACCCACATCCCGATCCTGGCCAGGCACGAGGAGATGCGCACGATGACAGGCTTGGCATGCTGATGGAACAGCGCTCTGTGCAGCGCGGCGGGCGCCGTGAACAAGGCCGCGGCCAGCATGGCGAACAGCAGCGTCGTCACGTACGTGGCGCGCTGGACCGTGTCCAGCGTCGGGAAGCGCGGGGTGAAGGCCAGCGTCAGGAGGAACGCGAAGAGGATCTGCACCCCGGTCTGGGTGACGCGCAGCTCCTGCAGCAACTCGACGAAGTTGCGGTCGGCACGCTCCAGGGGCGTCTCGTGCCGTGCCTGGTGGGAAGGTCGGTCGCCCATACTCAACGAGTATCCGTTCCGTCCCCCTTATGCACGAGGGGAGAACGCTCCGCAGGGTGACGGCAGGCCGGCGGGGAACGCGTCGCTGTGCACGATGACCGCGCACAGCGATTCTCGGCAGCCTCGAGTGCGGGCTCGGGAAGCCCCTCAAACTGATCAGGTGAGAAGGCGGTGGAGGGGAAACGCCCGAAGACATCAGAGGCACAGCTACTGAGGTTTTCAGGTTGTCGTGGGGGTGGTGAGGGTTCATGATCCCTGCGGTATGCCGGTGGGATGCGGTATCCGGAGGGTGGGGGCCTGACCGCTGAGCGTCGGGTGTTTCGGGAGAGGATCCGGCTCCAGGCCGGCGAGCGGTTCGCGGCGGGTGAGAAGACCGCAGTGATCGCGAAGGACCTGCGGGTGAGTGTGCGGTCGGTGCAACGCTGGCGCCGGGCTGGCGCGAGGGTGGCATGGAGGCCTTGCGCTCCGCGGGCCCGGCCAACTCCCCGACCGTTACCGATGCCCAGTTCGCGGTGCTCGAGGAGGAACTCGGCAAGGGTCCGTCAGCGCACGGCTTCGACGATGAGCGTTGGACTCTGGCCCGGGTCCAGACGGTGATCCGCCGTCGTCTGCGGCTGAGTCTGTCGGTGGTGGCGACGGTGTGGCGGCTGCTGAAGCGGCACGGCTGGTCCTGGCAGGCACCTGCCCGCCGGGCACTCGAACGCGGCGAGCACGCGGTGGAGCAGTGGAAGAAAGAGGTGTGGCCGCGGGTAAAAGTCTCGCGGCGCCGTCCGAGGCGCGGATCGTCTTCGAGGACGAGGCCGGATTCGCGATGGCTCCGCCCCGGGCCCGGACCTGGGCGCGACGTGGCCGCACGCCCGTCATTCGCGTCCCGGGAAGATTCCGTCGCAGGACTTCGGCCGCCGCGCTGTACTGCTACAAACCCGGCGAGACCGCCAGACTGATCTACCGGCCTCGTCACCATCTGCTCCTGAAGGGAGCACGGAAGAGCTTCTCCTGACAGGACTACCGAGACCTGCTGGTGAGGGCCCACATCCAGCTCGGCGGTCCCATCGTGGTGGTCTGGGACAATCTCAACACCCACCTGGCAGCAGGTCTGGAAAAGTACGAAGCCCACCACGACTGGCTCACCACCGTCCGTCTTCCCTCATACGCACCCGACCTGAACCCCGTCGAGGCCGTCTGGTCACTCGTGCGCAGGGCCATGGCCGACACTGCCTTCGACACACCCCACGACCCCGACCGCAAACACCGCCGCGAGTTACGCAAGATCCAGCTCCGACCTCACCTGATCGACGGCCGCCTCACCGCCACCGGTCTGGCTATCGACCCACCGACCCCACCCTCAAAACCTCAGTAACGAACAGCCGTCTGCGGTGTGCGCGCCGCCTGTGGCCGCCCTCGGCGGTCTCGGTGCTCCTGCTGTACGCCTTCCACCGGGTGCAGATCGATGAGCACACATCCCACGCCGCATGTCCCATTCCGCCGCGGGCCCGACAACCTGCTCCGCACAGCGCACCGCCGGCCTGGCGCGTATGTCGCGGCGTGCGGCATTCGACGTTGTACTGGTTGAAGGAGTGCTGCCGAGTGAGGGGAGCAGCCGTGTCGCCGTCCGACCTTTCCCACCCCGCGAAGCCGGAGACGGTCTTCGATCGCGATGCCGAGTGGGACGCACTCGTCGCCTTCTCCTCTGCCACCCGCATCGGAGCCGGCCTCGGAGTCGTGTCAGGACGGCTGCGGCAAGGCAAGACGTACCTACTCAAGGCTCTCACCGCAGCCCTGGGCGGCTTCTACTTCGGAGCACAACCGGCGACTCAAGCCGAGTCCCTGCGCCGACTCGGCGACGAGCTGGCCAAGCACACGGGCGCATCACCGCCGAACCACTGGCGCGGCTGGGAAGACGCCGTCGACGCTCTGCTCGCGCTGGGCGACGCGCGGCCCGTTCCCATCGTCGTCGACGAGTTCACCGACCTCGTACGGCAGAGTCCCGCGCTGCCCTCCGTCATCCACAGCGCCTACCGGCGCCTGCGTGAGTCGGGGCGGGACAACCGAGCGCGCCTGGTGCTGAGCGGTAGCGCCCTGCCGGTCATGCAACGGTTGTTCTGCTCGGCCTCACCATTGCACGAACTGGCCGATCTGGAACTGACCCTTCGCCCGCTGGACTTCCGGCAGGCCGCGCGGTTCTGGGGCATCGATGATCCCGGCCTAGCCCTGCTGGTCCACGCCGTCGTGGGTGGAACCCTCGCCTACCAGCACTACTGCGGAGACCACGCCCCCAGCGGACCGGACGACTTCGACGCCTGGATGTGCAGAGTCGTCCTCAATCCCCGGACGCCCTTGTTCCTGGAGGCACATCACCTGCTGCAGGAGGAGACCGACCACTGGGACCGGGCGCTCTGCCACTCCGTGCTCGCCGCCGTCGCCTCGGGCTGCTCGACACAGGGCGAGATCGCCGAATGCCTCGGCATTCCGCTCACCGAAGCCTCGCACTGTCTCGCGCTGCTGCAGGCGAACGCACTGCTCCACGGTGAACCCGACGCTTTCCGGCCGAACCTGGTCCGGCTGCACATCACGGAGCCTCTGCTGGCCTTCGAACATGCGGCGATCTGGCCCCACCGCTCGGCGCTGGAGCAACAGGAAGTCGTCAAGGTCTGGCGGCGCGTACGTCCCGTCTTCGACTCCGCCGTGGCACGCCCTCATTTCGCCCAGGTCTGCCGTGACTGGGTCATGGCCTTCGCCGACCCCGCTGTCTTCGGTGCGCGCCCCTCGACAGCGGCCCACGGCTCACTTCCCGACCCGGTGCACCATGCCGACCTGGAAGCGGACGTGGTCGTACGCGGCCGGGTCGACGTCCGTTCCGGGGCACTGCTGTCGGTGGGAGTGGCGCGCTGGGACGAGGTCATGGACGTGCACCACCTGGAACATCTCCGTCGCCTTCTCGCCCTGCTCGGCGCGCGCGGCGAGGAGGTCGCCCACACCAGATGCGCCTGCTACAGCGGCGTCGGCTTCACTCCCGAGCTCCGCTCGGCTGAAGCAGACGGAGATGTGGTGCTCGTCGGCCTCGACCGGCTGTACGGAGGCCGATAGTCCGCCAGGGCGACGGCTCAGAGGCGGCGGTGAAGGCTGAGAAGGACCTCCGCGCCCTTCGGCCGGCCTGAGGGGCCGCAGTACCAGGGGCAGTGCGGGTGCTCTCCAAGGGGCGGACAGTGGAGAGAGGACCTGTGCTGACAAGCACCTGAGGAGGGAGCGGTGACATGCTGCATCGGATGGTCGGCGACCTCATGACCACGGCCGTTGTGAGTGTGCGGCCGGATACAAGCTTCAAGGACATCGCCGAGCACCTCGCGGACCATGACATCACGGCGGTACCGGTCGTCGACGACCAGGGCCGTCCTGTCGGCGTCGTGTCGGAAGCAGACCTGCTGCGCAAACAGGAGATCCAGACGGATCCGGGCGGCCATCTACCCGCCGCGCAGCTGCTGCCCGCCGAACGCGCCAAGGCCCACGCACTGACCGCCGAAGCGCTGATGACCAGCCCGGCCATCACGGCGCGACCGCAGTGGTCTGTCGTGGAAGCCGCCCGCACCATGGCCCGCCACCACGTCAAACGGCTGCCCGTCGTGGACGACGCCGGCAGGCTGATGGGCATCCTCAGCCGCGCCGACCTGCTGCGCGTCTTCCTGCGGCGAGACATCACGATCCGCGAGGAGATCATGACGGACGTCCTGACGCGAACCCTCGGCCTCGACCCGGGCGCAGTCACTGTCCAGGTCACCGACGGTCGAGTGACGCTCAGCGGCACCGTGCCGCAGAGCAGCCTCATTCCCATCGCAGTACGCCTGAGCGAGAGCGTCGACGGTGTTGTCGACGTCACGCATCGCCTCCGCGCCGACAACGACGCCACAGCCGGTGCACTACAGCCGTGATACACATCCGTGCCACGGACTGGGTCACCGACGCAACCACAAGGTCCGCAGGGCGGGTACAGAGAGTCCTCACCGCGGTGATCGGGCCACTGCATCCCAGATGCTCCGGGCAGCGAGGGTGCACAAGCCGCCGGAGCTTGGTCAAGGCACCGCCGTACCGCGGTAGCCCTGACGAGGCGGAAGCCCGGGCAGCGCCGTGGATGGGGCCTGCGGCCCCATGTCGGCGCGTTCCACATGTATTAGCACGGGCTTGTGGCCGGGCAGGAGGTCACCCACGCGCATGCCAGACAGCGTAGTGGCCGGTGCCGCACAGGCGACCGCCACGTCAACCCTGTCGAGCATGCCCGCACAGCGACCGTCTTGACGCACGACTGGAAGGTGTCGGGAGCCGGATCGCTCCAGCAGCTCCCAGGCCACAAGCACAGCTTCATCCACATCGATCTTGACCGCGGCGGTGCGCATCACGACGGCGACCATCCGGGCCAGGACCTCCTGATCCCCGTAAGCCTCCCCCGGCTGCTGTTCCATGGTCGCCTCCTTCTTGTGATGGCGCCGTCGTCGTTGATGTCGACTGTCGCGACCCGACGCCGCTCAACTCGCCGACGAAGCCGCCGTTACGAGCGCGATGGACCCCTCCTGGCACGAGGCGCGCGTCAGTAGCACACGCGGCAGGGCCGACCCTACGACGGGCAGCCAGCGGCCCCCAACGGCGCTGTCATTACGCGCAAACGGCTCGAACACCTCCGCCGCGAACGCCTCCAAGACACCACGCACCACAGCAATCTCGTCCGGAGCCACACACTCCCTACGCCACACCGGCCCACAGGACACGCACCACCACAGACGACCTGACCAAGCCCTACTAGTACTCCAGCCGTAGTTCGGTATCTGGGCTGGTCAGCGGCCTGGTGGCGTGGAGTGTAGCGGGGCGCCAGGTGGGCGGGACGGACTTCCCCACCGCGCCCCACGAACGAGTGCTCTGCTGCATGCTCGTGAGCTGGTGCGAGCAGTCCCTCGGCATGCTCAATGATGCGCCGGTGAATGTGTGGGATCGGGAACTCGAAGAACTCTTCCTGCGGATCGGGAGCCGCTTCAACCGGATCGAGCCCCGCAGGCGGATGCGAGACTACGTACGCGGCCTGCTCGCTCCGGTCGGCCGCAAGAACGGGTGGCAGCTCGCCGAGTGGGCCGGCCACGCCACCCCGGACGGACTGCAGTACCTGCTCTCCCGCAGCCGCTGGGACGCCGACAGTGTCCGCGACGACCTGCAGCAGTACGTGGCCGACCAACTCGGCGATGACGACGGCGTGTTGATTGTCGACGACACCGGCTTCATCAA
>NZ_JBIARC010000078.1:0-25733 GCF_042889625.1 Streptomyces sp. NPDC002573 | reverse complement strand
ACCCCACCCTTCCTCAACGCCCGACCAGCGAAAACACCCAGTTCTGACGTGCCGTCACTGACACCCGCTCACTGACACCAAACCGGCACATCGCAGGTGGCTTCACACCAACCGAACTCGCACTAGTATTGGAGTTGTTCGGGGGCGGTGGCCCCGCCCCCGAACCGCAGGAATCAACAGCGTCCGGGGCGGTGGCCCCGACCCGGACGCCAACGAAGGGGAACCCCGCATGACTCAGCAGTTCGCCGAGCGCGCCACCAACATCGCCCCCGCTGGCGCTCGCAACGCCGATCTCTCCGACATGGTCCGCATTCTGGAGGACCAGCAGCGCCGCAAGCTGGACGTGATCGCCCCCGCCGCCGCCCTGCGCTTTTGTGAGGGCAACGTGCACGTCGAGGGCGTGGAGTCCTTGATCACCGAAGACGGCGTGTCGGACGTCGACGGCATCTACCGGCCCACCGCCGTCGCCGACGAGGGGATCTCCGACAAGCTGCGCATCCCGCTCGCCTACCTGCGCCGCATGCGCGCCGACAACGTCCCGCTCCTGGACGAGAACGTCAACGCGTGGTTGCGCCAGGAGCCCGAGCGCAAGTTCATGCTGCGTGCGTTCCGGGGCGAGGCCGGCCCCGGTATGCCGCCTGCCGAGGGCGTGGCCCGCGCGCTGCTGTCCGACAGCTACAAGCTGATGGACAACTTCGACATGCTGCTGGCCGCCCTGGACGGGGTGCAGCAGTCCGGCCACCCCACCCGCGTGACCGGCTGCGACCTCACCGACCGGCGCATGTACGTGCGCGTCGAGTCCGAAGCCGTCGCCATCCGGGCCCGTGCGCTGCTGCGTGGCTACCGCTCCCCGTTCGACGGGCGCAGCGGTGACGAACTGCCGCTGATCTCCGCCGGTTTCGTCATCACCAACAGCGAGGTCGGCGCCGGGGCGTACACCATCACCCCGCGCGCGGTCATCCAGGTGTGCCGCAACGGACTGACCATGGCCCAGGACGTCATGCGCGCCGTGCACCTCGGAGGCAAGCAGGACGAGGGCGTTGTGTCCTGGTCCGGGCAGACCCAGCGCAAGACGCTGGAACTGATCACGTCCAAGACCGCCGACGCCGTGCGCACGTTCCTGTCTCGGGAGTACGTCGAGGCCAAGGTGCACGCGATGGAGGCCGCCGCCGGGAAGACGCTGGCCGAGCCGACGAAGACGATCGAGCACGTCACCAAGACGCTCAGCATCGGTACCGAGGCCAAGGACATGATCCTGGCCCACTTCATCCGGGGCGGTCAGATGACGGCCGGAGGCGTGATGCAGGCCGTCACGTCGACCGCGCAGACCCTCACCGACGCCGACCAGGCCGCCGCCCTCGAAGCGCTCGCACTGCCCGCCCTGACAGCCGCCGCCACGCACGGCTGACAGACCCCCGTGCGGGCCGGGAATCCCCTGGCCCGGCCCGCACGGGCCCACTTCCCAGAGCGCGGAGCGCGCCCCTCCCCCTGAGGGGCGCGGAGCGCGCCCGCCCCTCCCCCTGCCGCACCAGCGAGGCTGCGAAGCAGTCCGCGCGCCCACGGTCCCCGAAGCGCAGCGCAGGGGACCCCAGCCCGGCAAGCGCAGCGAGCCGCCCACCAGCCCCGGGCGCAGCCCGGGGCACCCCGCTGCGCGGGGGGGCGAGGAGGGAGCAACGCCCGGCCAACCGCCATCAAGGAGTCACGCCCCATGCCCGCACGCCCGGAGCTCATACGCCCCGACAATGCCGCAATCGCGGCCGCCATGAGCCGCGCCCTGACTGCGCTTGCCGCCCTGGTCCAGGCACTCGGCGACGGCGAACACACGATCCACCTCGTGGCCGAACGCACCGATGACACGTTCGTCCGGGGTGAAGCCGACCTATCCGTTGGCACCGCCCCGTTGCGGCTGGCAGTGCTGGACGAGGACGACTACGCCGCGCTGCGGACGCTGCTCGTGTTCGCGCTTGAAGGCAGCACCGTGCGGGGCGCCGTCCTGGTCGCCACGACGGCCGCCGCGCCCCACCCCCGTGCGTGCGGCTGGACCGTGCGGAACGGGTGGCTGCACCCCATGGACACAGCCGAGCTCCAGCAGGCCGTCATCCCGTGCCCCGGCGTGTCCGCCGTACTGCGCGAGGTCTACGACGCGCCAGTCCTGCCCCAGATCTCCGACACCGACGAGGAGAGCCCCCGTGGCTGACACGCCCGCCGTCACCGCCGACGGCTTCTGCACCAATACCGCCCCGGTCCCCGGCACCATCCGCACCGTCAACGCCAAGAACACCGGCCCGAAGTTCTTTCACCTGCACGGCCGCCGCTACGTGCCCGTGCGGCAAGGACGTGTCCCTGACCGAGCGGGACAACCTGCGCCGCCACAAGCCGCCGCAGGAGTAGCCCCCACAGACGCGGTCCCGTCTCCCCCTTCCCCCCAGGGAGGCTGGAACGGCCAACCCGGCCAGAGCCCCGCTGGCCGAAGACCTGCCGCCCCGACGCCCGCCCCTCCCCTTCGGCGAGCGCGGGGCGGCAGGCCCCAGCTCACCGAACCGCCGAGGAGCCTCAGCCCAGGACCAGCCCGAGCATGACCATCCCCACGCCCGCCGGCACCGTGCGCGCCACCGCCGGCCTCCACCAGGCCGACGCCGTCGTCTTCGAGCTGGGCGGGGCGATGCACGGCCCAGTGCACGTCACCGGCGCCCACCGCCCCCACCGCTGGGACCAGCTCACCGCCGTGCGCGCCTGTCTCGGCCCCGTCAACGCCTTTGAGACCACACCACCCCGACGACGACCTGCCGCGGCTCGCCCGCAGCCGCAGCGGCTACCGGGGCAGCCTGACTCTCTACAACGACGACTACACCCACCGCCCCCAGGTCACGGTGTACCCGATGGAGTCCGCCGCCGGACACGAGCCGTCCGAGAAGACGGCCGCAGCGCTCACCGCCGTCCTGCGCGCCTGCGCCGCCCATGTCGCGCAGCGCAACGACCTGCCCGTGATCCTGGCTCTCTCCCGCTCGGCGAGCGCAACTCGGCCGACTGGTGGGTGAACGGCTCCCGCACCGCGGATACCGTCTACGACCGCCGGTACGGCGTCGGGACACGGGATCCGCTCACCGCGGTGCCGCTGTAGGACGGTCCTGTCCATGCCGCCGTACAGCAGGCCCGCGCGGAGGATTTGTTGTCCAAGGTGCCCGTCGGCGGCTTCCAGGACAAGAACTGGGGCGCGGGCCGACTCCTCGACCAGGGGTTTAGGAGTCGGCCCGCCACTCGCGATCGAGGATCGCGTGCACGACGGAGTCCCGCCACGCCCCGGCCTTCAGCACGTGCTCGCGGATCAGCCCCTCTTCCGCCATGCCGACGGCCGACATGGTCTTCGCGGAAGCCTCGTTGAGTGGGGACCGCGCACCCCAGATCCGGTGAAGGCCGAGATCGTCAAAGCCGACGGCGAGCAGCAGCCGCACCGTCTCGACGCCGTAGCCCACGCCCCACGCGTCCGGGCGCAGCGCGAAGCCCATGGTGGCTCCGCGCTGCTGGTGGGGGTCGGTGGCCAGACGGCCGAACCCGATCAGCTCGCCCGTCTCCCGCTCGATCACGGCGAGCGCGTACTCCGTGCGGGGCGTCGCCGTGGCGGCGGCGATGGACCCGGCCACGATCTGCCCGACCTGCTCACGGGTGCGCGGCTCGAACGACAGGTGCTCCGTCGCCTCGGGGCTGCCATAGATGGCGAGCACCGGATCCGCGTCCTCGATGATGAGTTCCCGGAGGGCGAGGCGGGCGCCGGAACGAGTGACCGGGTACATGGCTCGGACTCTACCCGCGGGGCAGGGCGGGCCGACTGGCAGGGAACGCCTCGATCTCCGCGCGCAGGTCGCGGGCGACGACCGCTGTCCGGGTAGGGCTGCCCATCAGGGCCTGGCGAACCCTCAACGCGGAGACGACGATCCCGTTGTTCCGGTGCGTGACCGGCAGGTCCAGCACGGGGCGGATGGCGTCCGCGGCCCCTTCCAGGTCGCCGCTGGAGAGGCGGATCAGTGCCAGGTCGCACTGGCATCCCGCCAGGTCGCCGAACGCCCAGTTCGGGGCGAGGGGGTCACTGAAGCCCATCACGGCCTCTTCCGCCTGCGCGGCGAGCCGCGCGCCACCGTGCCCGAGGAGCGCTTCCGACTCCACCGCGTAGTACAGCTGTTTCTCTGGGGCGTAGGTGAACAGGCCGCCGAGCTCGTCAAGGTCGTCGTGGATGACGTTCTCTCGCCGGTCGATCGCCTGCTGGTTCACGGCGCGCACGGCGTCCTCATCGCCGAGGACCGCGGCGGCCCGGGCCTGGAGGCCGAGCAACCACAGACCGACGGTCCCATGCTGGTTCGCGGCGTACGCGGCGCCCTGGCTCGCGTAGTGGTAGGCGTCCGCCGGCTTGTCTGCCCAGTAGGAGATGAGTGACTTCAGGCCGTCGGTGAGGGCGATCAGCCCGGGGTGCTCGGCGTCCCTGGCGCAGGAGGAGGCGACCCGTGTCATCGTCATGGCCTGGTGGGGGATCTCCATGTCGTTGAAGCCCTTGGCCACGAGGAACGACAGCACCGCTGCCTTCACGTTCAGGTCGCGGAGCTGCGACGGCCGCACCCGGCCGCCCTCCAGGAGACGGAACACCTGCTCCTGGGTCTCCAGCAGGTCATCCCAGATCGTCGACAGGGGCTCACGCGGGTACGCGGCTACCAGGCGCATTACCTCGTCATCGAGCAGGTCGAGGGTGTCTTCGCCCACTCGTGAGCGGTCTGTTCCGAGGAGGAACTCCTTTGCGCGTCGCACAGCCATCGCGCCCGTCCTTTTCATGTCGTCCAGGCCCACGTCCGCATCGGCGTGGGGTGTAGTCGGTGACGCGCCGGCCAGCGGAACGAACTGCGGCGTGGTGCCCTCGGGGACCTCGGACCACAGGTCATCGATGCTGTAGCCCAGCATCTCGACAAGAACCTGCCGGAAGACCCGTTGCGGCTTGCGGCCCTCGTAGAGCCATCCCTCGATGGTTTTCGGGGCCGGTTCATCCACGGTCTGTAGGCCTAACCGCGCGGCTGCTTCCCGGTACTTCGGCAGAAAGTCGTCGGGGTGTCGTATGCCGCGTGCCTTGCAGGTGTGCTGGAAAAGCAACACGGCGCCTCCCACTTCCTCCGCCGAGCACGTCACTGCCACGACGGTAGAACGCTGTCCCAGTCAAGTTGCCCCATACAGACGGTATTTATCGGTTCCGAGGAAAGCCCGGGGAAGTTTCGAGGACAGCCGTGAACTTCCCTCCGGAACCCGAGGGCGGTTTGGGGGTAGAGCCGTCTGCACGCGGTTGCCACGCTCGTATCAGCCCTCGCTGAGAGTGCTCGGACGTGCACAATCGTGGACCAGGGAGTTCCCCCATGCCCCCCAGAGATGCCGGATCGACCAGCCTGTTGGAGGCGCCCCCGCGCCCAGCCGGGACGGTGCCGGCGGCCTTCAACATGGCGCTCGCCTCCACACCGTCGAGCGTGGAAGTCGCCCGACGCGTCGCACGGGCCTGGGTCCGCTGCTACTGCCGCATGCAGGCCGACCAGGTGGACGACGTCCTGATCGTGATGTCGGAGCTGTGCACCAACGCGATCCAGTACGGGCGAAGTGAGTCGATCGACGTTCGCGGCTGGGCGCCAGCCCCCGGCGAACTCCGTTTCGAAGTGCACGACTGGTCACCTTCGGCCGTCCCCGCCCCTCAGTACGTAGACCCCGACGCGGAAGGCGGACGCGGCCTGGTCATCGTGGACGCGCTCGTCGCGGAGATGGGCGGCGCGTGGGGTTTCACCGATGAGGGCACCTGCGCCTGGGTTCACCTGGTCTTAGCTGGGGTGGGCCGGTGACCGCCTTGGTGCGACGCTGGAGTCGCCCCGTGCCGCAGTGGACGCCGCCGCTGGACAGCACAGCCCTCACCAGGGTCCTGGAACGCGTCCGCGCGTGGCAGGCGTACGACGGTGGCGCTCTGCTCGATGACGTGGCGGCCGTCCTGGACGAGGTCATACCCGCCGAGGAGCACTCAGAAGAGCTCGCGCAACGTCTGCGCGGTCACCTGATGCAGCTCGTGAACATCGCTGTCGCAGCCGAAGCCGAGAAGGACGACGCGACGGCCTACCTGCTAGAGCGGGCCCGCATGGTGCGCGCCGAGGAGCTGCCGGGCGACCGCTGGAAGGCCGTCGGGCACCTGCGCCGGCTGGGCTGGACCGTCAACGAGTTGATGGAACACCTGGTGGCCACGAGATGCCTGAAGGAGGCGGCGTGATCACTCGGCCGCTCCCCTACAGCCCCTACGTCCAACAGAAGAGAGAGAAGAACCGTTCTGTGCCCGCCCTGACCGAGCCGCGCTTAGTCCCCTTCATCACCCAGCGAGAAGGGGAGGAAGCCGCGCCGAACAACCTCTTCATCTACCGGCACCCCTCCGGCCCCCGGCTCTACTACGGCGACGAGGATCCCAGGGACCGGCCCCTGCGGGGCGTGCTGTGGGCGCGGTGCGGCTTCAACCCCGTGGACAGCCGGGGAATGCCGACGGGCACACCGCAGTGGAAGTTCATGCACCCGTACCGGCAGATGCTGACGATGCGGTTATTGCAGTGCCAGGTCTGCACGCGGCCCGCGCGGACGCCCCTCGGGTTCCCCTTCTTCCTGCCCCAAGGCGTGGACCCCCATCAGTCGACGGTTGTCACGAATCAACCGCCGGTGTGCGCGAAGCATCTCCGCTCCGCCGCTGCGCTGTGCCCGCACATCGAGCCGGTGGTCTACCTCGCGCAGAGCGCCCCCCTGTACGGAGTCCACGGCACCATCTACAGCCTCAACGCCAGCAAACAGGTGTACGTCATGGCGAACCCGGACCATGCGCTGACCTTCGACCACCCGCGCCTGCGCACCGTGCTCGCCTCGCAGCTGATCCGCCGGCTGACCTCCTTCCGTGTCGTCGCCCTGGACGAGCTGACGCAGGAGCTGGCTGCGCTCACCGCGTAGACCTGCCCGCTCAAGCCACCCGGAGGATTCGTGCACAACCTGATCGCAAGCCCGTTCCCTTGCTGAGGACAGCTGGGTGCGGTCCTCGATCGTGCGCCGCGCACCGCGGAAGAGGGTGCGGGTGAACAGCAGCTCGCCGTCTTCGGGTTCTTCGGCGACGGCGATGGCCCGGGCGACGGGTTCCAGCACGATCCAGGGGTCTGGGCGCAGTTCGCCCTCGGGGATCGCGTTGCCATCCTCGCCCAGCACGCCCTTGTAGTGCTGGCCGGTCACCTGGAAGCGCACGGTGCCATCGCTGCGTTCCTCGCGGGTGCAGCAGCCGCGGCGCAGGGACAGGACTACTGGCGGGAGGGGGTTATTCCGACCGTGCACTGTTCCCCCTCCGGCCAGTACTCCGCGGCCCTTGGCAGCCTCTCAGGCGAGTGTCGGCGGGGCGTCCCGCAGGGTGACGTTGGCGTGGCTCTCCTGGAAGCTCTGATCTGAGACCAGAGTGAGCCGGGCGGTGGACTGGAACTCCGGCAGGGTGGTGGAGCCGCAGGAGACCATCGTGGTCTTGAGCTTAGCGATGGTCAGGGCGAGCCCTTCGTTGAGGTCGCCGGCGTAGGGGACGTAGCCGTCGACGCCTTCCTCGAAGACCAGCCCCTGACCCCCCTGGCCGTAGCGTTGCCAGTTGCGGGCACGGTTCGATCCTTCGCCCCAGTACTCCTTGACGAAGCCGTCGCGGGTGGGCAACTTCGCGCCGGCTGCCTGGTCGAAGCGCGCGAAATAACGCCCCATCATGACGAAGTCGGCTCCCATCGCCAAAGCCAGGGCCACGTGGTAGTCGTGCACCAGCCCGCCGTCGGAGCAGATCGGCACGTACTCGCCGGTGCGCTCGCGGAAGGCGTCCCGAGCCGCAGCGACGTCGAGCACCGCGCTGGCCTGGCCGCGGCCGATGCCCTTCTGGTCGCGGGTGATGCAGATGGAGCCACCGCCCACGCCGACCTTGACGAAGTCCGCCCCCGCCTCGGCGAGGAAGGTGAACGCCTCGCCGTCGACCACGTTGCCGCCACCGATCGGGATCTCCGGATAGTGCTTCTTCACCCAGGTCAGTGCCTGTGCCTGCCAGTCGCTGTACCCGTCGGAGGAGTCGAAGCACAGCACGTCCGCGCCCGCCTCCAGCAAAGCCGGGACACGCTCTTGGTAGTCATGGGTGTTGACGCCCGCGCCCACGCGCAGCCGCTTGGCAGCGTCCACGACCTGGTTCGGGAAACGCTTGTTATCGGTGTAGTCGGATCGGAATACCAGATGCTGCAGGTGACCCTCGGCGTCCAGCACCGGGAGGCAGTCGAGCCGCTCCTCCCACAACCGGGCGTTGGCCTCGGAGAGCGTGGTGTCGGGCCCGGCATAGGGAAGGTCGGCGATGGCGGCCATCCGGCCGCTGACCGGTCCGTCGAGGTCGTGGCGTTGGGGGTGGAAGTCGCGGGAGGTCACCAGTCCGACGAGGCGGCCGGTGGCGGTCCCGTCGTGGGTGACTGCGGCGGTGCTGTGGCCGGTGCGGCGCATGACGTCTGCCAGGAGGCTCAGGCTGTCGTCGGGGCGGACGTTCGTGTCGCTGGTGACGAATCCAGCCTTGAAGTTCTTCACCTGGCGCACCGCTGCGGCCTGGTCCTGGATCGACTGGTTGTGGTGCAGAAAGCTCAGACCGCCGTTGCGCGCGAGCGCGATCGCGAGATCGGGCGTGCTGACAGCCTGCATGATCGCGGACGTGAACGGGGAGTGCAGCTCGATCGTCGATGCTTCGCCCGCGAGGTGCCGCACCAAGGGCGTGCGCAGGTCAACCGTCGCAGGCGAGCAATCGGTCCGGGTCCGGTTCGGCAAGAGCAGAAATTCGTTGAACGTCCGTGAGACCTCGGCGATGATCTGTGCCACTCGTTCCTCCTGACCCGTCGACCGGGGCCGACTGCCCCGCCGTCAAGATCGCCCCCGTGTCCCAGGGCCCGGGCAGGCAGGAGTCGGCAAGACAGCCGTGGATGTGCCACAAGCTGCGGCAGAGCCCTGACCGGCCCGTGGATCGAACAGGGTGCGGTCGTGACCTGGCACCCTATCGATTGCCCCGGGGGCTGCACGAATCGTGTCCCGCCATCGACAACCGCCAGTCGCGGGCAGTTCTTTCTGGTCCTCGGCTCGGGCAGCGATGTACTCGGCACAGTCACGTTTGGCGTAGGCGACCCAGCGGAGCGCAGTGTGGCGGTGCATACCCGGAGCGACCGTGCCGTCGGGTCCGGTCAGCAGGGCGTTGCCCCGTTCGGCGAGGACGCAGTGCGCGCATCGGCCACGGCTGTGAGGGTTGCCGGCCCAGCCGCACTGGCGGCAGGTGTAGTCGGCGGCGAAGCCGACGCAGGGCCCGCAGCCTCCGGCGCCGTCGTCGTCCCGCGCAATCAGCAGCTGGACCGTGCCGCAGCGGGAGCACTCGGCCGGTGACCGGAGCACAGCCCGAGGGGCCACCGGGCGTTGACCGGTTTGGTCCGACCGCACCGAGCGCATGGCTCTCCTGAACGAGTGCGCCGGTAGCAGTTGCCGCAGACCGGCTGGCCCTGCTGGTTCCAGTTGCAGGGGCGGGTCCGCCCGCAAACTGAACAGGCCACCTCGGACCGCGGTAGCAGCCGTCGCAGAGGTCCGGCTGACCGTCGTGCGCGTTGCGGGCGATACGCGCACCACAATCCGCCCCGAATTTGTCCTCGCGCGCTTCGGAGCTGAGGCCCAACTAGCCCAGCTAAGCCGCGCATTGGTGTCGAGCACGGCCGAACGGATCCAAGGTCTGGGCCGGTTCGAGCGCACCGAGCGCCTGGCCGCTGCCCACGCGGTCATTGTCGTGGCCGCCTACGGTGACGCGATGGCGCACGCACGGCTGCCCTTCGACGTGCGAGAACTAGCAACGACCCGGACTGACTCAGTGCGGCTCGCCACCGGTGACGCCCCTGAGTCCCGCCGCCTTGCCGCCATCGCCGACCACCTCCTGCGCTCCCATCTGCCGCTGCCCTCGCCGCACGAGCCGTACGAGACGACTCTGACCGCACTACGCGGCTTCTACGCCTCTATGTCCAGACATATGGAGGCGTATCTCTCCGGCCTGGCGGTCTGGGACCGGCTCACACCTACAGCGCGCGAGGATGCGCGTACGGCCCTCCGCAGGAGAAGCCTGCATCCGATGCCCGATGCTCCGGGCAACCTGGAAAAGCAGATCCGTGGCGCTGTGAGCTCGGATGCCCCAGCCCGGGATGAAACAGCGATGCAGCTCGCTGCCCGGCAGGTCCTTGATCAGCGTCAGGACCTGATTGGCTTGAGTCGACCCCCAGATCGCGACATCGTCGCCAACCAAGTCCTCCGCGCTGAGATGACGCATCGGGTCGGTGATGCGGACGACCTCGATCAACTCGGTCTTCACATGGGCGAGCGGCAGCAGCATGGGCACAGAATTGCTGATCAAGACCCTATACGCCAGAAGCGACTACCTCACACGATCACTGGCATCCGTAGTCCTGAAAAGCTGCTCGTGCTGGCTGTGTGTCTTCGCCTCCCTCCGCGGCGGGCTGCCCTCCGTGGGCCGGCGGCCGCGGCTGGCCGATCTGTACGCCGAGGTCGAGCAGGTGCGCGGCGACAGCTTCCGCGCTGACTGGCGAATCACCGAACTGATCCGGCATGCCGCGGCCTGCGGAGCGGCCGACCCGGGCGTAGTCTGCCCGGACGATGGCCCGGAGTTCACCGCCCTGCGGAAGCAGGTTCGGGCGGCCCTGGCGTTGAAGCCCCGCAAAAAGCCCGACCTGGCCCGTCGCGACCGTCGGTCGCTGTGTGATGGCTGAGCCGCACCGCACTGAGACGACCGGCCGTCACTGATCTTTCCCGAAAGGCATACTTCTGATGATGACGACCACCCCGCGCCTCCTCGACCTCGCCGCGGCAGCCCGCCACGGCGAGGACCTGGTGCTGCTCCTACGCGAAGCGAACGAGCTGTACCAGCAAGGCCTCGAGGGCCTACGCCACACAGTGGCGGCCCGCTTCGCCGGGCTGTCCACCCGGGATCTCGTGGCGGCCGCGAACGCGGCCGGCATGCCCTGCGACGCATCCCAGGACCGCGACGAGCTGCTCCTGCTGCTTGCCCTGACCGAGTGGGAGATGACCCCAGCGGCCATGGCCTATTCAGAGATGGCAGAAGACGCCGCCCGTCGAGGGGTCAGCCTCATCCCGGAGGAATGAAGCCGGACCTGGATGCCTCGGACAGCTGGACACCCACCTAGAACATACGCCATTATATGCATTGCGAGCCGGGCAGGCCGGCTCCTCGCGACGCGATGGGACGGTTCAGGTCATGGCTGCCCGACCCACGCCGCACCTCGTCGAGGCCGCAGAGATCGCCGCCGAGCGCGGGCTGACGCCCGCACGTATCAGCGCGCTATACCTCGAACGGGAGACCAACGGTTTCCCAGAGGTCGTCGGCCACCGCGGCCGTGCCCGTCAGTGGGACAAGAGCGAAGTCGACGAGTGGTTCACCCAGCGGAAGCCGCCCCGCCTGCATCAGTACAAGCCGCCGAAACTCGATCCCGACGAACTGCTCACCGGAGCACAGGCCTCCAGGTTCCTCGGCTACAAAAACCCTCAGCAGGTCAACACTTATGTGCGGGACCACCCCGGCTACTTTCCCAATCCCGACGTCGTCGAGGAACTGGGCACAGCGCAGAGGCCCTACCGCCGGCCGAAGTGGCGCGTGCAGACGCTCCTGGACTGGAAAGACACCCGCCCGGGCAGCGGAAAGCGCAGCATCCAACGCGCAGCACCCGCCCTGCCCGACGTACCCGTCGACGGTGACCCAAATGAGCTGCTGGGCGCATCGCAGGCAGCAGCCCTGCTCGGATTCAAAAGCGTGAACTCCTTCAGCAGCAGTCTGGGCCAGGGCAACCTGCCCCTGCTGAAGACCGTGGACACCCTTTCCGAGAAGGGCGGACGCCGCCGGTGGACCCGCCGGCGCATCCTTGAACAGGCCGCGCAGCGCAAAGCCAAGTGACACAACCGGCAGGTGGCCGCTTCGGCCCACCGCCCCCATAGACGCGGCATCCGGTTATGGGTTGTTGATCCCCTGCGGACCGGATGTCGCACGATGGCCGGCATGGCGTGGCTCGCCACCACGCCCCGCAGCAGCCGCCCGCTGCTGCGGACCGGCCATCGCCGAACTTCCTCTGGTAACCGCCCTCCGCGTGCGCGAGCCGACCTTGCCGAGGCTGGCCAGCGGACCCAAAACAAGCTGTCCTTGCGCGCGGTCGGGTTCGTGGTCGGGGTCATGAAGCCCGACCACGAACCCGACCACGAGACTGTTTCGCGTTCGTGACCATGGTCGGGCCTTCGTGGTCGAGGGTTGAGACGGGGACCACGGATTTCCTCAAAGAATGCCCATGACCAGCCCCACACCGAGCATCCCGGCCACCGGCTTGGCCCTCAGCCCCGCCGAACCGCTGCGTCACCAGGTCCTGGCCACAATCGCCCAACACCGCATCGCCACCACCAGCCAGTTGCGCCGCATACTGCGGCCGGACGGCACGCGGCAGCTGCCGTCCCGAGTGCTGAACAAGCTGCGCTCCGACGGTTTCATCGACCGCACGGTGCTACCGGATGCAAGCCGGTCACGTACCAACGCCTGGTATCTCACGCAGGAAGGCGCACGGCTCACCCGCGACCTGCCCGTTCTGCGGGGGCGGCTGCCCTACCCATCACCTCGACCACAGCAGCGTCACTGAAGGCCCCGCACACGCCTCGTGGCCGGGGAGTACACGCCGCGGATGTAGGTCCGTTCGAGCCTGGGAATGCGGGCTGGCGTGTCAGCTGCGGTTTCGTTGCTCGATGTGGAAGTGAACCATGGCGTGTACGGTACTGAGTACCATTTGGAACTGAGTACCGAGGAGTCGGCCATGGATAGCCGGACCATCGTGTTGACCGGCGTGACCCGCGGTTTCGGCCGCGAGTCCGTCGAGTTGCTGATCCGGGAACGGCCGCAGGACCACTACGTCGTGCTGGCTCGCCACGGCGGCGAACGCCTCGCTGCGGAACTCGCCGAGGCCACCGGCGCTTTGGGGGTCACGGGCGTGGACTGTGACCTCGCTTCGCTCGCCGAGATCAGGCGGGCGGTGGAGGAGATTCTGCGTGGGCTCGACACCGGGTACCTGCCGCCGCTCGGTGGCTATCTCGGCAACGCCGGCCTGACGGTCACGACGACCGAGAAACGCACCACGGACGGGTACGAGATGACCTTCGGGGTCAATGTGCTGTCCCACTACCTGCTCGTCAGGGAGCTGCTGCCCCGGTTTACTGGTCCGGGCTGGATCGTGCTCACCTCGAGCGACTGCCACTTCGGGCAGTTCCGCTATACGCTCGGCGCCACGCCGCGGCCGCGCTGGGAGACGCCGGAACGACTGGCCACGCCTCGTGCCGGTGGCGCGCGGGAGGCCGGGCGGGCGTACGCGACCAGCAAACTCGGCGTCATCTACCTGACCCACGCGCTGGCCCGCCGCCTGCCCGAGAGCATCGGCGTCTACTCCTACAACCCGGCGCTCGTCGCAGGCACCGATTTCTTCCGCCACACCCCGGGGCCAGTGCGGGGCGTGCTCAACGGATTCTTCCAGCTTCAGCGATTCCTCGGCCGGGGCATGACGCCGCAGCAGGCGGGGGCGCGGCTTGCTGAGACGATCCTGACCGGGCTGACCGCCCGGACCGGGTCCTACCTCGATCGCGGCCGCAACGTCCCGTCGTCGCCAGAGTCGCACGACGAGGCCCGCGAGGAGGAGCTGTGGCGCGAGGCCGCCCGCCTCGTCGACGCCGACCGCCGGGCGGGACGGGCGGATATCCTGGCCGAATGAGCACGAACAACGGTCCGGTGGAGTCATTGCGGGACCGCAAACGCCGCCAGACCCGGGAACGGATCATCGAGACGGCCTTCGCGCTCTTCATGGAGCGGGGGTTCGATGTCGTCACCGTGGACGAGATCGCCCAGCGGGCTGAGATCGGCCGCACCACCTTCTTCCGCTACTTCGGCGACAAGCAGGAAGTCGTCTTCTCCACCGAGGACGACTTCCTGCGCGCGCTCACCGCGGCCATGCACGATGCGCCCGCCGAACCGCTCCAGGATCTCGCGCAGGCACTGGCCACATCTCGGCGGCTGCTGCTCGCGATCTGCACCGAGGCCGCCCGCAACCCCGGCCACTACGCGGTTTACCACCGTCTGGTCGAGCAGCACCCCGAGCTCGAAGACCGCCACACCCGCAAGACCCGGCACTACGCCGACCTCCTCGAGAAACACCTGATCGACCACGGCACCCCGCTGGCCACCGCCGTCCTCGCCGCCCAGTTGACCGTCGCCTGCTACCAGGCGGCGTGGCGCCTCGGCAGCCACGACGCGACGGCGGTGCTCCGCGAGGCGAATGACGCCTTCGACCTCCTGCTGGGCGCCACCGCCGCATGACCGGCGGACCGGCCTTCGCTCGGCCCGGACATGCGCCACCTCGCAGCGGGCTCGACCACCGGTCCAGCACTCGGGCAGATACAGTTCCCGATCGATCAGCCGAAACTCCGCCACTGCCGATTCCCTCTGAACGCGGAGACCTTCCTATGCAACCAGCCCCTCGGTGAGCTGGCTCCGTAATCGTGTTCGTAGTGGATCGGGCTCTTGAAGCCGCACACGCTGTGTAGCCGCCTCGCGTTGTAGAAGTGGATGATCCAGGTGGCGATCCTGATCCGGGCCTCGGCACGGGTGACGAAGTGTGCCGGTGGACGTACTCGACCTTGAGCATGCTGTTGAACGTCGCTCCCGCCGCCCGGCGCGGTACCCGCGCGACGGGCCCGCGATACTCGACTGGCCAGCGTGGTCTCGTTGATCCCCAGGTCCTTCGCGACCTCGGCGACGGTCTTGCCGGTCTCGGTGACGATCCATACGGCCCCCTCGCGGAACTCCGCATCGAACTTCCGTCGCTTGTCTGCCATGACTCCCAACTCCCCCTGCAGTCATGGTCTCCACGCTACGAGGGGAGGGACATTGCCAGACCAGACGGAATCTATGCAGCATGTGCGAGTCAAACGGGCGCGCAGATCGCCATCTTCGCGCATGTAAATTCCCCCTCACGCGACAAGTCAGCTCAAAAGCCACTGGCCGCAAAGGTGTTACAGCTCTACCAAGCACACCTCAACGCCCACTCAATGGCTGTTCTGCGGGTATTCGGTGGTTCCCAGATGGGACACCAGCGGGACCTGAGCCGCATGAACACGCGGCGGCTGACGAGAACGCAAACGACCGTTTGTGAGAACAACGGTCAGGGGGAGATGTGCGGGATTTCCTGGCTGGGCGCGGCTACGGGGGCGGTCATGTCGAGCAGCATCATGGCGTCGTGGTCGGGGGTGCCGGGTTCGGCGGTGTAGACGCCGATGCGCTGGCCGGGAGTGCCTTCCAGGTGCATGGACTGGGAGGTGAGCGTGATGGTGCCGACGCGGGGATGATGGAAGGTTTTCTGCGCGGGCTTGCGGCCGGTGACCTCGTACCGTTCCCACAGCCGGGCGAAGTCGGGGCTCTTGAGGAGTAGTTCACCGACCAGGTTCGTCAGGTCGGGAGCGTCGGGGGCGGTGCCGGCGACGGCGCGCAGCCGTGCGACGCAGCCGGTGATCTGACGGTCCCAGTCGCCGAAGAGGTCCTGCGCGGCCGGGTGGAGGAAGAGGTAGCGGGCGAGGTTGCGGTGTTTGGCAGGCCAGTCCTCCAGGCCCGCGTACAGGGCGAGGCCGCCCGGGTTCCAGGCAAGCATGTCCATGCTGCGGCTGATGACATAGGCGGGGTTCGGACGCAGCGACTCCAGCAGCAGCTTCAGGTGGGGGCGCACGGTGCGGCTCGGGGCCGGCGGAGGTTCGGGGGCGTAGCGGGCGGCACGGGCGGCGAGTTCGCGCAAGTGCTGGTGCTCTTGGTCGTCCATGTGCAGAGCGCGGGCGAGGGAGTCGAGGACTGCGGGGCTGGGGCGGGTCTCCTTGCCGCGTTCCAGGCGCACGTAGTAGTCGATGCTGATCCCGGCGAGGGTGGCCAGTTCCTCGCGGCGCAGGCCGGGGGTGCGGCGGATGCCGGCACCGATGGTGAGGCCGACGTGTTCGGGGCTGGTCTGGGTGCGGCGGGCGCGCAGGTAGCGGCCCAGCTCGGCGCCTTCGCTGTGCGCGCTCGTCGATGCCATGACTCCAGTCTCACCCGCTGGGCACCCGCTGCGCGGGCGGGAGGGGGGCCCTGTCATTACCCCCGAAGAGCCCGCCCTGCCACACCGGAGCAATCCGGGCGAGGGTGATTGAGGAAGACGCCGGACCCCTTCGCCGCCGCCCGGGCTTCAACCGGCACGACCTGCCGGACCGGGCGAGAGCGAGAGGCCGGGTAACACCATGATCGGAAGAGGGCGAGATGCGGTATATCAAGCTGCGCGACCTGGAGGTTTCCCGGATCGGGCTGGGCGCGATGGGCATGTCCCACGGCTACACCGGTTCGGGCACCGATGACGCGGAGTCGATCAGGACCGTGCACCGGGCGCTGGAGCTGGGCGTCACGCTCATCGACACCGCCGAGATCTACGGCCCCTACATCAACGAGGAGCTGCTCGGGCGGGCGCTGAAGGGCCGCCGGGACAAGGTGGTGCTCGCCACCAAGTTCGGCCTGGTCTCGCACGCCGGCGAGGGCGCGTGGAACTTGGACTCCAGCCCGACCAACATCCGCACCGCGGTCGAGGGCTCCCTCAAGCGGCTGGGCACGGACCACATCGACCTGTACTACCAGCACCGGGTGGACCCGAACACGCCGATCGAGGAGACCGCCGGCGCCGTGAAGGAGCTGATCGCCGAGGGCAAGGTGCGTGCCTTCGGGCTTTCGGAGGCCGGCCCGGACACGATCCGCCGCGCCCACGCCGTCCAGCCGGTCACCGCGGTGCAGTCCGAGTACTCCCTGTTCACTCGCGGGATCGAGGAGCGTGTCCTGCCCGTCTTGCGGGAGCTGAACATCGGCCTCGTGCCGTTCTCCCCGCTCGGACGCGGCTTCCTGACCGGCACCATCCGCTCCACCGACCAGTTCGACAAGAACGACTTCCGCCGCGACAACCCGCGTTTCACCGGCGAGAACTTCCAGCACAACCTGGCGCTCGCCGACGAGGTCAAGGCCCTGGCCGACGAGGCCGGTGCCACGCCCGGTCAGGTGGCGCTGGCCTGGCTGCTCGCCCAGGGCGACGACATCGCCCCCATTCCCGGCACCAAGCGCGTGACCCGGGTCGAGGAGAACGTCGCCGCCGATGCCGTCACGCTGACCGCCGAGCAGCTCGGCAGGCTCTCCAACCTGCCTCCCGCCGCCGGCGCCACCCACACCGAAGCCCAGGCCCGCATGCTCGAACGCTGATTCATCCGCACCGCCCAGCACGACCCCCGTTTGGAGAAGTAATCCCTGATGCGTGCAGCAGTGATGTACGGAGCCGGCGACGTCCGCGTCGAGGACCGGCCCGACCCGAAGATCGTCCAGCCCACCGACGCGGTGGTGCGCACAGTGGCCGCGTGCGTGTGCGGCAGTGACCTGTGGCCGTACGGGTCGATGCCCGCCACCGACACCGGCCGCCCCATGGGGCACGAGTTCCTCGGCGTCGTCGAGGAGACCGGCGCAGAGGTGACCGGCCTGAAGGCCGGTGATCTGGTCGTCGCCCCGTTTACCTACAGCGACAACACCTGCGACTACTGCGCCAAGGGCCTGCACATCTCGTGCCGCAACGGCGGCCGGTACGGCTTCGACAGCGTGGACGGCGGGCAGGGCGAGGCCGTCCGCGTCCCGTACGCGGACGGCACCCTGGTAAAGCTGCCGGTGGCCGCCGACTCCGCGCTGCTGCCGTCGCTGCTGGCCCTCTCTGACGTGATGACCACCGGCCACCACGGCGCCGTCACCGCCGGCGTCGGCCGCGGCGATACGGTGCTGGTCGTCGGGGACGGGGCGGTCGGCCTGTGCGCGGTCATCGCCGCCAAGCGGCTCGGTGCAGAGCGGATCGTGCTCGCCGGCCGCCACGAAGCCCGCACCGATCTGGGCCGCGAGTTCGGCGCCACCGACGTGGTCGCCGAGCGCGGCGAGGAGGGCCTCGCCCGCATCCGCGAGCTGACCGGAGACGTAGACAAGGTCATCGAGGCCGTCGGCACCCGCCAGGCCCTCGACACCGCCCTGGGCGCGGTCCTGGACGGCGGCACCATCAGCCGACTGGGCGTCCCCCAGTACGAGCAGGGACCTATCGGTCCGGCCGAGTTCATGCGCAACATCACCCTGACCGGCGGCGCCAGCCCCGCCCGCGCCTACATCCCGGAACTCCTGCCCGACGTCGTGGACGGCACCATCGCCCCGGGCCGCGTCTTCGATCGCGCCTTCCCCCTCGACCAGGCACCGGACGCCTACCGGGCCATGGCCGACCGCCAGGTCCTCAAGGCCCTCATCCGCCCCTGACCACCCGCCCTCACCCGCACAGCGAAGGACATCTCCCTCATGCAGACCGTCACCCTCAACAACGGCGTCGAGATGCCGATCCTCGGCTTCGGCGTCTACCAGATCCCCGCCGAGGACACCGAGCGCGCCGTCTCCGAGGCCCTGGCCGCTGGCTACCGCCTGCTGGACACCGCCGCCGCCTACGGCAACGAAGAAGCCGTAGGCCGTGCCATCAAGTCCAGCGGCATCGCGCGCGAGGAGCTGTTCGTCACCACCAAGCTGTGGGTCCAGGACGCCCCCGCCCAGGACAACACCCACCGCGCGTTCGAGACGTCCCTGAACAAGCTGGGCCTGGACCACCTCGACCTGTACCTGATGCACCAGCCCTTCGGCGACGTCTACGGCCAGTGGCGCGCCATGGAGGCACTCAACCGCGAGGGCCTGACGAAGGCGATCGGCGTCGCCAACTTCTACCCCGACCGCTTGATCGACCTGATCCTCAACAACGAGATCACCCCGCAGGTCAACCAGATCGAGACCCATCCCTTCTTCCAGCGCGCCGACTAGGGCGCCACGCCGGGCGGCGGCATCACAGTTCCCACCCAATTCATGACACTCCCCTGCAGCTCGACAGCGCCATCCTGGTCATCCCTGTGATCGACGGGTCGGTGCCTGAGATCCGTAGAGACGCGCGAAGGCTGCGGCATGCCGCCCGGTGGGCGCGAGGGTGTAGGTGACGATGGTCAGCCCGGGGTCTGCGGGGACTTCGAGGGCGTCGTAGTCGAGGTCGAGGTCGCCGACGTCGGGGTGGTGGAAGCGCTGCCCGCCGGAGCGGTAGTACTCGACGTCGTGGTCGTCCCAGCGCTGAGCGAATTCTTCGCTGCAGGTGGCGAGTTCGTCGATGAGGTCGGCGAGGTCGGTGTCGGCAGGGTTGCGGGCGGCCTCGGTACGCAGGCTGCCGACCGCGTCGTGGGCGATGCCCTCCCAGTCGCGGTAGAAGCGTCGGGCGCGGGGGTCGCAGAAGACGAAGCGGGCCAGGTTCGGTGGCTGCTCGTCACTGTCGAGGGCCTCTGTGTACAGGGCGCGAGCGAAAGCGTTGGTGGCGAGGATGTCCAGGTGGGCGTTGCGGACGAAGGCGGCGGCCCCGGTCATGGCGTCGAGGATCTGCTGGAGACTGGGCCGTACGTGGCTGGTGCCGCCGTCGCGGTCGGGTACGCGGTGGGGGTTGTTGGCGGCGCGGACGAGGGCAGCCAGGTGCGCGCGTTCGACGTCGTCCAGGCGCAGGGCGCGGGCGAGGGAGTCGAGGATGTCCTCGGAGACGCCGCCGACGTTGCCGCGTTCGATGCGGGTGTAGTACTCGACGCTGATGGCGGCGAGCTGGGCGACCTCTGAGCGTCGCAGCCCGGAGACCTGCCGCCGCCCGCCAAAGTCGGGCAGGCCGGCCTCCTTGGGGGTGATGCGGGCCCGGCGGCTGGTGAGGAAGGTGCGGATGTCTTCACGGACGGTGTCGGCTGGCACGGCTCAAGCGTAGGCCGGTGCCGTTTGCGGGGGTCCCTGCCAGTACCCCTCCCAGCAAGGACTCCCAGGTCAGAGGCGGTGCATGGTTCTGTGGATGGGCGACCGGACCCTCTGGTCCGGCGCGTTTCCCAGACTGGAAAGGATCACGCCCGTCATGACCGTCACCGCTTCTTCGCGCCGCTCCCCGGCTGTGGGCACGGCTGACAGCGGCCGGCACGCCACGGCGACGCTGGCCGCCGCTGTGCTGGGGTTCTTCGTGATCACCCTGGACGCGACGATCGTGAACGTAGCCCTGCCCTCGATCCGTGACGCGCTCGGCGGCGGCATCACCGCCCTGCAGTGGGTGGTCGACGGCTACACGCTGATGTTCGCCGCCCTGCTGCTGTCCGCGGGCGCCCTGTCGGACCGGATCGGTGCGCGCAAGGCGTTCGCCGGCGGCCTGGTCCTGTTCGTGGTCGCCTCGCTGGCGTGCGGGCTGGCCCCGTCGCTGCCGGTCCTCATCGCCGCCCGGGTGGTGCAGGGCATCGGCGCGGCAGTGACCATGCCGACCTCGATGGCGCTGGTCCGTCATGCCTTCCCCGACCCGGCCCGCCGAGCCCGGGCAGTGGGGGTGTGGGCGATGGGCGGCGCCGTGGCCGCCGCTGCGGGCCCGGTGCTCGGTGGTGTGCTGAGCCTGGCCTCCTGGCGGATGATCTTCTTCATCAACCTGCCGGTCGGGCTGCTCACCGTGGCCCTGCTCGCCCGCAGCCCGAAGTCCCCGACGCGTCCGGCGCCGTTCGACTGGATCGGGCAGATCACCGGCATCCTCGCCATGGGCGGGCTGACCTTCGGCGCGATCGAGGCTGGCGAGGTCGGATTCACCGCCCCGAAGGTGCTGATCTCGCTCGGTATCGCGGTCGCGGCGCTGGCCGCGTTCGTCATGGCGCAGGCCAAGGTGGCGCACCCGATGGTGCCGCTGTCCCTGTTCCGCATCCCCACGGTCGTGATCGCCACCGGGATCGGCTTCGCCTTCATGGTCGGCTTCTACGGACTGCCGTTCGTCTTCAGCCTCGACTTCCAACAGCAGCACGGACTGTCCGCCCTCGGCGCCGGCATCGCGTTCCTGCCGATGATGCTGCTCAGCGCCTGCCTGACCCCCCTTTCCGCACGGATCGCGGAGCGCACCGGCCCCCGTGTTCCGGTCATCGCCGGGCTGGTGCTGATCGCAGCCGGATCGATCGCCCTGGCCGTCCTGCCGGCCTCGACACCGGTGTGGGCCAGCGCCTTGCTGCTGATCCCCGTCGGGTTGGGCGGACCGCTGGTGATGCCGCCAACCACCGCGGTACTGCTGGAGCACGTGCCGGCCGAGCAGACCGGCACCGCCAGCGGGGTGTTCAACACCAGCCGCCAGATCGGCGGCGCCCTGGCCGTGGCCGTCTTCGGCGCACTGATCTCCGGCACGGTCGGCTTCCAGCACGGCCTGCGCATCAGCCTCAACCTGGCCGCCGTCATCGCTCTGGCCGCGGCGCTGGCCGCTACCCGCATGGCCGCCGCCCGGCATGGCGCCTGACCCCAGCCACGCCGACCGCGGGACGGTCCGGCACCACCCACAGCTCACCCCCCGCCGTTGCGGGGCCCGACGACAGGAGCCCGCCCATGTCCGGCAACACCGAGCGCCCCTCGGGCGCAGCGAATATGTTCGGCGACTTCGCCCCGCAGCTGGTGCACTTCACCGACGATGTCCTGTTCGGCGAGGTATGGGAGCGCCCCGGCCTCGACCCGCGCGACCGCTCGCTGATCACCGTGGCGAGCCTGGTCGCGGGCGGCAGCACCGAGCAGCTGCGCCACCACCTGGGGCGAGCCAAGGACAACCGCGTCACCGAGGCGCAGCTGATCGAGGCCATCACCCACCTCGCCTTCTACACCGGCTGGCCGCGCGCCATGTCCGCCATGGCCGTCGCCAAGGACCTCTTCACCAGCTGACCCACCCCCTACCTCGCTCAAGGAGCCACCTGATGGAACTGCGCACGCGTCCCGCCACCGCCAAGCTGCCTGAGAAGATGTTCACCGGCGATGCTTGGGCCGACGTCATCTACCGCGGTGAGGAGCCCTCCAGGACGCGGGCCAACGCGGTGCACTTCGCGCCCGGTGCCCGCACCGCCTGGCACTCCCACGGCATTGGCCAGACCCTCTACATCGTCGAGGGCATCGCCCTGATCCAGTCCCGCGGCGGCAAGATCCTCGAAGCCCACCTGGGCCAGGTGATCTGGACCCCGCCGGGCGAGGAGCACTGGCACGGCGCCGCCCCCGACCACTTCATGACCCACGTCGCCCTGTGGGAAGGCGACGACGTCGACTGGCTCGACCACGTCACCGACGCCGAATACGCCGGCCCCCGAACCCGCGACCTCTGATCCCCCTCCCCAACGACAGCAAGGAGCACCCCGCCATGCGTGGAGCCATCCTGCACGGACCGGGCGACGTCCGCGTCGAAGAGCGCGACACCCCTCAGATCCTCAAGCCCACCGACGCGGTGATCCGCACCTTCGCCACGTGCGTGTGCGGCTCGGACCTGTGGGACTACCGCGGCATCAACCCCGCCAAGGACGCCGCCCCCATCGGCCACGAGTACGTCGGCATCGTCGAAGAGGTCGGTGACGACGTCACCACCGTGCGGCCGGGACAGTTCGTCGTCGGCTCCTTCTTCGCCGGCGACAGCACCTGCGCCAACTGCCGCAACCGATACCCCAGCAACTGCCTCAACCGGGAGTTCGTCGGCGGCTGCCAGGCCGAGTACATCCGCATCCCGTGGGCCGACGGCACCCTGGTAGCCACCCCCCAACTGCCCACCGAAGCCCAAGTGCCCGACCTGCTGGCCTGCTCCGACGTCATGGGCACCGGCTGGTGGGCCGCCGTCGCCGCCGGCGTACAGCGCGGCGACACCGTCGCGGTCGTCGGTGACGGAGCCGTCGGGCTGTCCGCCGTCCTCGCCGCACGCGAGCTCGGCGCCGAGCGCATCATCGCCATGTCCCGTCATGAGGCACGCCAGAAGCTCGCCACCGCGTTCGGCGCCACCGACATCGTCGCCGAACGCGGCGAGGAGGGCGTGGCCCGCATCAAGGACATGACCGGCGGGATCGGCGCCGACCGGGTCCTGGAATGCGTCGGCACCGAACAGTCCACCCAGCAGGCCCTGAACTCCACCCGGCCCGGCGGCGGCGTGGGCATCACCGGAGTCCCCCACGGCGTCCAAGCCGACCCCGCGCCGTACGCAGGCCGACAAGTGGGCGATGAACTACGAGGCCGCCAAGCAGTTCTACGAGCGCGAGGGGCACCTGCGGGTACCGAGGAAGCACATCGAACGGATCGTCGTCGGCGGGGGCGGCTGCAGCGGCGAGGACCAGGAGGAGCGGGAGCTCCGGCTCGGTGCGTGGATCGGGAACCAGCGAAGCAGAGCCGCGACCCTGTCCCCGGAGCGGATGGAGCAACTGTCCGCCATCGGGATGCGGTGGACGTAGGTGGCGACAGTTCGGGGCGCGGCATCTGCCTGAGGCAGATGCCGCGTCAGCGCAACACGGCTGATCACATGCTGTTGGCGGACCGCACATGCAACGCGCCTAGAAGGGCGGTTCGACGCCGCTCGCGCCATCCACACCGCCTTGTTCGCGCGCACCTACGACTGGGCCAAGGTTGTCGAGGCATGGCAGCAGTCTCCCGAGCAGCCCGCCGTGTTCATCGCCGCGCGCCTGGACCAGCGCGACGACATCCTGGAAGCCGCCGCCGCGCTCGACCTGATCGCCCTGTGCCACGACCCCGGCCCCTACGACGACGGCGCCACACAGCAGGGAATCACCGACCCGGCCGAAGAGGTGCGCAGCGACGCCGCCACGCTGGCGCTGCTCCTCGTCGCCCACGACCGGCAGCAGCCCAAGGCGAGCCGGACCGGCCTGCCCGACATCACCACCGGCACCGGCCTCGCCGACGACCGCACGAGGGACACCGCCCGGGAGTACGTCCGCACGGAGTGGGCCGCCCTCCAGGAACGCTGACCGCCGCACGCCCGGGGAAGCGCGGACCGGCGCTTGAGCACCAGGATCAGGAGCACGAGGGCACCCGCCGCCACGCCTGCGGCCTGACGGTCTTCGTCGTTTGCAGAGCGGCTCTCGCCGGGGTGTGCTCTGCGGGCCGGTGACGGCTGCACCCGATCGGCCGGTGGCCTCGAGCACCGACCTGTCGTGACGGCCGTTTAGGATCCGGCCGTGGCAGAGGTCCCCGATGAGTTGATCAGGCTGGAACGATCCGCCGAGGAGGAACGCGCGAAGCTCGCGGGCCTGGCCGGCGAGGAGTACGACGTGCAGTGGGCTCGCTGGCGTGAGACATCCGAGGCCGCGCAGGCGGCCGTCACCGCGCACGCCGCGGAGTCCGGGGAGAACCGTTACGAGCTGGAGCAGGCCGTGAAGAAGGCCGTACGCCGCACCGAAGAGGATCCCGGCACGTAGCCAGGGAGAGAGGGGCTACCCCTCGCGAGGCCAGTCGTCGAGGACGTCACCAGTGTCCTCGTCGCTCAGGGTGACACGGGCGCCGGACATGCTGCCGTCGTACAGGCCGACCCAGTCGCGGAACTTGTCGCGGGCCACGTCCTCACTCCACCACCAGCCGTGCTGTACCGGTCGGCCGCCGGTCGTAAGGAGCAGGTGGTAGCGGCCCGAGGTCAGAGCCGGCATGAAGCCACCATGCAGTCGCGGCAGGAGTCCTGCCATCGCCGGCCCAGTCCCGGAATCGTGCGGCGGCAGGTGGCGACGGCCGGTGCGCCGCAGCGGGAGCAGGGGCGCCGGGTGGGCGGGGTGATCCGGGCCTGGTATCCGGAATGGCGGCCGGGCCCCTCGAGCGCCCGGTCCAGGCGGGCGGGGTCAATGCCGAGGGCCGCAAGGATCTGCAGGTCGTCCCGCATCTTCGTCTCCTGGTCGCTCGCCCCCTGTGGTGCCGCCGGGCAGCCTACCCCTACTATCGAACATGTGAACGATTTGCCGTCGGACCCTGCACGCCTCCGCGCGATCCTGGCCTACCTCGACCAGGAGGTCACCGACAACGAGACCGTCGGCATCTACCTGCGCATCCAGCGCGACACCGTCCACAAGGCACTCACCCGCACCGAGAACCCGCCACCGAAGCACCACGGCCGGCTCCCCAAGGGCGGAGCCAACCTCCCGGCCCTGGCACCGCCAACAGCCCAGACCGGATACGTCGTCCAGCACAGGCGCGGCCCGCAAGGCCCCGGCCCGGCAGTGATCCACGTCGACGACTGCACGACGAGCGAAGGGACGACACGTCCGATCAGCAGTCACGACGCCCGCGTCGCACTCACCGACCCGAGCACCCACGCCTGCGCCTCCTGCCGACCGGACAGCGCCCTCGGCATCCTCGACTAGGAATCGCACGGTCGAGACTTCAGTCAGGCACGCCTCGCCTCGCGGCCCGTCGCCTTCTTCGCCGACACCATCAGACGACGAACAGCTATGAAGGCCAGGTTCTTCATGTTCCAAGGCGAGATCGGCTTGCTGACGCCAGCGCTCCTTGCAGTGAGAGAGGCCAGCGTCCCAGGGAGCTGCGGGGCCGCCTCAGCGCGGGTTCGGGTGGGGCGTGGATCCGGCTTCGCTCCGCGCTACCGCACGCACCGCCTCAGCCATCGAATAATGACCCTGAGTAATGGGCACATCACGGAACGCCCATGGGATGCTCACGCCGCCCGCATAGCCATCCGCCGTCC
>NZ_JBIARC010000077.1:0-27690 GCF_042889625.1 Streptomyces sp. NPDC002573 | reverse complement strand
TCGCTACGACAAGCTCGCGGTCCGCTACGAGGCGACCGTCCTCGTCGCAGCCATCAACGAGTGGCTGTGACCAGCACATTCGATACACGCCCTAGAGGTACTACCCGACCCCGGGCAGGTGCTGCGCCACGTCGATGCCAAGGCGCCGCGACTGTTCGGCCGGCCCGATGCCCGACACCAGCAACAATTGCGGCGATCCGATCGGCCCCGCCGCGAGCGCGACCTCCCGGCCGGCCCGCTCCGTTCGCCGCTGCCCGTCGAGGACGTACTCCACGCTGGTGCACCGGCGCCCGTCGAAGACCAGGCGCTCTGCGAACGCATCCGTGGCGGTGAGGTTCGGCCGGTGGCGCGCCTGACCGAGGTAGGCGTCGGCGGCGCTGTGGCGGCTGAAGTCAACGAGGTTGATCTCGGTGCGGTCGACGCCTTCGGGCTGCTCGCCGTTGCCGTCCGCCGTGGCGGGCGCAGCGTCCAGTCGGAAGATTCCACGCGCACCGTCATCATTGCCGGGGCCTCGTCCACCCGGCCATGGCTCATGGGCAAAGCCAACTCCTTGACCGTTGCCAGAGCCAGGTCCTTCACCACGCCGACCTGTCGCTTCAGGGACTTCACGGGGACGTCCGTCACCGTCAGGGCATGCACGTCCTCCCACAGGTAAAGGCCGGACTGTCCGTCGTCGAGGGCCACCAGGCCCTCGGGGGCCAGGAGTACCCCAGGAGCCAGACCGGACGGCTTCGCGCCCACGTACACCTCGCCCTGGGCGATCCAGAACAGGCCCACCATTGCGATGGGTTGCTCACTTCCCCCGACGACGGCGTCGCCGTCGTATTCACTCATCAAACGATCAGGTCGTCCTCCGCAACCCGCCAAGGAGCCGGGAAGTTCATGCTTCGTGGCCCCACGCACGGCGCGAACCCGCCGAGCGGGGAGTGGCTGGGCGGCAGTCCGATGCGCGTGCGGGGGAGCGGAGGAAGTGGCGCGGCGGTTGACGACTGCATCGGTCGTCGTGCTGCTCAAGCGGACTCCACGCAGGTTGACCTGGTGTCAGGGTTCAGCCGTGAGGTGACGGGAGTTGGGCATCGCGGTCGCGGATCCGGAGGTGTCTCCTATGGCAGGCCCATCGGTCAGCGTCATCTCACCGACGAAGCAGAGCTGCGACTGTCAGCAACCGACCAACGCGGGAAGGAATCGTGTCGGGGTCGACCTTGCCGGTCCAGGTCGCCACGAGGTCAACCCCCCAACAGCGCGGTCCAGGAACCTCCACCGCCGTCGCGGTAGGTCCAGCCATGTGCAGTGGCCCAGCGGGCAGCCCTCCCGCGGTAGCGACGGTCCGACGCTCGACTTACCCACATCCCTAGCACGACGAATGCCGCCAGTGGGGCAACGCCGAGCACGATGTAGACGCCGGGCCCTTCTGCAACCAAGTCCACAAATCCCCCCACCCGCAGGGCGATTGCCCCACAGTGCCCCCATTTCCCCGTTTCCACGGCCATCGTGGCTGCGGCGCTGGGGTGTGTCCAGCCATCCGCTTGCGCGCGGAGGTCGGGCCAGGGAGCGGCAGCCCTACGGGCAGCGACAGTCCCACGTGGAAGCTTTCCCCTCCGGCTTCCCTTGACGGCGTGGCATCCTGACCACCCACCAGAGGAGGGGAAGCACCACATGGCCCTGAAGAAGGTCGAACACGCCGCCGCGAAAAAGCAGGTCATCAACCTCGACGAGCTCGAAGCCTTCGCCCGCGACGCCCGCCAGGTCGGCGCCACCGGCAAGGAGGAGATCCAGGTCGGCGTGAGCTGGAGCGGCAAACTCCAGAAACTCGCCATCGATGTCGAACTCGCGCCTGCTGACAGGCCGACCCTCGACAAGAAGCTCGACGGGGCATCCTGAGACCCCTTCTCCGCGATCGAGCAACGAACACCGCCGGCAGTACGGCGCTCAAGGCGGCGCGGCGCGACCGGCTCCCGAGCGCTGGCCTCATGAACCAGCACACCGCCGCCGCCCTGCCTCCACGGTTGAGACGGGGCGGTCGTGCATCTTGCAGCCTGAGCCCGGCGGCGAAGACCTCGTGCCTACGCTCTTGCATGTTCGCAATCTGCGCGCTTCCGCCTGCTTTCCCTCTATGTCCTGGCACCCTTCGCGACCGGTGAGGACGCCGGCGTCAGGATGTTCAATCAGGTGAGCGTCTGCGAGCTTGAGGTTTTAGTGGGGCCGTCCCCGGATCCGGCGGCGATGGTCATGGGATGGTCGACGACCGTATGACTGCTCGCCAAGGTGCGCAACCGCATGCTCTACGTCAGTACCGGTCGAGCAGCGGCTGTTCCTGCTCCGTTGCGCCGAGTTGACGGAACTCCTCCACCGTACGTGCCCATCCCGACGAGCACGGTGCGGCTCGCCGGGACCCTGAACCCGTCGGCCGGCACCGGTCAGGGCGACGGGTCTGACCATCCATGACTTGGCGCCAGGTAAATTTTCAGCCATTCGAAGAACTGTTCGATGTAGGGGGTGATCCCACTCGTGTGATGCATCGCGTCACGGCTGTCCCGGCACTCCGCGTCAGCGGACGCAGAGGCCGCCGTGGGAAGCGTCCGCGCCCAACACGCCGGACGCAGAGAGGATTTGTGAATCTGTGGATCGAATGAGAGCAAGAGGGAGACGGTCGGCCATACGCACGGCCGACGGGGGCCGACTGGCCGGCCGGCTGACGGTCGTGGCGGTGGCCTCCACCCTGGTGGCCGGAGCACTGGCCTCCTCCTACGCCGTCGCCGCGTCGCCGTCGGGCGGTGTGACCGCCAAGTCGGCTGCCGTCGCCGACAGCGGCGAGCCGGTCGCCCGGCTGCGCCAGGAGGTGCGGTCCGGGTCACTACTGGCCGGGCACGGCGTGCGTACCGTCTGCCCACAGTGCGGGGCCCGGGTCGTCACCGAAAAGACCGGCAGCACCACGCCGTTGCGTGCGTCCGCCCCCGCGGGTTACGGTCCGGGCGACCTGGCCAAGGCGTACGGCCTGCCCGCAACGTCGAAGAGTACGGCGACCATCGTGATCATCGATGCGGGCGTCGACGCCACCCTCGCCTCCGACCTGGCCACCCACCGCTCCACCTACGGTCTGCCGGCCTGCGACACCGCGTCCGGCTGCCTCACCCTCGAGAACTACACCGGCGTCAAACAGCCGGCGCCGCAGAAGAAGGGCGCCGGGGCGGCCCTGGAGGAGGAACTCGCCCTTGAGACTTCCCTCGACCTCGACGCGGCCTCCGCAGCGTGCCCCACCTGCCACTTGGTGGAAATCTCGGTGCCCTGGCAGGACGGCGAGGACGACAATGACGTCTCCACCGGCGACTTCGCCGAGGCAGTGAACACCGCGGTGGTCGGCAACGCCTCGGCCGTCAGCATCAGTTACGGCTAGACGGCGGACGTGACCAACACGAGCGGTGCCGACCTGAAGGCGCTCAAGCACAAGGGCGTTGCGATCATCGCCTCCACCGGGGACGAGGGCTTCAACGGCGGCATCCATCAGATGTGGCCGTCCAACCTGCCCTCAGTGATCGCCGTGGGCGGCGTCACCCTGCCCGCCACCGGCCAGGCGACTGCCTGGTGGGCCGCCGGCAGCGGATGCGAGACCGACTTCGCCGCCGCCAACGGGCAGCCCGCCTCAGTGACCGCCGCGTGCGGCCATCACCGGGCCGCCGCCGACGTGTCCGCCGACGCCGACCCGGCGACCGGCCTGGCCGTATACGACACTGACGCGCCGAGCAGCGGCGAGCCCAACGACTGGACGATCGTCGGCGGTACGAGCGCCTCCGCACCGTACATCGCCGGTCTGTATGCCCGTGCCGGTCACCTCGCCTCCGTTCAGGGCCCCAACACGCTCTAGAAGGCCCCGTCGTCCGACTTCACGGACATCACCAGCGGGAACAACGAGGACTTCCACCAGTGCGCCGAGTACCCGGGGATCAGCCACTCGCTGTGCAACGCCGCCGCGGGCTGGGACGGACTGACCGGAATCGGCATGCCCCACGGCCTCGGCGCGTTCTGATCCGCTTCTTCCACCGACGAGATAAGAGAGGACCCGTCCCCGTGCGTCGAAGGACTCGGGCAACGGCAGTCGCGGCGGCGCTGTCCGCCACGCTCCTGGCTGGCGCCGGCATGGCAAGCGCCACCAGCACCGCCACCAAGGCGGCGGTCCAGCCCTGTACCACCAACAACGTGTCGTTCTACTTCGGTGGCTACTCCTACGGGCTCGGCCAGCGCAGATTCGACCTCACGTTGCTCGCCCACGACGGAATCACCTGCAGCCTCAGCGACACCCCGCTGATCACTGTCAGTTCTCCGCCGGACGAGACCAAGAAGGTCCCCGTGACCGTCAACGGCCGCGGCGGCACCCTTGTGCTACGCACCGATTCGCCGCTGCACGCGACCATCTTCTATTCGGCCCCCGACACACAAGCGGACAAGCGGGAGGTCAACGGCCTCACGCTTGCCGTGCCCGACGGGACCAGCCGCGCGACGAACTTCCTCTTCCCCGGCACGACCGACATCTACAAGTCCGGTGTGTCCGTCACGTCCTGGGAGACCGGTATCGGCATGGGCCAGGGTGAGGAGCGCTGAAAGCGCTGACGGCGGGAATCTGACGCCGTGGAAGGCACGGGGACCATGACGTCGTACGGCTCGGCGAATTGAACCGTACGATCCTCGGGTGGCCCCGGCCTGGTCGGGTCGGGGCCACCTCGTGGCCGCCGGCGCTGCTTGCTGAGCACGACCGACAGGTCCGTCCGGTCGCAGGCGTACGTGCCGCCCAGCGCCGGCCCAGCCAGCGCCCAACTCAGCCAGGTCAGCGTACTGTTCACCGACTTGGGCACCGAACCCCGACGCACATGTGGCGGTAATCTCTGCGCTCGGCTGGATGTTCCGCCGGGCGGTCGAAGGGTGGAGGCAATGGGGGTTGCGCGGCAGGTCAGGTCGGAGCCGGGGTCGGAGAGAGATCCGAGCCTGCTGCCGGCGCTTGGGGTGTTCATCGTGCTGGCCGCAGTACTGGAACGCTGTCTGTCGCTGTTCGGTGGGCCGGACACCTACATACTCTGCAGTGACCTTGCAGAGCTGTCCAAACGACTCGACCAGGAAGCAAGCATGAACCGGTGGATCCTGCTGGCCGGCCTCGTGCTGTCCGTGGCAGCACTGGTCATCTCACGCGTACGCCGCGGACGAGTTCTTCCCGTGCTGATGCTCTCTACGGTTCTGATCTTGGTGGTTCTGGCGGACGACTATGCGGCGCGCGCGGATGCCGTCGCCCTTCAGATCTCGGCATCCCAGACTTGCGACGAACCCACGAACGTCTACGACACTTCCCGAGGCTGGTTCAACTGGAATCCACTTGGCTAGGTGCTGTGACCACATAGGTCGGCCGGGTTCGGGCAGCGGTTTCGAGAGGGCATCCGCTGGGGAGGCCGAGAGGCAGCCTGATCAGTCGCTGACGTTGAGCATTGCGCATGCCTCCACGCCGAGCTCGGCGAGCACGGCACGCAGCCGGTCCAATGCGAGGACGGGGTCCAGGGCCGCCGCCTCGATCTCCACGTCGAGATGGCAGCGTCCCATGCCGCTGCCCGCTCCGGTGACTCCGCCGTCGGGGCCCAGCGCGGCTTCCAACGCGTCCTCGGCTTCATCGCGATCGATCGGCAGACCGGTAAGGACGATCTCAACGAACACCGTGCGTCTCCCCTCCAACCCGGCGAACCGTACCGGTCACAGCCCTAGCTAGCCAGGTGTCCGCAAGCGCTGGTGGCCAGGTTCCTCGTCCGGGTGCGGATCCGTTTGACTCCCAGCGGTGTCGCCGACGGGGGTGTGCGCGGGCGACCACGGCAGCAAGGCGATCAAGGAGTATGCCCGATGGATGAGGAAGGCAGCCAGCGACAGTTCAGCAAGCAAGGCAAGGCCTCCCGACATCCAGATGTCCTTGGTGCCGGCGTCCAGCGAGATGTCGAACCAGGTGCCGCAGATCAACAGGACCGCAGTGGCGTGCGCGTAGAGGATGACCGAACGACTGCGGCGCCAGGCCAGAAACGCTGTGCATGCCAACGCGGCGATGCGTTTCGACCCTGCACGGTTCGCCGCCAAGGCCGCTCACGACAGTGTGAAGTGCGTGTCGCTCAAGCTGTCCCAGGGAGCCAAGCCCGGCATCGGAAGCGTGCTGCCGGGGGAGAAGGTCACCGCCGAGATAGCCAGGGTCCGCGAGGTTCCCGAAGGCAAGACCGTCATCTCACTCCCGCACCACGACGTCTTCAGCACTCCACGCGAACTGGTCCGGTTCATCGCGGAGATGCGCGAGTTGTCCGGGGGTAAGCCGGTCGGCTTCAAGCTGTGCGTGGGCTCGCGGCGTGAGTTCCTGGCGGTGTGCAAGGCGATGATCGAAGAGGGCACCGCACCGGACTTCATCATCGTGGACGGAGCGGAGGGTGGCACCGGAGCCGCCCCGCTGGAGTTCGCCGACCACCTGGGCAGTCCGCTCACCGAGGGGCTCATCGCCGTCCACAATGCTCTGGTCGGCGCCGGCCCGCGGGACCGGATCAAGATCGGTGCCAGCGGAAGGGTGGCCACCGGAGCCGACATCGTCAAGCGCATGGCGCAAGGCGCCGACTTCACCAACGCGGCCCGCGCCATGATGTTCGCGATCGGATGCATCCAGGCGCAGAGCTGCCACACCAACACCTGTCCTGCCGGTGTCGCCACGCAAGACCCGGGCCGCGCCCGCGCGTTGAACGCCGACGACAAGTCGGTCCGCGTCCGGCGCTTCCAGTCCGCCACGGTGAACAGCTTCATGAAGATCATCGCGTCGCTGGGCGTGAGCGGACCGGCCGAGCTGCGCCCGCACATGCTGCGCCGCCGCGTGGATCCGGTCACCGTCCGCTCCTAAGCGGAGCTCTACGAATGGCTGGCCCCCGGGCAGTTGCTGATCGAGCCTCCGGAGTCCTGGGCGGCGGATTGGAAGGCCGCCGACCCCGACCGATTCACCGCCTGACAAGGCTCGCGGCTGTGAGAGGGCGGCGTGCGTCGGCGGGGTCGGCGCATTGCCGTCCATATGCCGTGCCGTGCCGTGGCCTCGGGGCGGCGGGGTGGTGCGGCGGCGGTCATCAGTTCGACAGTGCCGGTACGACACGAAGGGGCGAAGCGTCCGTGCCGTCCCTGGACGGCGTGCCGCTTACAACGGCTGACGCAATGACTTTCGTTTCCGGTGGCGACTGGGGCCTTTCTCGCCGCACCGCAGGCGAGAAGGTCGCCGGCCTTTCCAGGCGCGCGGTTCCATACCGTCACCGGATGGCGGGATTCGAGGAAGGCGTAGGCGAGATCCTTCCGCCTCGAGCTTTCAGGAGGGCGTTCGAACGAGATAAACGGTGTAGTCTCGCGCAGCCCCGTTGACAAGAACATAGCCGCGAGCATTCGCGTACGCGCCCGTGCCGCCGGTGATGGCAGTTTTCCACGGCGCCGGAGTCCCTTGGCTCGTAACCGCGAGCGTATTTTGCCAGGTGACCTGCCCGTTCCCGAGGCTGTAAACACCTGAACACAGCTGAGTGTTCGGCTTCTCTGGGGTGGGATTCAAAGACCCCCCGACCTGGGTGCACCTTGTCGCGGAGAAGCCGTCCTTGTTGCCGTCGCGGACGAGTTTTTCGGTGATGAGGACCTGGTTGCCCACTCCGGTTGCGTGATCTCCGTTCTCGAGCCTCTTGCTCTGTGTCGTCTCCCCGTGCAGATGGATCACTTCATAGCTGCCCCCTCCCTCATTGCCCTGAGACTGGGAACTTGGGGACGCAGAGGCTTGGCATCCGGCAATTGACAGTCCGAGCACCGGAGCAGCGGCCATCAGGCACCACCTTGAAATGGGCACAGCCGTTTCCTCCCTGGTAGCGATTGCTTACTGCGATGCGGGCAGGTGTCACCGTATACGGCCGTGTCAACATACAAACGCAATTAGCGAGCTTGAACTCTTCGTGTCGTATTGGGTTGACGGCTCAACATCCGCTGTGGGCGGGCCTGCGCTTCAACACCGGAGCCGGTATCGGACGGAGTAACGACGCGTCATCAGTCGTGACATCAGCGTCCGCAGACAACAGCATCCGAGCACGGACGTGCGCCGTCCTCACGCCCGACCGGTACCCCGCACCGGAGGGGCCGGAGGAGCCAGAGAACGCCGGAAGAGCGGAAGGGCGCCGGTTCGGCCCCATCCGCCATCGCCGAACAGCGAACAGGCGGGCGACGCAGACACGAGCCCCCACGGACGACGTTCACGTGTCGGTGGGGGACCAAGGGGCGTCGGCCTTGGTGGGGCGGGCGTTGGCCGAGAGCCGAGGGGCGTAGACGGGGCGATCGTCACCGGGAGCAGGGCCGAGGTAGTGGTGTCCGGTCATGTGACACCAGGCGGGCAGGTCGAGCGGGGCGGCCGGGTCGGTGGCCACGACGTGGACCACGGTGCCCGGCTCAGCGCCGTCGATCTCCTTGCGCAGGCGCATCAGGAGGGCGACGCAGAGCAGGCCGGTGCCGTCGACGGTGATGTCCGGCACGGCGGGCTCGTGGCTCAGGGGGTTCATCGGCGGTAGGCGGTGACGGCGACGGCGGGCAGGAGGGCGAGAGAGAGGATGCCGCCGGTGTGGGCGAGGGCGGGGTAGCTGGTGGCGGCCACCATGATGCCGGAGGCCATGCCGCCGGTGGCGCCGGCGATCGCGATGGAGACGTCGACCATGCCCTGGGTCCTGGCACGGGTCGCGAGCGGCACGGTGTCCGTGATGATCGCGGTGCCGGCCACCAGGCCGAAGTTCCAGCCGAGGCCGAGCAGGGCCAGGGCGAGTGCGAGGAGGGCGACGGAGTCACCCGGCGCCGCAGCGGCGAGGACGCCGGCGGCCAGCAGGGTGATCCCGGAGGCAGCGGCGACCTTCATGCGGCCATGGCGGTCGACGAGCCAGCCGGTCTGAACGCCGCACCGGCCAGTCCCTGTTCCCGCCAGAACACGAAGGGGTACAGGGCGACGACCTTGACGACAGCCCCCATCCAGACCGGCGTGGACCGGGCAAGGCGCACAAGTCCGGCGGGAAGCGCGTCACCGAAGTCGATGCGCTCCACTGCCAGAGCGGGCGGGAGGGCCAGCACGACGTGGTCGGCGTGCAGGGTCTGGTCCGGGGTGTGCACGTCGAGGCCGTCCCGGCCGTCCGGGTGGATGGCGGTGACGGGCGTGTTCAGCCGCACTGTGTCGGTGGGCAGCGCAGCCGCGAGGGCGGAGGCGAGGCTCTGGGATCCGGACGCGAAACGGCGGGACGGGGCATCGATCAGGTTGCCGGCAAGTCGACGGCCGCCGGTGGCGTCCTGGAGGATGGTGTTCTCCGGCGAGATGCTGGTCGAAGGTCTTGATGCCGCTGCGTGCGGCCAGGTCGTGCACGCGCTCCTCTCCGTCCCGGAACCAGGTGGCTCCGAGGTCGAGGGCCCGGTCCGGGTTCGATGCGGAGGCCGACAGCAGGCGTCCGCCGATGCGGTCGCGGGCCTCCAGGCAGACCGTGTCGCGGCCGGCGGCGTGCGGGGCCGTGGCGGCGGCCAGCCCGGAGGCACCGGCGCCGACCACGATCACGTCATGGCTGTCCCGGTGGGACATGGATGGCTTCCTTTCTCTTCGGACCGACTGCTCACTTCGGACGACTACTAACTTCGGGCCGACTCCTCTCTCCAGGTCGACCTCGCGCATGACGAACCATCGGCAGCAGGCGCGTAGCCCGCCCGCACTGAGCGGAGCCGTCGGGGCGGCGGCCTGGAGTGGCGTTGCCGCCGGCGGTGTCCAGAAGGATGCGGAAGCGGGGAGCCCCGGAACGCAGTCGGGTCACGGCTTCGCCGGCCTGCTCCAGCGGCATCCGCTCGATCATGGGGCGCACGTTGTTGGTGACGGCGAACTCCATCGCCTCCTCGGTCTCCCGCGCGCTGCCGGTGAGGTGCCCGGTGACGGTGTGGCCGTTCATGACGAGCTGGGCCGCCGGAACGGTCAGCGATCCGGCGTCGACGCCGACGAGGGTGAGCTGTCCGTGGACGTTGAGGCCGGTGAGGAGTTCATCGACGGGGCGGTGGAGGAAGCGGTGCAGACGATGAGGTCCGCGCCGCCGAGCTCCTTCATGGCGGCTCCGGACGCCTGAGCGGTGCTGTCGATGTAGTGGTGGGCGCCGAGGTCGCGGGCGAGTTTCTCGCGGTCGCCGCCACGGGCGATCGCGATGGCCTCGTAACCGAGCTTGGCCACTGGAGGGCGAGGTGCCCCAGCCCGCCGACCCCGAACACGGCGACCCGCCCGCCCGCACGGGTGCCGGCCTTGCGTACGGCGTTGAAGGTCGTCACGCCCGCGCAGCCGAACGGGGCCGCGTCGAGAGGTCGAGTTCGTCGGGGATGCGCGCGAGCGCGTCAGCGGGCACGTTGATGCTCTGGGCCCAACCACCCGGGTAGGACAGGCCGGGCACCTTGCGTTCGGGGCAGTGGACCACGTCGCCCGCCCGGCAGAACGCGCAGTGCCCGCAACTGCCGCCGAACCACCCGACGGCCACACGATCGCCGACCGCCCAGCCTTCGACCTGGTCGCCCAGTTCGGCGATGACGCCGGCGACCTCGTGCCCGGGAATGACGGGGAAGGCGGTACCGCGACCGGTGGCTGCGGCTGTTGCGATGTCGGCGTTGCATACCCCGCTCTCCCTGACGGACACACGGACCCACGTGCCTGTCGGCGATGTCGTCCTGGCCACGGAGGGGCTCAGAGCCCCTCCGGGCTCAGTCACAACCATCGTCACTGCAGACTTCGACATGGCGCCTTTCCTATTCCGAGCACGACAGACTCATAGCTGCTGGTTATGGTTGATTGGCAGGGCCCCACCGTAGGTGCGAGGAAAGCAGGCCCGGTAGGGGACACCACTGAGTGGAGAGATAAGGCGTGGCTATAACGGATCGAGATCGCCCGAATCTCGAAGGACTCCGCTACGCGCAGGCAGTCGCCGAGACCAAATCGTTCAGCGCTGCCGCACGGGCCTACGGCGTCACCCAGCCGGCCCTCTCCAACGGCATCGCCAAACTGGAGGAGCGCCTGGGCGACAAGCTCTTCGACCGGTCGCCCCGCGGGGTGACCCAGACCGCCTTCGGTGCGCGGATCCTGCCACTGATCGAGCGCGCAGTGGTCGCGCTCGACGCAGTCGCGGTGGAGGCCAGGCGGCTGACCGAACCCGGCGAGCAGAAGATCCGCATGGGTGTCTCGCCCCTGATCAGCTCCCGCCTGGTCGCCCGCGCGTTCAGCAAGGTGTGCGACCTTCCCGTCCCCCGCGACCTCGTGCTGCGCGAGGCGAACATGCAGGACCTGCGCGAATGCCTGCGGGCAGGCGAGCTCGACATCATCCTGATCCCGGCGGTGGCCGCGATGCCCCGCTTCGAGCACCGGGTCATCGACGTCGAACCGATCGTCGTCGTCACCCCCGAGCCCACAAATAGCGCTCCTCTCGAACTCGAAGAGGCCGGCCAGGAGGCCAGGAGCAGTTCATCCTCGTTCCGGACACCTGCGGCCTGACCTCCTTCACCACACAGCTCTTCCAGGCGCACGAGACGCCCCTGCGCACCTATCCGGGGGAAGCCGCCGGCTACCAGGTCCTGGAGGACTGGACGAAGCTGGGCCCGGGCTCGGCGATGGTCCCCCGCTCCACGCTCACCTCGGCCGACGTCCCGCACCGGCAGCTGATGGACCAGGGCCGTGAGGTACAGATCTCCTTCGAAGCGGTGTGGAGCGCCGAGTCCTCACTGGCTCCGGACCTTCTTCGACTGGCCGACAGGCTCGCCGCCGACCGCTAGCTATATGCACTGCTTATGGTCTGATTCAACGGGATCCTCTACCGGACCTCGCATGGGGTGCCTAACTTGGCAAGCACGTTGCGGCATTCACCGCTCCGCTCATTCCCTGCCGATCGAGCGAGGCATAACCATGGCATATCTTGAGATCACACTGCAGGTGGACCCGGCCAACCGAGTCGCGGCCGCGGACGTCTACACCAAGTTCAGGCAGCCGTTCCTGGACACGGTTCAGGGCGCCATCAGCAAGCAGCTTCTCGTCCGCGACGAGGACGTCCAGGTCCTCCACGGCTTCGAGACCGTGGCCGACGCGAAGGCGTACCTGGCGAGCAACCTGTTCACCCGCGATGTGGTCGGTGGTCTGTCATCCGCTGTTGAAGGCCGCGCTCGAGGTACGGGTCTACGACACCGTCTGAGCTTCTCGGAGCTTCGGGCGGCGAAGTCTCAGCCGTCCGGGGCCGCCGGGTCGCCGACCGCGGCGCTCGTAGGCATCGCTTTCGCCTCGGATTTCCCGGCGTGAACGTCGCCGCGGCCACGACATCGACATCGCGGCACACGGACTCGCATCCGACCTGGTCAACGCCCACCTCCATGTCGGAGGAGCCGTCGTCGGCCTCGCCCGGCGGCGGCCACGTGCCGGTCGAACACGGGGGCACCGCTCTCCCTGCCACGCCTGGCGAAGTGGGCCGTCCGTGCCTGCCCGGGCCGCGATCCTCCCCTCACCCCGCGAACACCGACTGGCGGATTCATGCACGAACTCAAAGCGCTGCTACGCGAGTACGACCGTGCCTGCGCCTACACCGACGACCTGTGGAGAGACCTCACTCCCGATGAGGTGACCTGGCGCCCGCACGAGAACTCCAGCGCCATCGGCTGGCATCTCGGCCACCAGGCGCACGTCGCCCACTTCATGATCCGCAATCTCACGGCGGCCGAACCCAGCCCCGACCCGGAACTGGACGGGCTCATGGACTCTGCGAATCCGGAGAAGTTCCGCGGTGCGCTGCCCACCGTCGAGCGGCTCACCGCCTTCCGCCACACCGTCGCCGAACGCGTCCACGCCCGCATCGGCGACATCGCCGCGGGCCAGGTCAGCGCCCCCTCGCAGCTGACCGTCGTCGGGACCCACCTGCTCATCGCACTGATCAACCATGAGTACCAGCACGACCAGTGGATCAGCGAGGTCCGGGCCGACAACTTCGGCCACAGCCTCCCGCCCGACCCCTCCTCGGACCGGCTCAGCCGCGTAGACGGCTACCTCGTCCTCAATCCCTACGCCTGACCACCGCAGCGGACACCCCCTTCCCGGTCCGGGTGACTCACCGAAGCAGGAGCACCACATGTCCAGCACCACTCCCGACTTCACCGGACAGAAGGTCGTCGTCATCGGCGGCACCAGCGGCATGGGATACGCGGTCGCCCGCCACATCCTCGATGCCGGCGGCAGCGCCGTCGTCACCGGCCGCACGCAGTCCGGCGCCGACGAGGCGGCGGCCGTCCTGTTCACCCACGGCAAGGCCGTGGGTCTGGCGGCCGACCTGACCGACCCGGCGGCCGTCGACCGCCTGCGCGTCCTCCTCACCGAGGAGCACGCCGACGCCACCCTCCTCGTCAACGCTGCCGGCGTCTTCGCCCCGAAGCCCTTCCTGGAGCACACGGCCGCGGACTACGACCGGTACCAGGCCATCAACCGGGCCTTCTTCTTCCTCACCCAGACCGTCGTCGCCAACATGATCGACCGCGGCGCGAAGGGAGCCATCGTCAACATCGGCTCCATGTGGGCGCATCAGGCCGTCGCCGCCACGCCCTCGTCGGCGTACTCGATGGCCAAGGCCGGCTTGCACTCCCTCACCCAGCACCTCGCGATGGAACTCGCCCCGCACGGCATCCGCGTCAACGCGGTCGCCCCCGCCGTCGTGCGCACGCCCATCTACGAGGAGTTCATCCCCAAGGCGGACCTCGACTCCGCCCTCGACGGGTTCAACACCTTCCACCCGCTCGGCCGGACCGGCACCCCCGACGACGTCGCCGCCACCGTCGCCTTCCTCCTGTCGGACCGGACCGACTGGGTCACCGGCGCCGTCTGGGACATCGACGGCGGTGTCATGGCCGGACGTAACTGAACCGTCCTCTCCCCTCCATCCACCTGACCCGAACACCGAACAGCGCCTGCGCGCCCATCACGCCCGCGCGGCCAAGGTGCTGGACGTGCAGACCGGTTCGGGGGAGGAGTTCTGAGGTGGGCCGGGCGCACCCTGAGGTGCCCCGGCCCTGCACCGCCACCGGTCAACCGGTGTGGCTGCGGCTGGTGTCCGCCCCGGCGCACAAGGCTTCGGGGGAGCCGTGGGGCCGGGGTCACCGACACCCACCACGCCCTCGGCGACCTGGACGCGCACCGGCCGCGCGCCGGCGCGTCCACAGCGTTCGGACGCGATCGAGACGCACAGCAGGCAGCGGCCCCGCCCAGCACCCCTTCGCCTTGCGAGAACCGTCCGGGGGGTCGATCGTGAGGGTGAGGCATGCCCACCGACCACATGGACCGAGCGCAGACGGCTGCGGGGCTCGGCCACCGCGGCCCGTGCAGGGAGCGGGTCCCATATGAGGCTTGTCGTCGATCTCAATCGGTGCCAGGGATTCGCGCAGTGCGTCTTTCTCGCCCCGGACGTCTTCTCCCTGCACGGGGACGAGGCGCTCCTGTTCTCCCCTCGCTTCGACGAGGTACAACGTGACCGGGTGGAGAAGGAAGTTGCCGCCTGCCCGGTGCAGGCCATACTTGTCGACTACTCCGATGAGCCGACGAAGGGTGTGGAGCCGCATGTCGGCTGACTCGGATGTCGAGGTTCTGCGGCGCCAGGGCCGCATTGTCGTCGTCGGTGCCTCGCTGGCAGTTCTGCGTGCGGCGGAGACCTTGCGCGACCAGGGTTTCACAGGATCGCTGACCATGATCGGCGACGAGCCGTACGAACCCTACGACCGGCCTCCGCTGTCCAAGCAGGCCCTGGTCGGACGTGCCCGGCCCGAGGACACCGTGCTGCCGCGGCGGCGCGACATCGACGCCGAATGGCGTCTGGGCGTCGCCGCCGAGGGCCTGGACCGGGACGCCAAGCAGGTACGCCTGGCGAACGGCGACACCGTCCCCTACGACCGCCTGCTGATCACCACCGGTACCCGAGCGCGGCCCTGGATCCACCCGGAAGAGGTCGCGCTGGACGGGGTGTTCGTACTGCGTACCCGCGACGACTTTGCACGCCTGCAACGGAAGCTGACCGGGGGAGTGTCCCGGGTGCTGGTGATCGGCGCCGGTTTCACGGGCTTCGAGGTCGCCTCGGTCTGCCGGGAGCTGGGCCTTGACGTCACGGTCGCCGAACGCGGTCCGGCACCGCTGGTGGGCGCACTCGGCGGGGTGATCGGCGAGGTCGCGGACCGGCTGCAGCGCAAGCACGGAGTCGACCTGCGCTGCGGCATCAGCGTCACTGCCCTGGAGGGCGACTACGTGGGACGACTCAGGCGCGCCCATCTGTCCGACGGTTCGGCGATCGACGTGGAGGTGGCGGTCGTCTCGCTCGGTGCCATGCGGAACACGGAATGGCTCGCCGGCTCGGGGGTGGCCGCGGGTCCCCGAAGGATCGCATGCGACGCCGGGTGCCGGGTGTTCGACGTCAACTGCATCGTCACCGACGACGTCTACGCGGCCGGAGACGTCGCACGCAGCCCCCACCCGCTGTTCGATTACCAATTCCTGGCGCTGGAGCACTGGGGCAATGAGGTCGAACAGGCCGAGATCGCCGCCCACAACATGATCTGCGCGGGTCCGCAGCGCCGTCCGCACCTGTGGCTGCCGATGTTCTGGTCCTCCCAGTTCGGCGTCAACATCAAGTCGGTGGGTGTTCCCTCGCTGGGCAACCAGCTGGTCGTCGCCCAGGGGCGCTCGCCGAGGAGCGGTTCGTCGCGGTGTACGGGTACCGCGGCCGTCATCGCCGCGGCGTCCTTCGACGGAGGCAAGTGGCTGGGGTTCTACGAGCAGCAGATCGCGGCCGGAGCGCCCTTCCCGCCGGAGTACCAGTCGGTCGGCCGCCGAACCGAGACGCTGCAGCCGGTCGACCCGGCCTTCTCCGACCCCCACCTGCCCACCCATGGGCCAACCGTCACGCTGACGGGTCACTCACCGAGCGAGCGGGGTGTCGAGTTCGTTCCGTCGCATGCCTGATCACCGGCCCTGTGCCGCCCGGAGCCCTCAGGAGACACCATGACGCCCGACACCATCTCCGCGCAGATCACCGACTACGCCAATCGGGCGGATCCGTACCCGCTCTACGCGGAACTGCGCCAGACACCGGTCAGGCGGGAGGACGACGGCACCTTCCTGGTCAGCACCTACTACGAGGTGCGGAGCCTGGCCAACGACCCGCGGCTGAGCAACGACACGAGGAACCGTCCATCCGGCTACGCCCGCACGGCGGAAGCGGAGGACACAGGCCTGCCGCCGAGCTTCATCTTCACCGACCCACCGTTGCACGACCAGCTGCGCGACACCATCAACCGGCCGTTCGGTCCCCCGCACAGTCCCAGGTTCCTCGACGGCCTGCGCGGGGAGCTGGCCCAGGTCGTCACCGAGCTGCTCGACGCCTTCGAAGGCAAGGACCAGGTCGACATCGTCGAGGACTTCGCCTACCCCCTGCCCGTCACCGCCATCTGCAAGGTCCTCGGTGTGCCGCGCGAGGACGAACCGCGCTTCCACGGCTGGGCCGATGCCCTGGCGTCGTCACTCGATCCCGGAGCCGGCGCGGACGGCGAGGAGAAGGGACAGCGGGCACGCCAGGAGCTGGGCGCCTACCTGTCCGACCTGATCGAGACCAAACGCCGCCACCCCGGCCCCGGGATTCTCAGCGCGCTCGTCCCCGACATGACACCGGCAGACCTGGAGGCCACCGCGGTGCTGCTCCTGGTCGCCGGCCACGAGACCACCGTCAACGCGATCACCAATACGACCCTCACTCTGCTGCGCCACCCCGACGTCCTCCAGCGGTTCCAGAGGGAGCCGGAGCTGGGCGTCCCGCTCATCGAGGAAGTGCTGCGGTACGAGCCCCCGGTCCAGTTCGTCCCGTGGACCACCGCCCTGGCCGACATCGAGGTCGCCGGCACCACGATCCCCAAGGGCTCGCCGGTCTGGCTCATGCTGGCCGCGGCCAACCGCGACCCCAGACGCTTCAAGGACCCTGACCGGTTCGATCCCGACCGCAAGGACAACGAGCACCTGGGTTTCTACACCGGCATCCACTACTGCTTCGGCGCCCCGCTCGCCCGCATAGAACTACATCTGGCGGTGCCCGAGCTGTTCCGTCGGGTCAAGTTCTCCGGGCTGCTCCAGGACCCGCCGCCGTACCGTGCGAACGCCGTTCTACGCGGCCCGCGCCACCTTCCCGTGGCGATCGAAGGCCTCACCGCCTGAGCGCCGGGGTGCTGCGGGTGCGGCTCGCGATGCGGGCTCTCCGGTCATGGTGGAGGGGATGCCCGCGAGGGTTGCGAAGCCAGCGGCAAGACCGGTCAGGAATCGAGAAGCCCCGGCTGCCAAGCAGCCCCTAGCGTGGTGGCCATGGCAACCACCGCATCCAACACGTCCATCGCATCCGTCACCCTCGAGGTGACCGACATCGAGGCCGCCCGCCGCTTCTACACCGCCTTCGGAGTGGATACGTACATCCGCCTGCGGGCGTCCGAGGCACACTCCACCGGATTTCGTGGCTTCACCCTCGCGCTCACGGTGTCCCGGCCTGCCACCGTCGACGGCTTCGTCGGCACCGCCGTGGACGCCGGCGCCACGGTGCTGAAGCCCGCCGCGAAGTCGCTCTGGGGCTACGGCGGCGTCGTCCAGGCCCCGGACGGGACGATCTGGAAGGTGGCGACCTCGACCAAGAAGGACACCAGCCCGGCCACCCGCGAGATCGACGAGATGGTCCTCCTGCTCGGCGTCGAGGACGTGAAGGCGAGCAAGCAGTTCTATGTGGACCGGGGCCTGACCGTGGCCAAGAGCTTCGGCGGCAAGTACGCCGAGTTCACCTCCGGCGAGTCCAGCCCCGTCAAGCTGGCGCTGTACAAGCGCGGCGGCCTGGCGAAGGACCTCGGCGTCCCCGCCGACGGCAGCGGCCCGCACGGCATCGTCCTCGGCAGCACCGACGGCCCCTTCACCGACCCGGACGGTTTCGCCTGGGAGGCCGCCCCGTCGCTCACCCCCGCGGCGTCCTGACGCGCGGCCTCGCACTCTCGCCCCCGACCGCCTCATCCCTGCACGAAAGGAACCCGCCATGCAGCCCACGAAGTCGTCCGCCGAGAACTCCGGTGCGTCCACCGAGCAGTACAACGGCTTCACCGCCGAGGAGCGGGCCGCGATGAAGGAGCACGCGCAGGAGCAGAAGAAGGCGGCGGCGCAGCGCGGTTCGCGGGCGGAGAAGGAAGTGGCAGCGGAGCGGGACGTGCTTGCGAAGATCGCCGAGATGCCGGAAGCGGACCGGGTCCTCGCCGAGCGGATCCACGACATCATCAAGACCGCGGCCCCGGACCTCGCACCCAAGCTCTGGTACGGGATGCCCGCGTACGCCAGAAACGGCAAGGTCGTCTGCCACTTCCAGAGCGCGGAGAAGTTCAAGTCGAGGTACGCCACGCTCGGCTTCAGCGACCAGGCGGCACTCGACGACGGCGCCATGTGGCCGACCGCCTACGCCCTGAAGGGGCTGACGCCGGCTGACGAGCAGCGCATCATCGCGCTCGTCAAGAAGGCAGTGGGCTGAGGCCGGCCGGGGCTGCCGCCCAGGTCAGACAGCAAGACGTCGAACGAGCTTTCTGATTCTAGGGCGATCGTGCCTGACGTGAGAGAGATCGGGATCGGTATGAGACTGGGCGCGGAAGGGGTGATCCCCGTGTCGGACCCACAGCACCCGTCCGCCGGTTCCGATGCCGTCATCGACGAGAGTCAGCTGGAAGAACTGATCATCGAGGCGCAGACGGCCCTGCCGTTCGAACTGTCCGCCCTGGCGAATCGGTGTGCCTCGGCTCTCGGCCTGGACGCCGCGTTGATCTACCTCGTTGACCTGCAACAACAGCTTCTCATCCCGCTCGAGGAGACTTTGGAGTCACTGCCGGTGGACGACTCGTTGGCCGGCTGGGCGTACCGCACCGTCTCCCCGCGGGTGGTCGATGCCGACGGCGGCGTGACGGCGCGTCCTCCTTGCCGGAGGCGCAGCCGTTGTCGCCGCGGCCGCGATCATGGTCTGGCCTGTGGGCACTGCCGCGCCCGGCGCCGGCGGCACAGGTGGAGGGGCTAGCGGATGCGCGGTTATGCCGCTGCAACAGCAGCTCGCAGTTGCGCGGGAGGAAGGCTTTTCGGTTGTCCTTGCGAAGGGCGCCTTGACAGGTCGCTCGGCGACCGGCAACGGGTCGGCATACGCCGAGATGCGCCTCACCGATGTCAGGACCCTGAACGGTCCCGAGACCCGCTCGGGAAGCACGGTGTGGGTGTCGAGCGATCGCGGTTCCGGCGGCCCGGTACGCCAAGCGGGTCCCTCTGGGCCCCCGATGGCAGTCTCTTCGGCATCGTTGCGCCCTCGTCCCCCGGCGATCCGGCAGGCCCGTACCTGCGGGTGGCCCCGGTTGTCGAGGGGCAGGTCGTCCTGAGCACGGCCGGATGCTGGCTGGAAGATGGTCTGCCCATCCGGGCGTACGACGGTCCTCTGGCGGAGATCCCCGGAAGCGACTCGTTTCGGCGTGCGGCGCAGGGGGGCTTCCAGACCGTCCCGCTCGGCGAGGTGCAGCGCCTCGCGAGCCGCTGAACGCCGCCCAGGGGCGTGGCTCTGGCCACGGCATCTCACCGGCGTGACCAGGAACGCAAGCGGGCGGCGTCCGCAGTCACTGGCAAGGTGGATCTCGCAGGTCGATCCGCCCCAGCAGCGTGCCGGTGAGCGTGGCAGGACGTCGAATCCACGCTCACCGTGCTCCAGTCGATACGGCCTTCCGCGTCGGCGTCGGCCTGGACGTTGAGGTGCGTCGGTCTTCTTGGCCATTTCCACGGCGGTAGTTCAGTTCCCGGCTTCGGAGATCTCACAGGTTGTCGCGTCGAGCGGCGAAACCGGTGCGCCAGGTCGGCCATTCGGGCTGCCAACCCCGGCTGCGAGCAAGTGTGTTGTGAGCGCCGCGCTCCCACTCCTGTCGGCCTGTCACCGGGCCGGGTGCGGGCACGCGGAGGGCTTTGACCAGGGCCGGAAGCCACTCGTGGGCGGGGGCGGGCTCGTCGTCCACGATGTTGACCGGTCCGCCCGGCCAGTCCAGCGCGGCGAGCGTCGCGCGGGCTGCGTCGGCGACGTGGACGAAGGAGCTCACCGCGTCGTTGGCCACGGTGCTGCCCAGGAACCGCGCCGACCCGTCGCCCGTCAGGGCCGCGGCAAAGGCGCCGCCCGGTGCGTACCAGGTGCCGGGCCCGTACAGCAGGCCGTAGCGCAGCACGACCGCTGTCCCCAGCTCGGCCGCCGTCTCCTCCAAGGCCCTGACGGCGTCCACCATCCGGGCTCGGGGTTGAGCGGCCGTGCTGTCGAGGGGTACCGCCTCGTTCGCCGGGCCTTCGCCCGGCGCGTACGCCCAGGAGATCGACTGCGCGACGATCCGGCCGACCCCAGCCGCCTTCGCGGCCTCCACCAGGTTCCGGGTGCCCTCACGTCGTATTCGCCCGTTGGCGGCCCCGTCCGCGCCGGAGAGGTCGGTGAGCTGGTGGACCAACACCTCCGGTGCCGCCGCACAGACCGCCTGGCGCAGGCTATCCGCGTCGAGCGCGTCCGCCTGGACCCCCGTTGCTCCGAGGTTTCGGATCCGCTCGATCCCGGCCAGGGTCCGTGAGGTCCCGGTGACCTCGTGCCCCGCCCCAACAAGCATCGGCGCGAGCAGACTGCCGACGGCGCCGGTGGCGCCAGCGACGAAGACACGCATGAGAGCTCCAGTTCCAGGGGGTTCGTCGGTGTGAGCACAGCCTAGATCGGAAGCGATCCGAGCCTCGCTGATCGGCTGCCCTGCCGACTGCTCAGTGCGCCCTCGTCAGGGTGTCTTGCCCTCGACAGACGTCTCAGGGGCTTTCCGTAGACCCAGGTGAGGCAGGAGCCGGCCCGGAACGCCAGTGAGCGACCTTCTCCCTCGGCCCCTCATCAGCGCATCAGCCGAGGTAGTCGGCGACGAGTGTGGCGAACTCGTCGGGGGTGGCGAGGCGGATGCCGAGGTCTTCGGCTTTGGCGCGCTTGGACCCGGCGTTGCCGCCGGCGACAACCAGGGTGGTCTTCTTGGACACGCTGGAGGAGGAGCGGCCACCGGCGCGTTCGATCAACTCGTTCATCTGGTTGCGGCTGAGTTGCTCCAGCGGCCCGGTCATTGCGCCGGTGACCACAACCGTCATCCCGGCGAGCGGGCCGGTGGCTGGGGCGGTGGTCGTGGCACTGCTGGTGTCTGTGTCTGTGCTGGTCTCCGACGGGGGAGTGGCGCCTGGTTCGCTCATGTTCACCCCGGCCGCAGCGAGTTTGTCGATCAGCGGGGCTAGCTCGGCGAGTTCGGCGACGATGGACGGCGCCTTCTCGGCACCGATGCCTTCGACCTGCTGGAGTGCTTCGGCGTCCGCGGCACGGATGTTGTCCATGGTGGCGAAGTGCCGGGCGATGCGTCGGGACATGGAGCGGCCCGTGCCCCGGACGCCGAGTGCGCACAGCACCCGCGACAGTGGCTGCGTCTTGGCGGCGGCCAGCGCGGCGAGCAGGTTGTCGGTGCTGGTGGCGCCCATGCGCTCCAGGGAGAGAAGCTGGTCGCGGGTGAGGGTGAACAGGTCGGCGAGATCGGTGACCAGGCCTGCCTCGACGAGCTGGATGACGCGGGTGGCGCCCAGGCCTTCGACGTCGAGCTGGTCTCGGCCCGCCGCGTAGGAGAGGGAGGCCACCAGGTGGCAGTTGCGGCCCTGCCCGCAACGCCAGCGCTCCTGGCTGGTGTCGATCATCGATCCGCAGCGCGGGCACACTTCAGGGAACTCGATCGGCTTCTCGTCCCCGGTGCGCAGATGAGCGACGGGGGCTTCGATGCGGGGGATGACGTCGCCGGCGCGGTGGACCATCACGTGGTCGCCCAGGCGCAGGTCGCGGCGGGTGATGTCGGCCGGGTTGTGCAACGTGGCATAGGTGATGGTGGAGCCGTCGATCTCGACCGGTTCCAGGACGCCGCGTGGGGCGATGATGCCGGTGCGGCCCACGTTCCACTCGACTTCCAGCAGCCGGGTGATCTTCTCGACGGCGGGCAGCTTGTAGGCGATCGCCCAGCGCGGGGCCCGCGATCCGAATCCCGCGGCCTGCTGATCGGCGGCGAGATCGGCCTTGACGACGATGCCGTCGATACCGAACGGCAGCTCGGCACGCAGCGCTGCGATCTCCTTGATACGGGTGAGTACCCCGTCGGTGGAGACGGCCGTGACGCCGGGCACCCGGGTGGTGGCGGTCGTGTTCACACCCAGCTCGGCAGCCAGGGCCATCAGCTCACTGTGCGCGAGGGTGCCCAGCCTCTCGGCCAGGACGTCGTTGGTGTCGGGCTGCGGCAGCAGGCCGTAGCCGAAGAACGTCATCCGCACCGTGTACGCACGGTCCTTGGCGCGCAGCGTGCCCGCTGCGGCGTTGCGCGGATTTGCAAACGGCTGTCCGCCGTGTGCGATGCGTACCTCGTTGGCGTGCTCGAACTGGGCCGTGCTCATAAGCACTTCGCCGCGTACTTCCACCGTGACCGGCTCGGCCAGCTCGTCCGGCAGGCCTTCGATGGTGCCCATCGCGTGTGAGACGTCCTCCCCGGCCGTCCCGTCGCCACGGGTGATCAGCCGGGTCAGCCGGCCCTGGGTGTAGCGGGCGGCGACGGCCAGCCCGTCGAGCTTCGGCTCGACGCTGAAGCGTTCGGCCTCATGGCCGATCCGGCGTGCCAGCGAGGCCGTCCAGGCGGTGAACTGCTCCGGCGAGAACACGTTGTCCAGGCTCAGCATCGCCACCGTGTGCGGCACGTCGCCCTCGGCGGCACCGTCGGCGACCTTCCCGGTCGGCGACTCGGGCAACACCTGGTCGGGATGATCGGCCTCCCACACGGCGATGCCCCGCACGAGCCGGTCGTAGGCATCGTCATCCAGGGGCGAGGTACCGCCCGCGTAATAGGCGGCCGCGGCCTGCACGGCCTCCTCGACCGCCTGCGCGTAGGCGGCGGCATCCACGATCTGTGCAACGGGTGTCGTCATGTCCGCCATCCTGCCTGCCACCACTGACAACGCCCCGGTGCGTGCGTTGCGCACGTCGGTGGTCCAAGAAAGGACGTCTCGCTCCCGGCGGCGGCCAACCGGACCGTGATCGTTCTGAGCGTCGACGGCTGTGTCGAAGTTCCCCGAGGCGCAAGGGCTCCGCTCGCAGAGCGACCCGCTGCATCCGGCAGTAATGGCGTCCGAAATAGTCTATTTTGGCACCCCTGTGTCGGGGCGCGGCCTACGCCGGGAACAGTGAACAGCCCGGGCCGTCTTCACCCGGCCCCATCCGTTCCTCTGATACGGAGGTCTCCGATGAATGCGACACTCACGCTCCCACAAGGGGAGCAACCCGACTTCGCTCTGGTGAGGTGTACTTCATCGGCAACGCCACTACATTGATCCGTTTCGCGGGGTTCACGATCCTGGCCGACCCCGCGTTCCTCCACAAGGGTGACCATCTCCACCGCGCGCACGGCATCTACGCCCGGCGCGAGATGGAGCCGGACTGTCAGGTCGCCGATCTGCCCCCGTTGGACCTGATCGTCCTGTCGCATTATCACGCCGACTACTTCGACCATGTCGCGGCTAGAGATCTGAACAAGGAGATCCCGGTCGTCAGCACGAAGCACGCGATCGAGGAGTTGCACCCGCTGGGCTTCACCAACGGCCACGCGCTCGACACCTGGGAGAGCCAGACGGTCCAAAGGGGTGGCGCTCGGCTCGTGGTAACGGCCATGCCGGCCGAGCACACCAGTGACTTCGAGATGGCGGGCATGCTCATGCCCGTCAACGGCAATCTGCTGGACTTCTACAACGGCGACCAGCGGCTGTTCCGGCTCTACATCAGCGGCGACACCATGCTGCACAACCGGCTGTACGACATTCTCCGCCACTACCCTGACATCGACTTGGGCATGTTCCACGCCGGTGGGACCACTCTGTTCCTCACCACGGTGACCATGACCGGGGCCCAAGCCGTTTGCTGTGCGGAGATCGTCAGACCGCACACCGCGATCCCGATCCACTACAACGACTTCTCGGTGTTCCACTCCGGGCTCGACGACTTCAAGAAGGCCGCCGCCGCGTCCTCGACGCCCGCCAAGTTCCACTATTTGGCGCACGGCGACCGTTACAAGTTCACAGCGACGCGGTAACCCTCGGACGCCCCCTGCACCGCGAGGGCGCCTACCGCAGCGCCGCCACCCGCGCCTTCACCCAGCTCACCTACGACCTCGTCCGCACCCGCGGCTACACACCCGCTCCATAGCCCGCCTGACCAGCCGATGCGAGCTGGAGCACGCAACGGCGGCGGGGTTCTGCGTGTGGGTCAGGGCGCAGTTGAGGATGCTCGCCGCAGTGGGGTGATCGTGCTGCCAGGCGGGCTGGTACGCGAGATTGCTCGGGAGGCCGTGCTCGCATGTCGCCGGGGAGGGCGGGCACGGAGCTGGAGTCCGGGGTCAGGAGGGACCACACCATCACCGGTCAGCGCCACCCAGTTCGGCCAGCCGTCGGCGCGGACGATGTCCGCAGGCGACCCGCGGGAGCCTGGTGGTGCCGGCGGACTCCACCACGGTTGGGGCGTGAGGGTTCCCGAGAGGCACTGGCGTGCCGTTGCTTGTGCCCGGTTATCCTGCCCCGTTCCGTACAGGCCAGGGAGGTCACCCACCATGAACAGCTCCACGTCGTCCTTTCCCGAGCGCATCGAGCTCTCGGGGGCGGGTCTCGTCCTCCGTGACTGGACAGAGGCGGACCTGGCCGTGATGCCGGAGCTGTTCGACCACCCCGACATCGCGTACTGGACTCCGATCGTCTCTCCCTTCGACGAAGCAGCCGCCCGCGCGCGGCTGGACCGGGACCGGCAGCTACGGACGGACGGCACTGCCATCCTGCTCGCTATCACCGTCGACGGAGGCACACCGCTCGGCGAGGTGATGCTGCGGCGCGCCCCCGAAGGCACGGAGCTCGGCTACGCCGTCGGTCCGGCGCATCGCGGGAAGGGGCTGGCGGCACGGGCGGTACGTGTGATGACTGCGTACGCCTTCGAGCAGCTGGGAGCGGGACAGGTGATTCTGGAGCTGGAGGCCGAGAACGCCGCCAGCGTCGCCGTGGCCACCAAGGCGGGCTTCCGACTGCTCGACGTACCGCTGATCACAGGTGAGGAGAAGGGGCGGCCCTACGCCCTGCAGACGTGGGGTCTGAACCGCCCCTGACCCGTGGCCCGTTGGTCGTAGCGGTTGCCGAGGGCTGTCTTTGTCCCTGGCAGCTCCTATGCCATGCAGTCGTTGCGGCTACCTTTCGCCACCGCGTATGGTGACCGCACTGTGTTCAGGCTGCGCCCCTGTCAGGCGCAATCGCACGCATGCCGACACTTGACCGGTAGTTACCACCTCGCCCCGCGCAGCCCTCCTCCACCGACCGGGTCTTCCGGTCACCCGTCGGCATCGCCACAGGAGCGGTACTGCTTGCCGTCGTCCTGCGGCTCGGCATCGACGCGCTGGTCAGCACCCAGGGCGGCATGCCCTGGGAGGCGCTGGCGGGGATGCTGCTGGTGATTCCGCTGCTCATCGCCTTCACCTTGCGGCCCGCCGTCTTCGCCAACGACCACCGGTTGCGCATCCGCAACCCGTTCCGCACCATCACACTGCCCTTGGGCGCTGTCTCCGGTCTGCGTGCCGGTCACTCGAGTGAGGTCTTCGATCAGATCGGCAGCAAATACCAGTCGTGGGCCATCCCGGTCTCCTCGCGTGGCCTCAGGCAAGCCGGCCGCGAGCGGGTCAGGCTGGCGGAGTCCTCGCTGATTCCGGGTGGTTCCGTGCCGGACCGCCGCGGCCTCTTCGACGCCGGACGGCCCGACCGACCGAACGCCGAGGCAGAAGGTCTGCGGTCGAGGTGCGACAGGACCAATGGACAGCCTGCGTGCGCTCCAGGAGGCAGGGGCCATGCCCAAGGAGGGCCAGGGGCAGCCCGAGGTGCGCTGGGCGTACGAGATCCTCCACCGGCGGCAGCCGGCCTGGTGCTGATGCTGGTGCTGCTCGCCGTGGGCTGACCGCACGCGAAGTCATGCGGTCCAGACGATCAACCGGACTCGGGTTCATGCCACCGGGGATTGAGCGTACCGGTCAGAAGTACCGTCCCGAAGGGTCACTCGAGTGCGGCGCGCGTCGCCAAGACAAACGAGTCGGCTGCCCTGCTCGCGCGACCACGCTGCACGTCACTCCTGCTCCGAGTTGGACAGAGCCTCGGCGATCAAGCGTGTGGCGAAGTCATGGTCGCCGGAAATCCGGTTGATGTGCTCCGCGAGCAGGACGGCCGTGGCTTCCAGAGGATTCATTTCGGCCTCGGTCCAACGTCCGTACTGAGCGCGCCACAAATTGGGGCTCAAGCCGGTGGCTGCGGCGATGAGCAGGCCGGCCATGGTGGGGACGACCTCGGGACGGAAGGTCTTCGGCATCATGCGCATCGTGGTCACAAGGGCGGGCACCACGTACTCGATGACGTCCTTGTCGTGTTCCTCGCAGGCCGTCCGTAGCCACTTCATGAACATGTAAATGAGCGTGCACGCGCCGTCCAACAGCGCATCGACTCCCGTAGGGCCCAAGGATGCTGCGAACTGGGCGACCATCTGCTGCTGTTCGGGGTCGGTCCCGGTCTTGCTGTCGTAGACGGCTTTCAGCCGAGAGTCGATCATCATGAGCGCTGCGCCTACATCACCGACGGGGGCGTACTCGGGGTCACAGGGCGACGACACAGGACTCCTCCTCATATGACCGCGGCGGGCAGCGCGGCATGTCCGTACCGTAGACCGTTGATCGGACCGAGGTCTGGCGAATCCCGAGGGTGCGTCTTTCGGTGGTAGTGACCCCCTCAACCTTCCCTATGTCGCTGACCGGGACAGGGCGAGCTCTTCGTATGGCTCTCCCGCCCAGGGGCGTCGGGTGCGGCTTTCCACCTTCTGCCGCTTGTGGCTTCCATCAAGTGGCGACGACTTCCTGGCAACCACCGGCGGCCACATGGACGCCTTCGGCGCCCCTGACCAACTGGCCCGCTTCGGCGGCGTCGGACCACCCCGAGAGAATCTGACAAGGTCAGCGACGACCTTCGTCGCCCCCATCGGTACATCCGGCGCCTCTCGGCCGCCGCCGCGTCATCGTCCTGTGAGTCCTCCTGCGCGGCGGTCGGCGCTTTCAACCCACGCCACCCGTGGCTTCCACGGTTTGACGACGCAACCTCGCGACACCAACGCGGCACATCAGTTGTCCGTTCGGTGGCCCTGACCAGCCATTACGGCCTCGGGAGGAATTGAGATCGGGGCATGCTCGCCTGGTGGTTCGGCTGGTGGGTGATCAGCAGGCGGCCTGTCGGAGGAGCACGATCTCGGTGCTGTGCCGGCGGCGGGTCGTCCTGCGGGCCGCGCGGTCGGAGACTAGTCCGGCGATCGCCAGGTGGGTGTCGGCGTAGCTCTCGCGGCGTCCGGTGTAGCGCTGCAGGGGGCGCCACTGCTTGAACTCGGCGTTGGTGTGCTGCACGACGATCCGGCGGGAGGACTGGCGGCTCCTGGCCTCGCGCCAGGCTCGCTTGTCGCC
>NZ_JBIARC010000076.1:0-29318 GCF_042889625.1 Streptomyces sp. NPDC002573 | reverse complement strand
CTCTGATCGACAACAGCGAAGCCCCGTTGATGATATCTCATCAACGGGGCTATCTGCAAGAACTAGCCTCAACCAAGATCAAACCGCTGATACCTTCAGGCCGGGGCATCCTCGGAGGAACCCGGTGAACGGGGCTGAACGAGGCGGGAACTGAGACGGACCGCCGATCAACCAGGACACGGCATGCTCGGCCGTGCCGATGGTGAGGCCGAGTCATGCGGGCCCCGTCTACTGTGGCGGCGTCGGAGTGTCCGGACCCTGGAACATGGCCTGGAGATCCAGTTCCAGCTTGATCCGCGGTCCCACCACAGCGATGCCACGAGCCAACATCGAGCGCCAATTGAGAGTGAAGTCCTCTCGGTGCAACTCGGCAGTGGCCAGCGCGGCGCATCGCAACTCCTGTTCGTAGCCTCCGTTGACCATGCCCAGGTAGGTGGTGTCCAACTGTACGGAACGACTGACACCGTGCATGGTGAGCACGCCCTGCACGGTCCACTGGGCGCCCTGCCGGTGCACGAAGGCCTCGCTGGCGAAATGGATGTACGGGTGCCTGCGCACGTCGAGAAAGTCGGGCGAACAAAGATGGCTGTCACGGGTTCTGTTGCCGGTGGTGATGCTGGCTGCCTCGATGGAGACCTCGACGTACGAGTCCTCCATTCGCTCGCCGATCTTGATGTCACCGGAGAACCGGGTGAAGCGGCCGTGCACGTTCGCCATGCCCACGTGCTGCGCGATGAAGCGGATGGCGGTGTGCGGTGGGTCGAATACCCAACTGCCTGATACGGGAAGCTCTTTAATGGGGGAGGGGGGCAGCTGGATCTGCCCGAGGTCGCGAAGCGATCCGGCAGATACCGTGGCGGACCTGCGGACGGGCTCCAGGCTGTCAGCGGTCACCAGGACCGTGTATTCGCCAGGCGGCAGCATAGCGACAAACCGCCCGTAGGGGTCGGTGAGGGAGGTGACCATCATGGAGTGCGTGGCGCCGTTGGTCACTGTGACTGTCGCACAGTGAAGTGGTAGTCCTACCGGGTCCACGACCTCGCAACTGAGAACTCCAGCACCCTGGGGAGGCGTTGGGAGCAGGGCTGTCGAAGTCGTGCCCCTGTGCTTCCGGCGGAGCGAGAAGATCACGGCGGTCGTCCTTTTGGAGCGGAGGGTTCGGAAGGCTCTATCGTTTCACGTTCAACCAATGTCAGGGGTGGGTGGACGGTGAACCCATCGGCGCACTTTCTCCACAATTCCGAAATCGGCCCAGTCCATTGATCGTTGAGAGTCTCACCGCCGCTGAGCTTGACGTTTTTTTGACGTCAGATCACCTGGATTCACGGCGGGAGCCCAGAGGCCGGCGGGGCATCGGGCTTCGACGTCCCGCCGGCCCCACTCCGAGCACTGAGACGAGGCAAAGGCCGGGCTCGCGCCGTGCTTGTGCGGCGCGAGCCCGGCCCTTGTCGGTCGGTGAGCGCCGTCAGAAGGCGCCGGTGCCGTTGGGCGTGCCGAGACCGGTCGGCCCGTCGTATCCCGGCCCCGCGGTGCACAGGTAGCTGCCGCCGCAGAGGCCGTTGCTGCCCGAGGTGACGTCGTTGAGCGCCGACGTGTGGCTGTACGGGTACGAGCCGTTGACGACCTGAGAGGTGTTCCCAGCCAGGGCGTAGACGCTCGCGATGATCGGCGACGAGGCGCTGGTGCCGCCGACTTCGACCCATCCGTCGGCACCCTGTGCGAGGCCGAGCTGAAGCTCGGTGTCGCACAGCGATCCCCCGCCGCAGTTGTTGTACGTGTCGTACACCGCGACCCCGGTGTTGGGGTCGGCGACCGCGGACACATCGGCGACGGTGCGCTTGGCGCATCCGGAGTCATGCTGCCAGGACGGCTTGGCCTCGTACGCCGAGCAGCCCGAGCCCGCGCCGCTCCAGGCGGTCTCGGTCCAGCCGCGCGAGTTGGACGCCTTGCTCAGCGAGGTGCCGCCCACGGCGGTGACGTACGGGGAGGAGGCCGGCCAGGAGGCGCCGTAACCCGAGTCACCCGAGCTCGCGGTGATCGCGACGCCGGAGTGTTTGAAGTGGGAGTCGGCGGCGGTGATGGTGTTGTCCTCGGACCCGCCCCAGCTGTCGGAGACGGAGACGACGCCCGGGGTGGTGGCGGCGGTGTCCTCGGCCGTCATGAGGTCGGGGGTGTTCGCCGAGTTCGCCTCGACCAGGAGGATGTGGCAGCCGGGGCAGGTCGCCGAGACCATGTCGAGGTCGAGGCTGATCTCCTCGGCCCATCCGTAGTCACCGGAGGGCATCGGCGATGCCTGACCGTTCTGATTCACCTTGCGGAAGCAGCCGTTGGCGGTGGTGCATGACGGCAGGCCGTAGGCGCTGCGGTAAGTGGCCAGGTCGGACTCGGCGTTCGGGTCGTCCATCGCGTCGACGATCGCCACCGTGCGGCCGGACCCCGAGGTACTGCCCAGGTTGTAGGCGGAACGCAGGTCGGACGGCACGTACCCCACGGTGGTCGGGGAACCGGTCGTGAACGGGGACATGCGGCCCGAGGCGGTGCGGTGGGCCTTCAGAACGCCGAAACAGCGGACCTGTCCGGCGTGCACGGGGCGAGCGCAGCCGAAATCCGCTGTGCTCGCGGAGGCGGACGCGCGCGGGGCGGACGAGAGGGCGGCGGCCTGGGCACCGGTGGCGAGGCCGATGGTGAGGGCGGTGGCGGCGAGTGTGAGCAGCGCGGTGAGGGCGGCTGCCGGTCGCCGCACCCGGCGTCTCGGTCGGTGGCGGTGGATCAATAGGGATCCGGAGGGTGTCTCTCGGTGGTGCATCAAGCCTCCGTGAGGTTTCAGGCGGTTCGAAAGGGCCACATGGCGAGAGGCGGCAGCGGCAGACGGCACGTCAGGTCAGCCACGCTTCAGATGGGTTTCACCATGCGGCTGCCGTGTTGCGCTGGTCAAGGACACGCCAATGCAGGTGTTGTGAGGCTGCCGAGGTGGGAGCGTGAACCGCTGATGATGCAGGCGTGTCCTCAGTCGTGATCACGTGGGGTCACGAGCCCTTACCGCAGCTGCACGCCTTCGTCGTGCTCGCAGAGGAACTTCACTTCGGCAACGCGGCCGCCCGCCTGGGCATCGCCCAGCCGCCGCTGAGTCAGCAGATCCGCCGGCTGGAGGACAAGGTCGGCCACACGCTGTTCACCCGCGCCCCAGGAAGCGTCACCCTGATCCCCGGCCGGCAGCGAACTGCTGCCCGCCGCCCGGCGGGCACTCACCGACATCGCGGACGGCCTGGCCGCGGCCCGGGCCGTCGGCAGTGGCAGTGCCGGCCGCCTGCGGATCGGCTTCGCCGCCTCCCTCGCCCTGACGATCCTGCCCGGCCTGCTGCGCACGTTTCGTCACCAGTTCCCCTGCGTGCACCTGGACATCAACGAGATGACCACCGCTCCGCAGATCGCCGCCCTGCACGACAAGACCATCGACATCGGTCTACTGGGTGAACCCCCCAACGGCGAGACGGAGCTCGGCTTCAGGACGGTACTCAGCGAGCCTTTCGTGGCCGTGCTGCCGTCCACCCATCCGCTGGCCACCCAACGGACCGTACGGTTTGCACAGTTGGCGGACTCGCCCTTTGTGCTGCTGCCCCGCACGGTCGGTCCGTCACTGCACGACCAGATCATCGGCCTGTGCACCGCGGCAGGTTTCACACCGCAGGTGCTCCAGGACGCGGTGGAGTGGCAAACCGTGTGGCACTCGTGGAAACCGGTCTGGGCGTCTCGCTGGCCCCGGCGAGCATCCGACGCATCCGCCTCAAAGGCGTCGCCTTCCGCAGGATCGAACCCGGCACCGCCCGCACACGAGTGGCCGTCGCCTGGCGCGAGAACGACCGTAATCCCCTGGTCAGGCGCCTGCTGGCGATCATCAGCCAAGATCCGTCGGACGGGCCCTGGTAGTGCTTCGTCATGTCGAGTGATCTCGCCCTGGTGGTGGGGCGTCCATCCGTCAGGGGGCCGTCCTCAGGACTGCGGGGTGCCGCAGAAGGGGCACTGGGCGACGTTCGCCCTCATCAGCAGTGTGGGCAGCGGCCTGTTGAGGATCTCCTCGCGGGGCAGGGTGAGGCCGAAGTGACGTTCGATGACGCCGAGACAGGTGCGGTGCACCGTGCGGCGGTCGTCGAGGAGCCGCTCGGGATCCTCGGGTGGCAGACCCGCGGCCCTCAGTTCCGCTTCGAGGGCGGACGCGACCTCCGGGTCGCCGTCGACCCCGGTGTATCCCCATGAGCCGTCGAGGTGGAGGTTGAAGGCGCACAGGGTCCGGCCGTCGTGCTCGTAGGAGAAGTACGGGGGGACGGGCTTGCCGTTCTCCTCCTCGTACCAGAGGCGGTAGACATGGGCGCCACCTCGTGACACGGGCGGCTCCGGGCCGAACTCCCCGTACCACGATCCGTGTTGGACGACATAGGACCACTCGTCGATCTCGCCGTAGCGCAGGGCGATGGCCTGGTGGGTGTCACCGAACAGGCCGCTCATCACGTCGTCGGCCTGACACCCGGTGAGGCTCCCGAGGGACCGTGGCAACTGCTTGTGCCGGCCGAACCGGCTGGCGGCGACACGCGCCGCCAGCTCCTCTCCGGCGAGGTCCAGGGCGATGACGACGCTGTATCCGCCCCAGTCGATCGACTTCGGTTCCCCGAGCCAGGTGATTCCGTCGGTCATGCGGATCACCCCATCAGGTGCACACCCCGCCTCGCTGTGATGGAGGCCACATTCCGTCAGAGTCCTTTCCACGCCGCGCTGTTGCGCAGTTCCGCGAAGGCCGACGCGGTCAGCGGACGGGGAGTGTGGTCCGGGTCCACGAGGACCACGGTGCAGGCGGCGGCGTGGGTGAGCGCGGTGGTGAAACTGCCGTCGGCGAATTGGGCGAGCGGGCCGCGCGGCGAGCGTCCGACGGCGACGGTGGGCGCATGGATCTCGGCCGCGTGCCGGGCGAGGGCCCGGCCCGCCGACGCGTGGTCGCCGACGGAGGCGAGGATCTGGCCGCCGGCCGGTATACCCTGCGCGGCCAGCCGGTCGAGATGGGCGGTGACGGCCGAACGGGCCTGGTCGAAGTCCTCGGTGTCGACGGCCTGTTCCTCGACGACGGCGGTCTGCAGGACGTGGACGACCTCCAGGGGGCTGCCGGTGTCGCGGGCAAGGCGGGCGGCGGTGTCGACGATGATCGCGGCCCGGTCGTGGTCTCCCACGGCGACCACCACAGGGGGCGTGTCGGCCGCCACCGGGGCGCCGACGGGGGTGAAGGCCGGGGCCACGGGCCGTCCTTCACCGGCGCGCTGCTCGGCCTGGCTGAGCAGATGGTGACCGCTGGCCAGGACCGGGATGGCCAGGACGAAGGTGGCGGCGCCGAGGTAGAAGGGAACGCTCAGGTCGGTGGCGTCGGCCAGCTTGCCGGCGACGAACGGGGCCAGGCCACCGCCGATGAAGCGCAGGAAGCCGTAGGCGGAGGAGGCCACGGGGCGCTCGACGGGGGAGACCAGCATGACGGCCTGGGTGGTGAGGGTGTTGTTGATGCCGATGAAGGCGCCGCTGACGATGACCGCCACGATGACCACCGTCGGGGTGCCGACACCGGCGGCGATGACGGCCATCACGACGCCGAGGCCCAGCAGGTTGGCGTACAGCACGGGAGCGGTGCCGTAACGGGCTTGCAGACGCGGGGCGAAGAAGACGCTGAACGCGGCCACGAGCAGGCCCCAGCCGGTGAAGACCAGACCGAGCTGATGGGCGCCCAGCTTCATGGGGTAAGGCGCGTAGCCGAGCATCGTGAAGAAGCCCCAGTTGTACAGCAGCGCCATGATGCCCATGGTGAGCAGTCCGCGGTGGCGCAGCGCCCGGAGCGGGGCGATCGGTGAGGTGGGGCGCTTCGGCTTGGGCAGCTCCGGGACGAAGGCGAGGGTCGCGATCAGGGCGATGGCCATCAGTACGGCGACGCCGTAGAACGGGCCGCGCCAGCTGATGGCGCCCAACTCGCCGCCCAGCAGCGGGCCCACGGCGATACCGAGTCCGAGCGCGGTCTCGTAGAGGATGATCGCGCCGCCGAAGCCGCCGCTGGCGGAGGCCACGATGACGGCCAGCGAGGTGGCGATGAACAGGGCGTTGCCCAGACCCCAGCCCGCGCGGAAGCCGACGATCCCGTTGATGGAGTCGGAGGTGCCGGCCAGGGCGGCGAAGACGACTATGAGCGCCAGGCCGGTGATCAGCGTGCGCTTGGCGCCGATGCGGCTGGAGACCCAGCCGACGATGAGCATCGCCACCGCGGTCACGATGAGGTAGCTGCTGAACAGCAGGGAGACCTGGCTGGGCGAGGCGTGCAGGCTCTTGCCCAGGGCGGGCAGGATCGGGTCGACCAGACCGATGCCCATGAACGAGATGACGCAGGCGAACGCGACCGCCCAGACGGCCTTGGGCTGCTTGAAGGGGCTCGCGGCCTCTCCATGCGAAGCACTCATGCGTACGTGTCCTCCGGAAGTTGCGGGGTGGGTGGGGCGGTTCAGGAACCTCGGTGGTCCTGGATCGCACGGGCGAGGGCAGGCAGCGCGACGTTCACCGCGCGCTGCTCGGGCTCGGTCAGTTCCTCGATCAGCTCCTGCAAGGCCTGCGCGCGTTCGGCGCGCCGTTGCCGGAAGACGTCCAGACCGGTTTCGGTGATCTCTACCAGGACGCCTCGTCCGTCGGTGCTGTCCGCGCTCCGCCGTACGAGGCCTGCGCGTTCCATGCGGGTGACGAGCTGGGTCATGTTGGGCTGGGAGACGCCCTCGGCCCGGGCCAGCTCGGTCAGCCGGTACGGACCCTCCCGCCCCAGACGGCCCAGGGCGGAGGAGGCCGCGGTGCTCAGACCGGCGGTGGTGGCTCTGTGGCGGACATAGCGGACCATCCGCTCCCAGGCGATCATCAGGTTCTCGGACGAGACGTCGGCCGAGTCCTCGGACGAGTCCTTGGGCGAGACCTCGGGTGGATCGGAGTCCATAACCAGCTTATGCATAAGCGCATTATGCATATAGGTGTAGCGTGAATCAATAGGTGAGACGGTCGGGCGGTCCGGGGTGGCGGACGGTCGTTCCCGATGCGCCGCGTGACTTCTCCGGAGGAGCGTCAGGGGTTCCCGGGGGTGGAGGCGGGTTCCGGCCAAGGTCCAGACGGACGGGGTGCGGAGGTGGTGGCTCTCCGGCGCTCACCCTTCTCTTGTGGCCGCTTCTGGCCAGCTCTGATCACTTCCACGGCGTCCGTGAACGTATGCAGGGAGCGGCTATCGGTCTGTCGTACGAGGCCTCATACCAGGGCGGGAAGCTCTGCGGAGGACTTTGTCAACAGGCCATCACGGCTCCCTGAAGGACAACTACTCTGAGTTGCCGTTGGTCGACGCAGAGACGGGAGATGCGGCTCTTTTTCGACCGGCGCCGCGACGCCGCACGCCCGCGTCGCGCAGACCCGCGGGAGCCCCACGCCCCGACGCACCCAGTACGAGGACGCCGATGTCTCACCTCCGCGCACCGGCCGCACGCGCAGACCGCCGTGAGGGCGGCCGGCACGGGCGGCCGGCCGCCCAGCCCGCCCCCACACCGGCCGAGACCCCCATACGGCACCAACTGCTGCGCCTGGCGATCCTGCCGCCGGTCGCGGTGGCCCTCAGCGCGTGCGCCGCCGTGCTCTTCACCGTCCGTACCACCGGCGCGCGCCTCTCCCCCCTTCTCTGGATCGTGCTCGCGGGCGCCCTCGCCGTGACCCTCGCGGGCATCGTGATCGCCGCCGTGGCCGCCGAACGCACCGCCGTCTCCGTGCGGGACCGCCTCCACGAGCTGCGCCGCGCCAGCGCCCGCGGCGCCGCCGACCTGCATCGTCTCGTAGAGGCGCTGCGCCGCGGCGAGGCGCCGCCCACACGCGGACCCCACGCCGAACACGCCGCGGGCGCCGACGACTTCGAGCAGCTCGCCGCGGAGCTGGCGCGCGCCCACGACGGCGCCGTCGCCGCGGTCGTCCAGGCCGCACAGCTCTCCAGCCGGGCCGGCAGCGAACAGAAGCTGGAGGTGTTCCTCAACCTCGCCCGGCGACTTCAGTCCCTCGTGCACCGGGAGATTTCGATCCTCGACGAGCTGGAGAACGAGATCGAGGACCCTGACCTGCTCAAGGGCATCTTCCATGTCGACCACCTCGCCACCCGCATCCGGCGCCACGCGGAGAACCTCGCGGTGCTCGGCGGCGCAGTGTCCCGCCGCCAGTGGAGCACGCCGGTGCCCATGACGGAGGTGCTGCGCTCCGCCACCGCCGAGGTCGAGCAGTACGCACGGGTCAGACTCGTGCCACCGGTCGAGGGCACCCTGCGCGGGCACGCCGTCGCCGATGTGATCCATCTGCTCGCCGAACTCGTCGAGAACGCCACGGTGTTCTCGCCTCCGCACACCCAGGTGCTGCTACGGGCGGGCCTCGTCACCTCCGGGCTCGCCGTGGAGGTCGAGGACCGCGGGCTCGGCATGCCACCGGCCGAGCAGAGCAGAATGAACGCCCTGCTCGCCGACCCCGACCAGGTCAATGTCGCCGGCTTGCTGGCGGATGGCCGCATCGGCCTGTTCGTGGTCTCCCAACTCGCCCGCCGGCACGGCATCCATGTGCGGCTGCAGACCAATATCTACGGCGGTGTGCAAGCCGTGCTCGTGCTGCCGCAGGGCCTGCTCGGGGAGGGCTGCGGCACGGCCGAGGCCATGACGCCGGGCGCGGTGCAGGGCACGGTCATCGGGACGGCACCGTTCACGGCCTCCGGAGCGACGGACCTCCGGGAGGCGGGGGGCGTCGGCACGCACACCCAGGCGCCGGCGCCGTGGGACAGCCGGACCGGCCGAACCTCGTCCGGCGCCTCGGAGCACCCCGTGCCGCCGGGACCCCGGCAGCCGGGGGACGTCCGGATCCCGGGCAGCCGGGCCCGGTCTCCGCTTCCCGTGCGCGACGCCGACGTCCCGCGCCCCAACCCGGCCGAGGCGCAGCCCGGAGTCCGGCCCGGCGACCGTCCGACCGTCGTGGGCACCGCCGGCGGAGTCGCGGGGGCGCCCGGCGGACTCGTATCGCCTTCGAGCGGCGCCGAGTCGGCCCTGGACAGGCTCGTATCCGCTCCGGGCGATGCCGAGTCGCCCCCGGGCGGTGTCGCGCCCGCTCCCAGCGGATTCGTCCCGCCCCCGCTCGGTGTCGTCTCGGCTCAGGGCGGACTCGTATCGCCCCCCGGCGGACTCGTGGGCGCCCCGGGCAGACCCCCGGCACCGCAGCCGGGCACCGTGCGCGGCACCATGGGCAAGCCCCGACTGCCGCGCAGACGTGCCCAGGAGCACATCGCGCCCCAGCTCCGCGGCGGCCCCGCCGCCCCCGTCCACCAGGACGCCGGGCAACTCGTCGGCCACGACCCAGGTCTGATGGCCGCCTTCCAGCGGGGCATCTCCCTCGCGGAAGCGCGGCAGCAGGCGGACCTGGACCCCGTCGAGGCGGCCGCCCACCCCGAGCCCGACGTCCCGCGCGCACCGGCCCCGGAGCTGACGGCACGTCACCGTGGCAACCCGTCGGCCGGATGACCGCCGAGCCGATCGGCCGGACGACCGCCCCCGTCCCACCCGCTCTCGCGAACCCGCGTACCCCAAGGAGTCGATCCATCATGGCGAGCGACATGCCGACTGCCCATGTCTCCGACCTCGACTGGCTGATGAGCGGCCTCGTGCAGCGCGTACCCCACACCAAGAGCGCCGTCCTGCTCTCCTGCGACGGGCTGGTGAAGTCCGTGCACGGCCTCGACACGGACAGCGCCGACCATATGGCGGCCCTGGCCTCGGGCCTCTACTCGCTCGGCCGCAGCGCGGGCGTCCGCTTCGGGGACGGCGGTGACGTACGGCAGATCGTCGTCGAACTCGACTCGACCCTGCTCTTCGTCACCACCGCCGGCTCCGGCACCTGTCTCGCCGTGCTCGCCGACCGCGAGGCCGACGCGGCCGTCCTCGGCTACGAGATGGCGATGCTCGTGAAGAGCGTGCGGCCCTATCTGGTCACCGCGCCCCGCCGGAGCGCCGCGCAGCCCTCGGTGACCGGGCCTTGAACGTGACCGCGGCCGGTGACGGCCCCTGGCTCGACGACGCGGCCGGACGACTGATCCGTCCCTACACGGTCAGCAACGGCCGCACCCGGCCGAGCGCCGCCCTCGATCTGCTCTCCCAGGTGATGGCCACGGGCACGACCCCGCTCGGCACGCTCGGCCCCGAGCACGCCGAGGCGCTCGGCCGGTGTGCGGTCCCCGTCTCGGTCGCCGAGGTGGCCGCGCATCTCAAGCTGCCGGCGGTGGTCACCAAGGTGCTGCTCGCCGACCTTGTCGACTGCGGGGCCCTCACCACCAAGCCCCCCGCCTTCCACCACAACCCCACTGACCGGTCTCTGCTGGAGGCAGTGCTCGATGGACTACGACGACAGCTCTGACCCCTTTCCCACCGCGCTGAAGATCCTGGTGGCGGGAGGGTTCGGAGTAGGCAAGACGACCTTCGTGGGCGCGGTGAGCGAGATCTCACCGCTGAGCACGGAGGAGCTGCTCACCACGGCCGGCGCCGCGACCGACAGTCTCGACGGGATCGAGAACAAGATCGAGACGACCGTGGCGATGGACTTCGGCCGCATCACCCTCGACCCGCAGCATGTGCTGTACCTGTTCGGCACGCCCGGACAGGAACGGTTCTGGTTCATGTGGGACGAGTTGTCCGAAGGCGCGCTGGGAGCGGTCATCCTCGCCGACACCCGCAGGCTGGAGGACTGCTTCGCCGCGGTCGACTTCTTCGAGCAGCGCGGACTCGGATTCATCATCGCCCTCAACGAGTTCGACGGCTCCCATCGCTACGACTCCGCGGAGGTGCGGGCCGCCCTCGACCTCGACCCGGAGATCCCCGTGGTGTGCTGCGACGCCCGGATCTCCAGCTCGGGGGTGCAGACGCTGCTCACGCTCGTCCGCCACCTCCTCACGCACACCCCGGCGACGACACCGGCCCCGAGGCCCGGAGCGCGGACATGACCCTGAGCCGACTGCTGCTGACCCCCGAGGACCGGGGCGCCCCCGAGCGCGTCCACCGACTGCGCCTGCTCGGCCTGGGCGAGCGCGCCGAACCGGAGTTCGACGCCTTCGCGGACCGGCTGGCGGAGCTCACCTCGGCGCCGTACGCGATGGTCACCTTCGTCGACGAGCACCGGCAGTTCTTCGCGGGCCTCCACCAGCCCGACGACCGCCCGCTCGCCGCGCTCCCCACCTCGGACGGCACGAGCGCGCCCGCGCGTCAGCTGGGCCGCGAGTACGGCTTCTGTCCGCATGTGGTCGTCCGGCGCAAGGCGCTCGTCCTCGAGGACGTCCGCGACTATCCGCGCTTCGCCCAGAACCCCGCCGTCGACGAGATCGGGATCCGCTCCTATCTCGGCGCGCCGCTCGTGGACCGCACGGGCACCGCCCTCGGCACGGTCTGCGCCGCCGACGTGGAGCCGCGTCCCTGGGGCCGGGCGGGGCTGGAGACCATCAAGGCGCTGGCCGCGGAGCTGACGGAGGACATCGCACGCCGGGAGGGCGGCACGACCTGAGTCGGCGTGAGCCAGGACCGCTCTGCCGTGGCGTGCCCCGCGGTGTCCTTCCGAATGCCCGCTGAGTCGTGCCCCGCGGCGGCCTTCCGCGCGCACGCCGAGTGCTGTCCCATGGTGTCCTGCCAGGCGCCCGCTGACTGTGTGTCCCGCGCGATCCCGAGCCGGTCGCGTCCGCGGAGCGGGGAGTGATGCCGCAGGTGACACAGTGGGCGTGAAGGAAAGCTGTGGCGGCGCTTAAGAAATCCTCGATGGACCAGTGCGTCGCCGTAGGGCAGATTGCTACGCGATTCCACTCCTCTCCCCGGTGCGGGCTCCTTCGGCGTGTCCGGAACCGGGACCTCACTCACAGGAGCCGTAGCGTTGAAGGCGCTGGTCAAGGAGAAGGCGGAGCCCGGGCTCCAGCTCGCGGACGTCCCGGAACCCGTCATCGGATCCGGCGACGTGCTGATCAAGGTCCTGCGGACCGGCATCTGCGGCACCGACCTGCACATCCGGGCCTGGGACGGCTGGGCGCAGCAGGCGATCCGCACCCCGCTGGTGGTGGGGCACGAGTTCGTCGGCGAGGTCGTCGAGACCGGCCGTGACGTCACGGACATCAAGGTGGGCGACCGGGTCAGCGGCGAGGGCCACCTGGTGTGCGGGAAGTGCCGCAACTGCCTGGCCGGGCGCCGCCATCTGTGCCGGGCGACGGTCGGGCTCGGGGTCGGGCGCGACGGCGCGTTCGCCGAGTATGTGGCCCTGCCCGCCGGCAACGTCTGGGTGCACCGCACCCCCGTGGACCTCGATGTGGCCGCGATCTTCGACCCGTTCGGCAACGCCGTGCACACCGCCCTGTCGTTCCCCCTGGTCGGCGAGGACGTCCTGATCACCGGTGCCGGCCCGATCGGTCTGATGGCCGCGGCCGTGGCCCGGCACGCGGGCGCACGCAACGTCGTCGTGACCGATGTGAGCGAGGAGCGCCTGGAGCTGGCGCGCAAGATCGGCGCGAGCCTCGCGCTGAACGTCTCCGAGGCGACGATCGCCGACGGCCAGCGGGAGCTGGGCCTGCGTGAGGGCTTCGACATCGGTCTGGAGATGTCCGGCCGCCCCGAGGCGATGCGCGACATGATCGCCAACATGACGCACGGCGGCCGGATCGCCATGCTCGGACTGCCGTCCCAGGAGTTCCCCGTCGACTGGGCCCGCATCGTCACCTCCATGATCACGATCAAGGGCATCTACGGCCGAGAGATGTTCGAGACGTGGTACGCGATGTCGGTCCTGCTGGAGGGCGGGCTCGACCTGTCGCCCGTGATCACCGGCCGGTACGACTACCGCGACCACGAGGCGGCGTTCGAGGACGCGGCGAGCGGCCGGGGCGGCAAGATCATCCTGGACTGGACCGCGTAGCCCTGCCCCGCGGTAGCCGCCTTCCCGCCTTCCCGCGTAAGCACTTTGAGGAGCTTCCCCATGTTCGACTCCGTGCGCGACGACCTGCGCGCCACCCTCGACGAGATCCGGGCCGCCGGTCTGCACAAGCCCGAGCGTGTGATCGGCACCCCGCAGTCCGCGACCGTGAACGTCACCGCGGGCGGCCGCCCCGGTGAGGTGCTCAACTTCTGCGCGAACAACTACCTCGGCCTCGCCGACCACCCCGAGGTCATCGCCGCCGCCCACACGGCGCTGGACCGCTGGGGCTACGGCATGGCGTCCGTGCGGTTCATCTGCGGTACGCAGGAGGTGCACAAGGAGCTCGAGGCACGGCTGTCCGCGTTCCTCGGCCAGGAGGACACGATCCTGTACTCCTCCTGCTTCGACGCCAACGGCGGTGTCTTCGAGACCCTCCTCGGCCCGGAGGACGCGGTGATCTCCGACGCCCTCAACCACGCCTCGATCATCGACGGCATCCGCCTGTCCAAGGCGCGCCGCTTCCGCTACGCCAACCGGGACATGGCCGATCTTGAGCGGCAGCTCAAGGAGGCCTCGGAGGGCGGGGCCCGCCGCAAGCTGGTCGTCACCGACGGCGTGTTCTCCATGGACGGCTATGTGGCCCCGCTGCGGGAGATCTGCGACCTCGCCGACCGGTACGACGCCATGGTCATGGTCGACGACTCGCACGCCGTCGGTTTCGTCGGCCCGGGCGGCCGCGGCACCCCCGAACTGCACGGGGTCATGGACCGCGTCGACATCATCACCGGCACCCTCGGCAAGGCGCTCGGCGGCGCCTCCGGCGGCTATGTCGCCGCCCGCGCCGAGATCGTCGCCCTGCTGCGCCAGCGCTCGCGGCCGTATCTCTTCTCCAACACGCTCGCCCCGGTGATCGCGGCAGCCTCGCTCAAGGTGCTCGACCTGCTGGAGTCGGCGGGCGACCTGCGCGAGAAGCTGGCCGGGAACACCGCGCTGTTCCGCAGCCGGATGACCGAGGAGGGCTTCGACATCCTCCCGGGCGACCACGCGATCGCCCCGGTGATGATCGGCGACGCTTCGAAGGCCGGACGCATGGCCGAGCTGCTGCTGGAGCGCGGCGTGTACGTCATCGGCTTCTCCTACCCGGTGGTCCCGCAGGGCCAGGCCCGTATCCGGGTGCAGCTGTCCGCCGCGCACTCCACGGACGACGTCAACCGCGCCGTCGACGCGTTCGTGTCCGCCCGGGCGGAGCTGGAGGGCTGACCAGCCCGCGCTTCTTGCGATAATCGTTTGCATGATCGAAGCGCGGCGGCTGCACATCCTCCGTGCGGTGGCCGACCACCGCACGGTCACAGCCGCTGCCGCCGCGCTCTATCTCACCCCCTCCGCCGTCTCCCAGCAGCTCGCCGCGCTGGAACAGGAGACCGGTCACCGGCTGGTCGAGCGGGGCGCCAAGGGAGTACGGCTGACCCCGGCCGGTGAGATCCTGCTCGGCCACACGAACGCCGTCCTCGCCCAGCTGGAGCGCGCCGAGGCCGAGCTGGCCGCCTACGGCGCCGGCTCGGCGGGCACGGTGACCCTCGCCTCCTTCGCCACCGGCATCGGCCTGGTCGTGGCTCCCGCGCTGGCACGGCTCGCCCGCACCGCGCCCGGCATCCGGGTCCGGGTGCAGGACGCCGAGGGCGACGCGAGCCTGCCCATGGTCCTGGACCGGCAGGTCGACGTCGCCGTCGCCGTGGAGTACCGGGGCGCGCCCGACGCGGACGACCCCCGGCTCACGCCCGTCCCGCTCTACGCCGAACCCTTCGACGCGGTCGTGCCGGTCACCCATCGGCTGGCCGGCGTGGCCGAGGTGCCGCTGGCGGATCTGGCCAAGGACCCGTGGATCGGCCCCTACCCGGGCAATCCCTGCCATGACGTCGTCGTGCTGGCCTGTGAGCACGCCGGATTCCAGCCCCGCCTGGAGCACTCCTCCGACGACTTCCGCGCGGTCGTGGCGCTCGCCTCGGCCGACGCGGGCGTGGCTCTCGTGCCCCGTTCCGCCCTGCGCGGAATGGACCTGACGGGCGTGGTCGTCCGCCCGGTCGACGGGGTCGCCCCCACTCGCCGGGTTTTCGCGGCCGTCCGCCGCGGGGCGGAGGGGCACCCGCTGATCCGCCCGGTGCTGGACGCGCTGACAGAGGCCGCCACCGTGAACTGACGGGCCGGACCGTGACGACCCGTCGCGGCCGGTCGCGCCGGATGAGGAGACCGCGTCGCGGCCTGTCGCGCTCATCCCATATCTGGCACGAAATCCCTGATCCGGGATAGGTTCTGGCCATGGCAAGTGACGTCATGGATCCCGTCGACGCCCGGCTCGCCGCGCGCCTCGCCGAGCTGCGGGCGGAACACGGCTGGTCGCTGGGCGAGCTCGCGGACCGCAGCGGAGTCAGCCGGTCCACCCTGTCCCGGGCGGAACGCGCCGAGATCAGCCCCACCGCCTCGATGCTGAACCGGCTGTGCGGCGTCTACGGCCGCACCATGTCCCAACTGCTGAGCGAGGTCGAGAGCGAGCCCGCCCAGGTGGTGCGCGCCGCCGACCAGGCCCGATGGCAGGACGCGGCCGCCGGCTTCGTACGCCGGTCCGTGTCCCCTCCGCACCCCGGGCTGCGCGGCGAACTCGTCGAGGGGCGGCTCGCGGCAGGGGCGGACATCGCCTACGACCGGCCGCCCGTGCCCGGACTCGAACAGCACATCTGGGTCCTCGACGGGACTCTGGAGGTCACCGCCCAGGACGTGGAGCACCGGCTCGCCGCCGGTGACTGCCTGCGGCTGCGGGTGTGGGGTCCGACGCGGTTCCGCTGCCCGGGCCCGGGCGAGGTGCGCTACGCGCTCGTGGTGGTGCTCCCATGACCCCGATCGTCCGGCTCGACGCCGGGAACCTGCTCGCCCGCGCCGAGGAACTGGCCGAGCTGCTGACCGACACCGTCGCGGGCGGTGCCTCCGTGGGATTCCTCGCCCCGCTCGACCGGGCGGAGGCCCTCGCCTGGTGGAAGGGGCGGGCGGCCGTGGTCGACGCGGGAGGTCTCGCGGTGTGGGCGGCGACGGCGGGGGAGCGGTTGGCGGGCACTGTGAGCCTCGCCTTCCCGGACAAGCCGAACAGCCGCCACCGTGCCGAACTGGTCAAGCTCATGGTGCACCGGGAGCTGCGCGGCCGGGGCCTGGGGAGTGCGCTGCTGGCCACCGCGGAGCGGGCCGCCGCCGAGGCCGGGATCACGCTGCTCCATCTGGACACGGAGACCGGCAGCCCGGCCGAGGCCCTGTACCGCACCGCGGGCTGGACCCGCGCCGGGGTGATTCCGGACTACGCGGCGACACCGGCCGGAGCGCTGTGCCCGACCACGATCTTCTACAAGCGGGTCGAGCCGGCCGGCGCTCTCCCTTGAGCACCGGCCGGCTGTCAGTGGCATTGGCTACGGTGCAGGACATGCTGGATGCCGAAGACGTACGCCGTATCGCCCTGTCGCTGCCCGAGACGGCCGAGAAGACCGCCTGGAGCATGCCCACGTTCCGGGTCGCGGGGAAGATGTTCGCCACGCTGCCCGAGGACGAGACCTCCATGGCGGTCCGCTGCCCCAAGGAGGAGCGGGACGAGCTGGTGCTTGCCGAGCCCGGGAAGTTCTGGGTCGCCGGGCACGAGGCGCAGTTCGCCTGGATCCGGGTGCGTCTGGCCGCCGTGGAGGACGAGGGCGAGCTGCGGGACATCCTTGCCGACTCCTGGCGCCAGGCGGCCTCACCCCGGCTTCTGGAGCACCACCCGGAGCTGGGCCTGCCCGCCGGAGAGTGACAGGACGGGGGACGGCGGATAACGGGTGCGCGACCATCGTCCCGAGTGCGGTATTGTTTCTGTGCACGTTCGGCCCGGGGAAACCCCAGGTCAGACGGGCAACGGGACGTGGCGCAGCTTGGTAGCGCACTTGACTGGGGGTCAAGGGGTCGCAGGTTCAAATCCTGTCGTCCCGACACGTGTGACCAGCGGGTCTGCCGGATTCGGCAGACCCGCTGAGTCGTTTTTCCAGCCGGGTGGTGCCCCCACTCACTCCTCACGGCCGCCGAGGGCCACGTTCCGGCACCGCATACCGGTGGCCCCGGAACCGCGGGCGGCTCGGCCCAACCATGGGGCTGCGGCCGAGTGCCGGGTGGGAGATCGGCCACCGGATTGATGTCCAGCGTCAGGTTCTCGGCCGACATGAGCGTGACGGCGGCGTCGCGATGCGCCGGGCGCGCGTAGTAGCGGTCGCCCACGATGCCCAGGTTCCGTCGTACCTCGACGCTCCGGACCAGTTCCTCCCCGGCCGCGGCCGAGGGCCCCTCGGACGGCCGCCCCGTGTACCGGTGCACCGGTGACACGAGCAGCTACACGATTTTCACCACGGGCATGCGTCCACCCTGTGGCTCCAGCGGCTCAGGAACGCGCCGCCCGCTGCTGCTTGTCCCACTGGGCCCGCGAGAGGGCGGTGGGCCGCGGGAGTAGGACGCCGTCCAAGTACAGGTCGACGTGCTCGTTGTAGAAGGCGACCCTCCCCGCGATGGCGGCGCACGATACCGTCGGGAAGTCGTACGCCCAGACGACATTGTCATGGGCGGCGGCCCCGCTCACGAAGGACCAGTACCCGCTGGTCCTGCCCTTGTACGGGCACGCCGTCACCGTGTCCGAGGGGCGCAGCCGGGTCCAGTCGACATAGGCGCGTTCCAGGTAGTAGCGAGTCGGCAGGCCGGTCTCGAAGAGTTTCACCGATGACGGCGCGTCCGCCAGGACGGTGCCGTCCACCTCGACGCGCACACTGCTGGACGAGCGCAGCGCGTCCACCCGTGTGTACGGGCTCCTCGGGTGCACGAAGACCTGCTCTTCCTCCTCGTACCAGGCGTCGATCGCGTCCCACCGGAATCGGGCGGTGCCGATGAGCGCCTCCGGGGCTCCCTGGTCCCAGACCCACGCCGCGCCCTCTCGGACATCGGAGCCGACCCGCAGCGAGTGCCGCCGCGCAGGGCCGGGGCTCAGTCGGCCGGCGCGGCCGTCGTCGACGAGGACGCCCTCGGCCAGATCCCGCAGCGGAATGCTGTACTGCGGATAGCCGGGCCACTCCCACACGTACAGCGCGTGCCGGGTGTCGAACGCCCACCGGCCGCCGACCTGCGCACGGATGCGCCGCGGCACCGGCTCGATGTGCCCGACCGGGACGATAAGGCCCGGATAGTCCACACTCTCGTCCACCATCGGCGATCACCTCGGTCCGCTCGGCCGCTCCGGTACGCCCAGCTTCCCCGGCGGGCGCACGAACGGCCACCGCCGGCCGTCTCCGGCAGGCGAGCCCCGGTGCGCCCAGCACCACAACGCCACAAGGCCCCATGGCCCTGCAGCTTCGCGCCCCTTCCGACGACCGGGACGTCATCCCCGAGCAGACCCTGTGCCTGGGCCCCCGTGGCACTCGCGGAACGATTCACAGATTGATCATGTGCCCGGCCAGTCCGTGCAGGGCGTCCTGGACCGCCTCGCTCAGCGTGGGGTGCGCGTGCACGTTCCTCACCAGCTCGGTCACCGTCAGATCCCACTTCTGCGCCAGGGTCAGTTCCGGGAGAAGCTCGGTGACGTCCGGGCCGATCAGATGGCCGCCCAGAAGTTCGCCGTGCCGCGCGTCGCTGAGGAGCTTCACGAATCCGGCCGTCTCACCGAAGCCGTGCGCCTTCGCGTTCGCGGTGAACGGGAACTTCGCGACCTGGACGTCGAACCCCGCGTCCCTGGCCTCGGTCTCGGTCCAGCCGAAACTGGCGATCTGGGGCCGGCAGAACGTGGCCCGGGGGATCATGCGGTAGTCGAGTTCCATCGTCTCCACGCCGGCGATGGTCTCCGCGGCGACGACCCCCATCGCCTCGGCGGCGTGGGCCAGCATCAGTTTCGCCGTGACGTCACCGATGGCGAAGATGTGCGGCTGACTGGTACGGCACCGGCCGTCCACGTCGATGGCGCCGCGGTCCGTGAGCCGGACGCCGGCCTGCCCGAGCCCGTATCCGGTCGTGCGCGGTTGGAAGCCCAGCGCCTGGAGCACCTTGTCCGCCTCCAGGATCTGCTGCCGACCGTCCTGCGAGACGACGACGCGGACGCCGTTCGCCGTCTCCTCCATCGACTCCACACGGGTGGACGTCATCACCTTGATCCCCTGCCGGCGGAACTGCCGGGCCAGCTCCGCGGAGACCTCCTCGTCCTCCAGAGGGGCGACGCGGTCGAAGAACTCGACCAGGGTGACGTCCACGCCGTAGGCCCGCAGCAGATAGGCGAACTCCACGCCGATGGCGCCCGCCCCGGCGATGACGATGCTCGCGGGTACGTGGTCGGAGAGGATCTGCTCCTCATAGGTCACGATGCGTGTGCCGAGGCGCGTTCCCGGGAGCAGCTTCACGGTGGAGCCGGTGGCGATGACGCAGTGGGCGAAGGTGAGAGTGGTGTCCCCGTCGGGCATGCGGACGTTCAGAGTGTGGGGGTCGACGAAGATGCCCTGTCCCTCGTACTGCGCGATGCCGTTCTTGCGCATCAGATAGGTGACGCCTTTCGCGCGGCCGTCGGCCACCTTTCTGCTTCTGAGATACGCAGTCCCGTAGTCGAGACTCACCGAACCGTCGACCCGCACGCCGAACGTGTCCCGCTCCTGGAGCACGAGATGGGCCACTTCGGCGTTTCTGAGCAGGGACTTCGCCGGGATACAGCCGATGTTCAGGCAGATTCCGCCCCAGAAGCGTGCTTCGACGATGGCGGTTCGCAGGCCGAGTTGGGCGCATCGAATGGCTGCCACATACCCACCCGGGCCCGCGCCCAGGACCACCACGTCGAACTGTGTGTTCATGATCCGGCCTCACGGTTGACGACGCGCACATTTGGCGGCGGCCCTCGCCAGCCTAAGGGCGGCCCGGCCGCACGGCATGTCGACACCGGGCGGTGTCCGACCGGCGCCTCTTCCTGAAAGGGAGACGATGAGCGCGCGTGAGTGAAAAGAGCTTCCCCGTCGCATTGGCCAAAAATCGCGGCTCCGGCGATTTTCAGTCGTCTTCGTGGAGGGGTCGCACAGGGAAAGCGATGAAGTTCGCCCTGGCGGGGATCGGAGCACGGTGGCGAATCCGACCGGCTATGTGACGCAGCGCGAATACGGCGTTTTCGCGGCGTTCTCTCACGTGTGGGCCTTTCGCTTTTCAGGCGCGAAGGGCCCAAGTCTTCTGCGTCCAGGGATCCCGCCCCACCCTTGAACGTCCAAGGTCCCTATTACCAACGGAACTTGAACACTGGAGGCGCAGTCCCACGCCACCGCAAGCATTCCGTCATAGCCCGGCACGGGGCTCGGCGGGGCGGCAATAATGCGCGTCGTCTCTACCCCCTTGCGATCACCCCCACCGAGGAGTTGCCTTGACTGCATTCACCACCCTTGACGCGTTCTCAGACGCGTCGGGGCGGGCGACACGCCCCTTACGGACGACCGCGCTTCAGCGTGCGTTCGTGCCCAGCCGGCCGGGAGCGGGGTACTCCGGGTGCTGACAGCGCATCCCGTGCGGCGGGACAGCCGCCCGCGGCTCGAATGGCGAAGATGGCTGACACTCATACTGGTCGGCGCCCTGCTCGCTCTCGGGCAGACCGCTCTGGCCCCCCACGCGAGCGCGGACGACATCCCCACGCAGGACCAGGTGCGGGCCGCGCTGGTGAGCGCGCCGGGCAGCAACCTGTTCTGGACCGGGCGGATCGGCTCCTGCCAGAGCGAGGCCGACAGCGTCAAACCGATCACTGAGAAGTACGCGAAGCAGCGCGGCCAGAAGACGCTGGAGATGCGCCTCGCCGACGCGGGTCTCAAGATGCCGCCGTTCGACACCCCGGACAACAAGGCCAAGGACATCTGGCGGTTCGCCTCGGCCGAATACGCCCGGCAGACCTCCGACCAGGCATGGGTGATCAAGGGCAAGTGCGTACGGAAGGACAACACCTGGGACACCCGCGAGCTGCCCGAGCTGGAGAACCGCGGCAAGGTCAAGTGCATCTGGGAGATCGACGCGGGCAACCTCGCCCACGAGAAGCTGCTCTGGAACGCGTGGTGGTGGGGCAGTACCTGCAAGGGCCAGGTGCACCTGCACAACTCGGCCGCGCTGGCCTGCGTCCCGTACGACGAGCAGGATCTCGACGAAGGCTTCAAGTGGCGGCACTACGACCAGCAGGGGCAGGACAGCTGGAGCTATCTGTACGGGTGGGCGTACATCGGAGGGGAGCCCTGGTTCGGGAAGCGGGACTCCAAGGTGGATCCCAACGCCTATGGGTACCAGTACTCGATCGAACCCGATGACAGCGGGCCCGCGAACCCCAGTTACCACGTGAACCATTCCGACAGGCTCATCGCATGGTTCCTGCACCACGACGACAGGCGGCCGTACCTCATCCAGGTCTACAACTATCAGGGCGGCTACTCGCCGGGACGGCCGGAGCCGTACAACGACGTCTGCAACTTCGAGACGGCGCTCAGGACGACGGACGTCTCCACCTCCGCCGCGCAGTGCGGTGCGACGGACGACAAGACGTGCAACGTGATGGTCGTCGGCGACTCGATCAGCAACGGGTACGAGGGCGACGCCACATGGCGGTACCGGCTGTGGGAGTGGGCCCAGGACCAGAACTGGCAGGCCCGTTTCGTCGGACCGCTGACCGGGACCGAGAAGCAGAACGCGGCGCACCCGCCGGAGCCGCCGCCGCTGGTGGAGAACCCCCCTGCCCCACCACCGGCGCAGCCCGACCCGTCGCAGTTCACCGGTGCCTACGCCCAGAGCGACGCCCCTGGATTCGTCCAGGGCGATTCGGGACACTACGCGATGTGGGGCCGCGCCCTGGGGCAGGACGTGGGCACCATCGAGCTGGTCATGGCCGCCCAGGGCGCCCAGGGGCATCTGCCCGACGTGCTCCTGGTCGAGCTCGGCTTCAACGACATCGGCTGGCAGGGCGCAGGGGCCGGCCTGGTCGACACCATGAGGAAGTTCGTGGACAACGCCCGCAACGCCAACCCGCATGTGAAGATCGTGCTGGCCAACGTCCCGCAGCGCACCACACTCGGCGACGCCAATCCGCAACTCCCGCAGCGCACAAGGGACTACGACGCCGCCCTCGCCCAGGCGGCACCCGGCTGGTCCACCCCCGACTCGCCGGTCGTGATCGCCGACGTCGACAAGGCGATGGGCTGCGACCCGTCCTCCAAGACCTGTGCCACCGCCTACGACGGCCTCCACCCCAACCCTCTGGGCGAGTACCGCATCGCGGCCGCCTTCGGCACCGCCCTGCACGACGCGTTCGGCATCGGCACGGCGGCGCCCGAGGCCCCGGCGAGTGTTCCCGACCGGCAGGTGACCGCACCCACCGACCTGGTGTTCGACGGCAGCCAGCAGGGGGTCACCGTGACCTGGGGCAAGATCGTCGGCGCGCACAGTTACGACGTGCAGTGGCGGGAGGTCGTCGACGGCGCGGAGAAGCCCTGGGAGGACGCCGTCCCGGCGGCCCAGTTCAACCGGTGGGACCTGCCGTGGCAGTTCAGCTTCCAGCCGGTCGACGGCCACCGCTACGAGGTCCGGGTGCGCGAGGTCGCGGGCGACGCCGACGACCTGAAGTCGGCCTGGTCCCAGCCGGTTTCGGGCATCGCCCACCCGACCACGCCCAAGCCGCCGGACGAGGTGACCGCCCAGGCCGCGGGGCCGGGGGAGATCGACGTCAGCTGGACCCCGGTCCACGACGACTCCCTCACCCGGTACGCCGTCTACGTCTACGACACGGACACCCCGGCGGTCTTCGCCAAGGTCTACGGCTACGCCCCGACGGTGAGCCCGCTGCGCCGCATCACCGGCCTGACCCCTGGCCACCACTACCAGGTGTACATGTGCGGCTGGAACGCGTCGGGCGAGGGCATGCCGCACATCGCGGAGGGAACGGTGGTGCCCTGACCGCGACCGAAGCCGCCCGGCGAAGCGTGAGTTCGGGTGTCGCATCCCGAACGGGTGATCTTCGGCCGCGATGTGCCTGAGGACAGGGCCTCCTGCGCGGCTCGGGGTCGTCGAGACCGACGAGCGCGATGGGAGGCCCTGTTGTCGCGGTTCCCGCAGTGGTACCGGTGACTCCCCGACGGCTCGCCCCCACTGACAGAATGCCGGCGTGGAGATCATCCCCGGACTCGGCGTCGACCTCGTCAGGATCGGCGATCGGCGTCCGCAGGTCGAAGAGCGCATCGGTCCGCCGTACCACGGTCCCGGCGGCAGACGGGCCGTCTACACGACCTCGCCCATGCTGGTGATCACCTACGCGGCGGACGAGACCGTCGAGCTCGTCGAGATCCGGCACAGCGGCGAAGACGGCGGCGCCGAAGCGCACTACGACGGGGTCCAGCTGACCTTTCGCTTCCTCGACGACGTAGTCGCGGACCTCCATGCCCTGGGGCACACGAGCACGCCCTCGGACATCGGTCACGACTTCCACGCCGGTTTCTCCGTATGGTCCATGCGTTCCCTGTGGGCACGCGACCTCGACCCCGAAGCCGCCGAGGACGACGAACGCGCGATCTCGGAAGCGGTCTCGGTGGCGCCGTACGCCTACTTCACCGGGGAATAGGGACGGCCCGTCCGAGCGCCATGGGCGCGACCGCAGGCCCGGCCGGGGTCGGGCCTGCGGTGGGGCGGGGTCCCGGTCAGGCCTGGGTCTCGGCGCGGTCCGTCGTGCCCCACAGCGTGTGGAAGCTGCCCTCGCGGTCGACACGCCGGTAGGTGTGGGCGCCGAAGTAGTCGCGCTGGCCCTGGGTGAGCGCGGCCGGCAGGCGCTCGGCGCGCAGAGAGTCGTAGTACGACAGCGCCGCCGAGAACGCCGGCACCGGCACGCCCCGGCGGGCCGCGACGGCGATCACCTCGCGCCACGGCACCTGCGCGTCCGTGATCTCGGCCGCGAAGCCCTCGTCGGACAGCAGACTGACCAGGTTCGGGTCCGCGGCGTAGGCGGCGCGGATACGGTCCAGGAAGGCGGCCCGGATGATGCAGCCCCCGCGCCAGATCCTGGCGACCGCGCCGAGGTCGATGGTCCAGCCGAACTCCTCGGCGGCGTCCAGGATCATCTTCCAGCCCTGGTCGTAGGCGATCAGCTTCGACGCGTACAGGGCCTGCTCGACCTGCGCGGTGAAGCGCTCGGCCTCGTACGGGGTGAGGTCCGAGCCGGAGCCGCCGGGCAGTCCGCGGTAGGCGTCGCGCAGCGCGGACTGGCCGGAGGTGGCGCGGGCGAAGGTGGCCTGGGCGATGGCGGTCACCGGCGAGCCCAGCTCCAGCGCGGTCTGCACGGTCCAGCGTCCGGTGCCCTTCTGCCCGGCGGCGTCGGCGACCACGTCCACGAACGGCTCGCCGGTCGCCGCGTCCACATGGGACAGCACCTCGGCCGTGATCTCGATCAGGTAGGAGTCCAGACGCTCCTTGTTCCACTCGCGGAAGATCTCGGCGATCTCCGCGGGAGAGAATCCGGCGACCTGGCGCAGCAGGTCGTAGGCCTCGCCGATGAGCTGCATGTCGGCGTACTCGATCCCGTTGTGCACCATCTTCACGAAGTGTCCGGCTCCGTCCGTGCCGACATGCGTCGTGCACGGCTCGCCGTCGACCTTCGCGCTGATCTTCTCGAACATCGGACCGAGCGCGGCATACGACTCCGGTGACCCACCGGGCATGATGCTCGGCCCGTTGAGCGCGCCCTCCTCGCCGCCGGAGACACCCGCGCCGACGAAGTGGATACCGCGGTCGCGCAGGGACCGCTCACGGCGCCGGGTGTCCGCGAAGTGCGCGTTGCCACCGTCGATGATCATGTCGCCGGGCTCCAGGAGCGGGGCGAACTCCTCGATCACCGCGTCGGTGGCCGCGCCCGCCTGCACCATGATCATGAGGCGGCGGGGTCGCTCCAGCGCCGCCACGAAGTCCTCGGCCGTCTCGGCGGCCACGAACGCGCCCTCGTGCCCGAACTCCTCCACCAGTGCCTTGGTTCTGGTCGGGGTGCGGTTGTGCACGGCGACGGTGTACCCGTGCCGGGCGAAGTTCCGGGCCAGGTTGCGGCCCATCACCGCGAGTCCGGTGACGCCGATCTGGGCGGTCGCCTGCATGCTGTGCTCCTTGGGTCCGGATCCGCCCCGGCCCGCGTGTCCGGCGGGTGCGGCGGATGTCGCTCCGTACGGCTTGTGCCGCTGTACCGGTCAAGTACGGACGACGGGGCACGGGTTGCTCACCGGAAGGGGCCGGATCTGCCGGAAGACCGGTCGCGTCGGCCGCGGGCGAATGCGGTGCTCACGTCCCGACGACATGGAGAGAGGCCCACAGCGCGACCACCGCAGCGGTGAGGGCGGTCGGTACCGTGATCGCCGCGAGCCGGGTGAACTCCCTGAGGTCCACGCCATGGCTGTGCTGATGGACGATGCGCCGCCACAGCAGCGTGGCCAGCGACCCGGCGTAGGTGAGATTGGGGCCGATGTTCACGCCGAGCAGCACGGCGAGCACCGCGCCGGGCCCCGACGGGGCGGCCAGCGGCAGCAGCACCAGGACCGCCGGCAGGTTGTTGATCACATTGGCCAGCAGGGCCGCCAGCGCCGCGATCCCCAGCAGGGCGGGCAGTCCCGTCCCGCCCGGGATCAGCCGGCCGAGGGCGTCCGAGAGGCCGTTGTCGACGACCGCGCGCACCACGATGCCCAGAGCCAGCACGAACGCCAGGAAGGACGGCGCCGCCGCCCGCACCACGGTGAGCGGGGTGGCCCGGCGCCGGACGAGTGCACGGCCGGCGAGGACCAGCGCTCCGCCCAGCGCCGACCACGCCGGGTCGATGCCGACCGCGGAGGCGACCACGAAGCCGGCGAGCGTGCAGGCGACAGTCACCAGTGCGAACAGCGGCAGTTGCGGCGGTTCGCCGGGCTCCTCGGCCGTGGCACCGGCCGCGAGGTCACGGCGGAAGAAGCGCCGGAAGACGACGTACTCGGCACCGATGGCCACCAGCCACGGCAGGGCCATCAGGGCGGCGAAGCGGGTGAAGCTCAGCCCGGCCGCGCCGAACGCGAGCAGATTGGTGAGGTTGGAGACGGGCAGCAGCAGTGAGGCCGTGTTCGACAGATGTGTGCAGGCGTACAGATGCGGCTTCGGGCGTGCGCCCATCCGGGCCGCCGTCGCGAACACCACGGGGGTGAGCAGCACGATCGTGGCGTCCAGGCTGAGCACGGCGGTGATCACCGAGGCGAGTGCGAAGACGGCCGTCAGCAGCCGCCCGGGACGGCCCGCCGCCCAGCGCGCCATCCATGCGCCGCAGGCCCGGAACAGTCCCTCCGTGTCGCAGAAGTGCGCCACCACCAGGACGGCGGCCAGGAAACCGACCACCGGCCCGAGGCGCGCGGCCTCGGCCCGCGCGTGGTCCACCGAGAGCGCGCCGGTCGCCACCACGATCCCGGCGGCGGGAACCGCCACGACCGCCTCCGGCAGCCCGAAGGGGCGGATCACGGCGCCGGCCAGCACGGCGACGAGCAGTAGGGCGGAGAGAGCCTCGGCGAGCGGGGTGTTCAGGGTACGGTCCTTACCTTGAGCGGGGTCGGGGCCTTGAGCAGGGTCGATGCTGCCCTTCCATCACACCAGGCCGGTCAGCCGGTCCATCACACCAGGCTCGACGGCCGGCTGCGGAACGCCGGGCCGGACGGCCGAGCGCGGCACGCCGGGCCGGAGGGTCGGCTCCGGGGCGCCGCACCGGTAGGGTCGGCTCCGGCGCGGCGGGCCGGTCAGCGCGCCCCGGAGTGCGGTACCGCGGGCACGTGTGCGCCCACCGCCGTCACCGTCCCCCGTGCTCCCGCAGCCGCCACCCGTGGTCCACCGGTCCGATGCCGGCGCCCAGTGCGAAGCCCGCCGCGATGGCCGCCGTGACGTACTCCTTGGCCCGGCGGACCGCCTCGGGCACCGTAAGGCCCTGGGCGAGCCCGACCGCGACGGCCGAGGCGAGCGTGCAGCCGGTGCCGTGGGTGTGCCGGTTGTCGTGGCGCTCGGCGCGCAGCCAGTGCTCCTCCCGGCCGTCCGTCAGCAGGTCCACGGCCGCCCCGGGCAGATGCCCGCCCTTGACCAGGACCCATCGGGGCCCGTACGACAGCAGGCGCTCGGCCGCGCGGCGCATCCCCGGCTCGTCGGTCACCCGCAGGCCGGTCAGCTCCGCGACCTCGTCCAGATTGGGCGTGGTGACCGTGGCGAGCGGCAGCAGCCGGGTGCGTACGGCGTCCAGCGCGTCGTCGGCGAGCAGCCGGTCCCCGTGCTTGGAGACGCTGACCGGGTCTACGACGACCGGGGCCACCACATCGGTGAGCAGGTCGGCCACCGTCGTGACCAGCGTGGGCGAGGCCAGCATGCCCGTCTTGACCGCCTGGACGCCGATGTCGTCGACGACGCTGCGGTACTGCGCGCGGACCGCCTCCGCGGGCAGCTCCCAGGCGCCCTGCACCCCGACGGAGTTCTGCGCCGTGACCGCAGTGATCACACTCATGCCATGGGCGCCGAGCGCCAGCATCGTCTTGAGGTCGGCCTGGATCCCGGCACCACCGCCCGAGTCGGATCCGGCGATCGTGAGCACACGGGGCGGCGCGGTCATGCGCGACCCTCCTCTCGGATCTGTGCGGTCTCTCGGTTCTCCCGGGCCTGCCGGGCGCGCAGCGGCGCGTACACCGCGAGGGCCACCACGAACGCCACGTAGTACGAGATGTCGGCGCCGTGCAGCGTGTGGGCGACCGGGCCCACATACAGTCCGGTGTCCATGAACGGCACTGCCGCGGCGAAGGCGACGGCGAACGCCAGCACCGGGGGCCAGGCCGGCCGGGGCCGGGCCGCCTCGGCGGCGAGATCGATGCGCGTGCCGCGCCGCGCGAACCAGTCCACGACCACGATCGCCACGAACCCGGGGATCCAGTAGCTCACGAACAGCAGGACGTTCTGGAAGCGGGCCGTGGTGTCGGCCGCGTGCATCCACAGCACCAGCGGGAAGCCGAGCAGCACGGCGAGCGCGGCGGCCGCCGGGCGCGGTATCCGCACGCCCACGGTCTGCAGTGCCAGTGAGCCGCTGTAGTCGTTCATCGCGTTGCTGCACAGGGCCGCGAGTGCCACGGCCAGCAGTCCGAAGGCGCCCGCCGTGCCGCCGCCCAGCAGCGTGTCCACCCCGGTGGCCGTCTGGTCGGTCAGCGCGGACGCGCCCCACAGCCCGAGGGCCTGCACGGCCACGTAGGACACCGCGAGCCCGAGCAGCGTGCACCAGAACATCCGGGAGCGGGACGTGGCACGAGGCAGATAGCGGCTGAAGTCGCTGGCGTACGGGGCCCAGGACAGGGCCAGGCTGAGGGCGATCGTGCTGGTCAGCACGAACGCGCCCGCCCGGTCGGCGCCGTGCGCGCTGCCCGTCGCGGCCACATGGACGCTGCCGGACATCCGCAGGGCGATCAGTGCGAAGGCGGCCGCGAGCACGAAGGTCATGACGATCTGGAGGCGGTGGATGGCCTCGTAGCCGAGGACTCCCAGGGCCCCCTGCGCCAGCATGACGACGAGGACACCCAGCCAGAACGGCCAGCCGCACAGCCGTGCCAGCGCGTCGCCGCCGAAGAGCCCGATCAGCGCGTCCCAGGCGACCGATGACAGCCACTGCAGCACACCGGGCAGCGCGACCGCTCGCCCGAACGCGAGCCGGGCGAGCGGGAGCTGCCCCGCGCCGGTGCGGCTGCCCCAGGTGCTCAGATAGGCGGTGGGCACCGCGCCGATCAGCGTGCCGAGGACGACGGCGGCGAGCGCGGTGGTGAAGTCGAGGCCGAGCGCGATGCCTATGGTGCCGGTGAACACACCGGTCATGGTCAGATTGGGCGCGAACCACACCGTGAACAGCCGGCCCGCGCCGCCGTAGCGATGGGTCTCGGGGACCGGTTCGATGCCGTGCCCCTCGATCCGTAGATCGCCGGGAGCGCTGGGCATCCGGCCGTCGAAGACGGCTCGCCGGCTGTCGGCGGGCAGCCCGCCGGGAACATGCGCCAAAGGCATGAAAGACATCCCTCCGCCAGTACGAACTGGTTCAGGTTCGACGGGTGTGATCTCAGCCCCTGGCGGGGCACCCCGTGTCCGGTACGGCGGCAAGATTAACCCGAGCCCCGGGATGTGCCATACGGAAGGGGGGGGGGGGGGGGGGGCCGCCCCCCGGGCCACCCCCAACCAGCCGCTGTCGGCGATCGGGGTGTATATTACACGCTGGTGGTACACCGAGGGGAGGCCGC
>NZ_JBIARC010000075.1:0-31596 GCF_042889625.1 Streptomyces sp. NPDC002573 | reverse complement strand
CTACGACCGCGCGGCCAGGCAGCTGCGCCGCGCCTCCCGCGCCGTGTCCCGCCGCCAGGGCCCGGACCGACGCACCGGACACAAGCCGTCGAAGCGGTGGGAGAAGGCCAACACCGCCCGCAACCGCATCCACCACCGGACAGCGAACCTCCGCGAAGACGCCCTGCACAAGCTCACCACCATCGTGGCGGCCCAGTACGGCACGGTCGTGGTCGAAGACCTCAACGGCGCCGGCACCCGCCAGCGCCACGCCACGTCCCTCGTGGTCGCCGACCGCTGGTATCCGTCCTCGAAAACCTGTTCCGGCTGCGGCGTAGCGAAAGCCAAGCTGGCGCTGCATGTCCGGACCTTCCACTGCGAGGCCTGCGGCCTCGTCCTCGACCGGGACGCGAACGCAGCCCGCAACCTCGCCGCCCTCGCGGCGGCCTGCACCACCGGTACCGCAGTGGCCGGAGACCGGGACACCCCCAAGCAGGTGTCGAAACCTCGTGGAGCCGACCACAAGACCCGCACCACCCGCCCCCGCCGCAAGACGGGGACGGGGCGGGCAGGTGGCACAACCCTGCCGCACCAGCGGCAGACAGAAACGAGAGACCGTACTCAAACCGAAGCCCTCACGCTCTGGTGATGTGACGGACCTTCCGGGCCGAAATACCCGGAATGCTGAGAGTCGCTGAGGCTCCCAGCAACGGCTGCAAGGGGGCTGCGCGGCGGCCGTGTCGAAGGCGTCCGTCACGAGTCGGTGATCTTGTAGGCCTTCATCTTGCGGTAGATCGTCGCTCGGGACAGGCCGAGTATCTCCGCGGCGCGGGAACGGTTTCCGTCCGCTTCCCGCAGCGCCCGGGAGATCGCCTCAAGCTCGGCACGCTCGATCATGGTCAGCGCACGGGAACCCTGGATCCGCTCCGGCAGGTCACTGGGGAGGACGTATCCGCGTTTGCCGGCCAGTGCCAACCCCTCCACGACGTTGTGGAGTTCCTTGAGGTTACGGGGCCACTGGTATCCGGTGAGCAGCTCAAGGGTCTCCGCACGGGGTTCCAGGCCGACGCCCGGCATGGCCCGGTCCGTGAAGTAGCGCCACAGAGCGGGAACGTCGGCGGTACGCTCCCGCAGCGGCGGAACCCACACATGGGACGCCCCGAGACCGACCGCCGTCTCCTCGGCCTCCGCGGCCGAGCCAAGCGTGGCGGTGAGCATCACAGGGCCCTTCAGAACGCTCATCTCCAACAGCCCGGCCAGCGCGAGCCTGGCCGCGGGGTCGAGCGCGTCGATCCCCTTGACGATGACGGGTGCTCCGCCTTGCAGCCGCTCGGCGATGCTGCGAAGCCATCGCTTCCCGCCGATCAGGGTCCGCTCCACCGTGTCGATCACGAAGTGAGCACCGGGTCCGGGATCGCCGGGACGGAACGGGAGCCCCAGGGCGAGCGACGTCTTCCCTACGCCGGCCTCGCCGGCGATCACCACCGGCCGCGTCGCCTCCCGCCTTCGCGCGACCGCATGCAGAGCGGCCATCCAGTCCGGCGAGCGGCCGATCAGCTGCGTGCGGGCAGGCCCCAGCGCGGTGGTGGTCGAGGTCCTGCCCCGCTGGAGGGAGACGATCGCTCCGGCGCCCGTCTCGACCGGTGCCAGCCGGACCTCGGTGAGGCCGCCGGAGAGCTCGATGATGAACCGGCCACCGGACTGCCGCTGGACCAGCTCTCCGAGCACCGCGACATCCGCGCTGGATAGGCGGGCGGCGCCCTGGCTCTGCATGATCAGTCCCTGCGGACCGAAGCCGACCACCGCGCCGGTCTTTGCCTTCGAGGCGTCCACGAATGCCTGGAAGACCGCGCGGGCCTGAGGGGAGGCCACATCGAGGAGATGCTGCTGCAACTGCTCGGCGACCGTTTTGACCATGGGCCGCAGCAGCGAACGGCCCTCGATGATCCCACTGGACAGCGTCACCACAGCGACGATCTTCTGAGTCAGCGGATGCCGGATCGGCGTTCCGGTACACACGGCGTCGCTGTACATGTCCGCGTAGTGCTCTGCGCCGGTGATCTGGACGCAACTCCCGGTCGCCAAGGCTGTACCGACGCCGTTGGTGCCCACGAGCGACTCGTCCAGGACGGCTCCGCGGTCGGTTCCGACCCTCTCGAAATGGCGCCATGCGTCATGGTCCGCGGCCCAGCGTCCGAGAATACGGCCTTGGGCGTCCGCGAGCAGAAGGCCGACGCCCGTTCCTGACAAGTCGGCGGAGAAACGTGACATCGGCGCCTGAAAAAGATCCAGAAGATGCTGATCGAGCTCATCTTCCGCAACATGCGGCACCTCGCGGACGTTGGTCGGTACACCGAGCGCCTCCCGCGAACGCTCCCAGGATCTCAGCAGCGCAGGCGCCACATCGATGCGGTCGGTGTTACCTGTCAACCATTCGTCTTTGAGTGCGTTGACTGGCCCAGTCGACATGCCCTTCCCTCCCTGATGCAGAGCCGGAGCATAAGGCGACATGGCGGGGAAAGCGCCATTTCGCGATCATCCTGTAATACGAAGAAGGTTGACGAGCGTCGATGCCGGATCGTGCGAGTCGCCGACGGCCTCAGGCCAGGCGACGGCGATACTCCTCGACAGCCAACGCTGCCGCGCCATGAACATGGTGCTCGCACGCGGCTCGCGCCGCGGCGGCATCACACGCGACAGCCGCGGCTTCGATGATGCGGCCGAACGCCTCGAACGAGATCCGCGCCCGTTGGTCGTCGATGAACGCGTAGCGACGAAAGATCTGGACCCGAGCGTGAACGCGGGCGACATCCTCGGCGAGGACCGTGTTGCCGGCCCCCTCGAGCAGGAGCCCGTAGAACCGCTCATTCGCCTCCTCTCGTGTCTTGACGGTGCCCCTGAGGTAGGTCGTCTCCATCTCGATCAGGAGCGCTTGCAGCCCCTTCTTCACCTGCTCCGACGCGCGCGCCACGAAGAGTTCGCCCACCAGGCCTTCGAGCGCGCGCCGCACCTCGTAGATCTGCTCGATCTCCCGCGGCGTCAACACGGTCACGATCGGTCCGTGGTGGGCGACCACCGTCACCAGCCGCTCCGCCTCCAGTTGACGCAGCGCTTCTCTGACCACGGTGCGTGAGACTTCGTAGGCCTCGCACAGGGCGCTCTCGCGCAGGGCGTCGCCGGGCTGGAAGGTCCCGCTCAGGATGTCTTCACGAAGCAGACGTGTGATCTGCTGCCGCAGCGGTGCCGCATGTCGAGTCAGTCTCGAAGTGCTCATGACGGGTCCCTCAACCTCCAACTGTTGCTTGCCAGACTCAGCGGCTCTTGGGGCTGGTGAGGCACTGTCTCAAATCGATGCACCGGACCAGATCCAGCATTTTGGCCCGTAGCGTAATACCAGAAGACGGTAATACGACAGCGCGGGAACGCGTCGTGCCGTAACGGCGGCAGCTCCACCCGAGCCGGTTGGCTGCCGCCGCACCGCTCCCGCCGAAATAGGAGGACCCTTCCATGACGACACCGACCGCGCCGGTCACCGCACAGGTCCGCGGACGGGAGATCCCCGTCGATCTGTACATCGACGGTGCGTGGACCCACGCCACCGAGACGTTCTCGGTCGTCAACCCCGCCAACGGCCAGACGATCGCCGAGGTCGCCGATGGCACCGTAGAGCAGTCACGCGCCGCGCTCGATGCGGCCGTCGCCGCCCAGGACGCCTGGCGCCACGTGCTCCCCCGCGAGCGTGCCGACCTGTTCCACCGCGCGCACCGGCTGCTCCTGGAGCGTGCCGACGACATCGTCGAGACCATGACGCTGGAGAGCGGAAAGCCGCTGGGCGAGGCCCGGGGCGAGTTCCAGCTCTCGGCCGACTTCTTCCTCTGGTACGCCGAGCAGATCGCCCACCTTCACGGCACCTATGCGCACGGCTCCCGAGGCGCCTACCGCGTCGTCACCACCCACCAGCCGGTCGGCCCGTGCCTGCTCATCACTCCGTGGAACTTCCCACTGCTGATGATCGCCCGCAAGGCCGGCGCGGCGCTCGCTGCCGGATGCACGGTCGTGGTGAAGTCCGCGAAGGAGACCCCGCTGACCTGCGCGCTGTTCGTACAGGCGCTGCACGATGCCGGTTTCCCGGCGGGCGTAGTCAACCTCATCCACACGACGACCTCGTCCAAGGTGTCAGCGGCGCTCATGGCGGACAGCCGCCTGCGCAAGGTGAGCTTCACCGGCTCGACCGGCGTGGGAAGCACCCTGCTGAGCCAGGCCGCCGCGAACATCACCAACGCCTCGATGGAACTCGGCGGCGACGGCCCGTTCATCGTGCTCGACGACGCCGACCTCGACCTGGCGGCCGAGCAGGCGATCGTGTGCAAGTTCCGCAACGCCGGTCAGGCGTGCGTGGCAGCCAACCGGATCATCGTCGACAGCAGCGTCGCGGAAGAGTTCACGGCCAAGTTCGTCGCCTTGACCGAGAAGCTGACGGTCGGCGACGGATTCGACCCGGCCACGGAGGTCGGCCCGATCATCTCGGCCCGACAGCGCGACACCGTCAAGGAACTCGTCGACGGCTTCTCCAAGATCGGCGCGACCCTGCTGACCGGCGGCAAGGAAGTACCGGGCGACGGATTCTTCTTCGAGCCGACCGTCTTCTCAGTGACAGAGCCCGATGACGACCTGTGCCATCAGGAGCTATTTGCCCCCATCGCGACGATCTACACCGTCGACTCGGCCGCCGAGGCGGTCAAGATCGCCAACGACACCACGTACGGGCTCGCCGCGTACGTGTTCACCCGCAACGTGGACCGCGCCATCGCCGTGAGCGAGCGCCTCGACTTCGGCATGGTCGGCATCAACCGCGGCATCATGGCCGACCCCGCGGCGGCATTCGGCGGCATCAAGGCCTCCGGCCTGGGCCGAGAAGGCGGACACGAGGCGATCTACGAGTTCCTCGAACCCAAGTACCTCGCCATCACCGTGAACGAGACGGAGGCAGGCCTGTGACCGCATGCGTCGCCTCCCTCGGCGTCCTGCGCCAGCCCAAGACCGTCGTCTTCGGTCCCGGCGAACGGCGCCACCTGCCCCGCCTCCTAGCCGAGATAGGACACCACGTCCTCGTCGTCACCGACGCCCGTATGGCGCAGGTGACCGAATTCAAGGACATGCTGACCGCCATCGAAGGACAAGGGATCACGGTCTCGGTGTTCTCCGAGGCCGAGCCGGACCTGCCCCGCGAGAACATACTCACCGTCGTCGACCGCTACGGCGACACCGACGTCGACACCCTGCTCGCAGTCGGCGGCGGCTCCTGCCTCGACCTGGCCAAGGTGTCCGCCGCCGTCCTCGCCCACGGCGGCGACGTCCGCGACTACTACGGCGAATTCCTCGTCCCCGGCCCCGGGCTCCCGGTCATCACCGTACCCACCACGGCCGGCACCGGCGCCGAAGTCACCTGCATCTCGGTCGTCTTCGACCGGGACCGAGGCATGAAGATCGGCGTGGCCAGCCCACACCTGGAGGCCTACGCCGCCGTCATCGACCCCGAACTCACCCTCTCCTGCCCGCCGGCACTCACCGCGGCCACCGCGGCGGACGCACTGACTCACCTGGTCGAGACGTTCACCGACCGGGTCAAGGACGTGACGCCGGACTTCCTGGCCAACCATCTCTACATCGGGAAGAACCCGCTGACCGACATCTTCTGCCGCAGCGGCCTGACTCTGCTCAACTCGTCCCTGGAGAGCGTGGTCGCCGACCCGTCCGACATCGAAGCACGCTCCGCGACCATGCTGGCCGCGTACAACGCGGGCATGGCCATCAACACCGCCGGCACCGCCGCCGCGCACGCGATCCAGTCCCCGATCGGAGCGCTGACCCACACCTCGCACGGCTTCGGTGTCGGAGCCCTCCTGCCGTACGTGATGCGCTTCAACCTCCCGACCCGGATCGCGGAATTCGCCGAAATCGGGACACTGCTCGGTACCGCCGACCCCCGGTCGTCCCCGTTGGACCAAGCGAAGGCCGGCATCTCCCGCATCGAGGCGCTGCTGGAGACCGTCGGCTGCCCGACCGACCTGAAGACGCTCGGCCTAGACCCGAAGGACTTCTCCTACGTGGCCGACCAGGCGATGCTCGCGACCCGCCTCACGGCCAACAACCCGCGCGACCTCACCCACGAGTCCGTCGTCGAGATCCTCCAGCGTGGCTACGACAACGACCGCACCTGGTGGTCGGCGTGACGGCCACAGCCGCGACACCGACAAGTCGCCCGATGGAGCCGATTGCCGTCACCGGCGCCGGCTCCATCGGGGTCACCTTCGCGATCGTCTTCGCAAGGGCCGGGCACGAGGTCCGAGTGTGGGACCCGTTCCCCGCCGCTTTGGAGCGCGCCCGCGCTGAACTCTCCGATCGCCTCGCGCAGTTGTCCGCGCACGGCCTTGCCGTGAATCCGAGCACGGTGAGTGCACGGGTCACGTTCACCCATGACTTGGCGGAGGCGGTAGCGGGAGTAGCACTGGTGCAGGAATGCGCCCCCGAGCGGGTAGAGGTCAAGCAAGACCTGGTCCGGCGTGCGGCCCAAAGCGCGCCCGATCAAGCGGTATTCGCCAGCTCTAGCTCAGCGATACGCCCCAGTCTCATCGCAGCGGACCTGCCCGAAGGGCTGCGGGAGCGAATCCTGGTCGGCCACCCCGGCAACCCGCCGTACCTCATCCCAGTGATCGAGCTCGTCCCCTCACCCAGCACTGCCACGTGGGCCGTCGAGCGCGCCCATGCCGTCTACACCGGCGCAGGGTTGCGCCCAATCACGGTCTGCCATGAACCGGAAGGGTTCGTGTTCAATCGTCTCCAAGGCGCGGTACTGCGCGAGGCCTACTGCCTGCTCCGAGATGGGATCGCGACCGTCGACGAGATCGACGAAGTCGTCCGCAGCGGTCTCGGGCGCCGGTGGAGTCTCATCGGCCCGTTCGAGACCGTCGACCTCAACACTCGCGGCGGTCTTGAATCACACGCGGACAAGATGGGATCCGCGTATGCGCGAATGGGCGCCGAGCGCGGTCAGAACGATCCATGGACGCCGGACCTGGTGGCGACCGCGGTACACCAGCGCCGCACTCTCCTGCCGCTCGACCGATGGGAAGAGCGGGTTCGCTGGCGAGACGAGCAACTCATGCGGCTGACGCCGCTGTGGGAGGACATTCGCGGCAAATCGTGAGCAGGCTCGCGCTTACCGCTCAGCAGGCTCACCAGTTGGATTAGCGAAGCGTAGTGAACCTGTGGCAGAGTGCTACGTGCACGCCCGGCGCCCAGGCGACGTCGGGCACCCTCCTCGGTCGGGTCTTGCGGCCCGGTCGAGCAGCGTCCGCAGGGACGTGCCACGCGGGCTGGCGGCTCCTGTCGTTCAGTACCAGGGCACGAAGGCGATTGGCTCCCAAGGCTGAGCAACGCTCAGGCTCGCTAACCCAATCAGCGACCCAGGGCGGCTTCGCCGCCCGCCGTGGGACGGGCAAATCGAAGGCGCCAGGGCCTTGGCGACCTTGGAACCGATCTATTTGCGCGTCAGCGGGAAAATGGTCTGCTCCGTCCGGAACGCCGGTTTCACTGTGATGCCTTGTGAGCTCGCGCGTCAGGATGGCTACGGGAACCGCTGACAGGGACCGTCAATTGTTGCGGCAGCAAGCGGACCAGACTCTTCAGCCCTGTGGTTCCTCCGGACGGCGCACCGTCGGCCTGCCACGTCGTTACCCGGGAGGGGTTCATGGACGTACTGCATGAGCGGTGTGCCGCGCTGGATATCGGCAAGAAGGACCTCAAAGCGTGTGTGCGCACCCCGAATCCTTCTGGCAGGCGCTCGCGCCGACAGGAGATCCGTACGTTCGCCACCATGACCAATGCGCTGCTCGAGCTTCGGGACTGGCTGGTCGCCGAGAAGGTCCCAAAGCCCGGATGCGGCCGAAGATCCCCGCGCTGGTGGAGGCGCTGACCGGGAACTTCGGTGAGCATCACGCCTTCCTGTGCCGGCTGCATCTGGAGCGGATCGACCATCTCTCCGAGGCGATCGGGGAGTTGTCCGCGCGGATCGAGGCCGAGATGCTCCCTTTCTCCCAGCAGATTGAGCTGCTGCAGACCATTCCCGGTGTCGGCCGGGCCGTCGCCGAGGTCATCGTCGCCGAGACCGGCGGGAACATGGCCCGCTTCCGTACCGCGGGCCATCTGGCCTCGTGGGCCGGGGTCTGTCCCGGCCACCATGAGTCCGCCGGGAAACACAAATCCGGACGCCGGCGCCACGGAAACCGCTGGCTGAGCGCCGCGCTCGGCACCGCCGCGATGGCCGCCTCCCGCACCCGGGAGACCACCTACCCTGGCGCCCGCTACCACCGTCTCGTGCCCCGCCTCGGCAAGAAGAAAGCCCTCGTCGCCCTCGAGCACACCCTACTGACCGCCGTCTGACACATGCTTACCAACAACATCGCCTTCCACGACCTCGGCGGCGACTACTACGCCAGGCACGACCCCGAACGCGTCATGCGACGCATCACCCGGCAGGCCAACGCCCTCGGCTTCACCGTCCGCTTCGACCCCATCGAAGCCGCGTAACCACCACCGTCACCCCGGCGACCTTGGCTCATGCTTCATTTTCGGACCAGAGACGCTGCTCGCCCCGCTGCGGCCGTCCCCGGCCCGATCGAACGCCCAACGGGCCTGCCGTGCAGTGCGGGTGCCGCCGATCCCGGGGCACCGCGGCGGCTGGCGCTCTGCTTCGAGGTGTCGGGCGGGCGCAGCCGGGCCGTGCCGTGGGGGCCCGCGATCGACGCCCTGGGACTGCTGCGGGGGACGCCGGACCTTGGCCGCTCCTCGCGGCAAGCGGAGCTTGCCGACCCGGCGGGTACGAACAGTGACACAATGGTGACAGGGTGGATGCGGTGTGGTGTCTGCCGCCTCTCGTCGGCAACGAGGGGTCTTGGGGATTCGGTCTGCCCTGTCGGGTGCGGGATGGTGCGGTGTCGGGGAAGGGCGGCTGGATGCGGCAGGCGAGTGTGCTCGATGTCGGGTGCCACAGCGCTTTCCTCACTGTGGTGCGGTGGCGACCGGGTGCGGAACTGGAGCCCGTCTTCTCGCACAAGGTGCGACTGAGACTGCACGAAGCGCTCGACTGGCAAGGGCGCCTGGGCAGGGCCGGGGTTAAGAGTGTGCAGCGGGCGGTGGCCGAAGCGATCGGTGCGGACCCGCGCCTGCGTCCGCGAGAGGTCTTCGCATTCGCCACGTCCGTGATCCGGGATGCCCCCAATCGCGATGATGTCATCGCGCGGGTGGCCCTCTCGACCGGTACCTGGCTGCGGGTGCTGCCCGGCGAGGAGGAAGCGCGACTGGCCTATGTGGCCGCACGCCGGTGGGCGGGGTGCGCGGGAGGACCCCTGTTGATGTTGGACATCGGCGGTGGCACCGTCGAGATCGCCGCGGGGACGGGCGATCAGCCCCGCGTGGTGCGTTCACTGCCGCTGGGCGCACGAACGATCACGCGCAATTGGCTCCCCGGCGGCACGGTCACGTCCACGCGGAGCCTGGCAGAGGTCCGGCAGCATCTGCGCCGCTCCCTGAGCCAGGTGCCCGACGTACCGCAGGCCGAGCGGGGTGAACGTGTTCTCGGCTGCTCCAAGACTTTCCAGCAGCTTGCCCGGCTCACCAACGCCCAGCGGGACAAGCCACGGCGAAGGCCCCGACGGCTGACGTTGCCTGAGCTACGCGCGGTGATTCCTTTGCTGGCCGGCGTCGGCCCGGAGTGCCGTGCCGCCCTGGCGGGCATCTCACGGCACCGCGCCGAGCAGTCCCTGGCGGGAGCACTGGTCGCCGAGAGCCTCATGGAAGCGTCAGGTGTGGAGAGAGTTGAGATCTGCCCCTGGTCCACCCGGGAGGGGCTACTTCTTGAACATCTGGGCGTCATCGACAGCCCAGTCCATCACCGCCGTGCCAGCTGATCCCAGCAGACAAGCACCCCGGCGTCGTCACCGACCGCCTGCTGCCCGTCTTCGACACCAAGCCCCTTTACGTCGGCCACCGCCCCTGGGACGCGGGCCCGAAGCCGAGGCGACCGCCCAGGCCGAGGCCAACCAGCCCGGATCCGCGCCCAAGCCCACACCGGAACCGCAGGCCTCGGCCGAGCCCAAGGCCACCCCGCCGCGGCCCCGCCACACCAAGCCCGGCACACCGGCCGCCGACGCCAAGCCGAAGCCGCGCCCGGCCCGCAAGCCCACTCCGTCGAGCTGGCCGCCGATAAGCCCGCCGCCTCCTGTGCCGCGGGGCTCGCCCTGGCCGCATGCCTGCAGACTCACCGGTTGGCAGCCCCGGCCTTGCGTGGCGCCTGTGGTCAGTTCCGTTGGCGGGCTGCGTCAGCCAGCAGATGCACCACGTCGGGGGGCAGGTCGATGTGGTGTGCGATCCAGGCCGGATCATGGCCGTGGGTGGCGAGGAGCCACGCCGTGTACAGCCTGTTCAGGCTCGGGGCGTTCGGCCCGAGCAGGAACGGTCGGACGGCCTCCATCGGAAAGCCCTCCAGGGACTTGGCAGTGAACCACTCCTCCCCCAGGTCCTCCGGCACGATTTTGCGGGTGCGTTGCTCGGCCTGCCGGTGGTGGTGCCACAGGGCCGCGATCAGGATGAACGCCGCAGTCGCGGCACCCATCAGCGCGCCGCCGACCATCGGCTTGTCGCGGGTGGGGGCGGTGTTGACCGCGACGGTCTCCAGTACGACGAGCGTGAGCACGCCGAGGATCGCCGCGCCCTCCCCGGTGCGGGGGTGGGGTACCGTCCGCATGCCGCACCTCCCTGTTTTCCTCTTCATCGTGTCTTGTCGAGTGGACTGCTGTCCTGGGGCCGTCAGGCTCTTTCCGCGGGGGTCAGGCCAGCGCCCGCCGCCCTTCCCGGGGTGTCCGTTCGTCGTCGTCCTCGTCGTTCACGTGCCAGTGCAGGTCGTGCACCCCGGGCTCCAGTGAGAGACGGGAGATGACCTGCTCCAGCGCGGCGGCGACGTCGCCGCTGACCGTGACGCTGGCCCGCACGCTGGTGGTGTCCTCGCCCTCGCGGCGGGCCCGCAGCCCGGTCGCGGTCAGGCCGGAGGTGGTCAGGGCTTGGGCGAGCAGCGCCCGGATGTGGGTCTCGGACGGCCGCTCGCAGCGCAGGTGCACGCTGGCCCGTACCTGGGCGTCGGGGTCGCTGCCGGCGGCCGGTGCCCGGTCCAGCAGGCGTCCGGCCGGGCGCAGCAGCAGGTGGATGCCGAGTACCGTCAGCGTGCCGAGCGTGGCCAGGGCGAGTCGTCCGGAGGCGGCCAGCACGCCGACCGCTGCCGAGCACCACAGGGTGGCGGCGGTGTTCAGTCCGCGTACACCGGCGCCGTCGCGCAGGATCACCCCGCCGCCCAGGAACCCGATCCCGGACACGACGTAGGAGGCCACCCTGGTCGGGCTGCCCGCGTCGCCCACGGCCACGCTGTAGAGCACGAACAGTGTGGCTCCGGTGGCGACGAGCGCGTTGGTGCGCAGGCCCGCCATCCGCGCCCGCCACTGCCGCTCTACGCCGATCAGCGCGCCGCAGGCCGCGCCGGTGGCGAGCCGGATCAGGAAGTCCATCGTGGTCAGGGCGTGCATGGCCCGGCCTCCTTCAGAGTGAGGCGGTGGAGTGATTTACTGGCTGACCGCGACCTTAATGATCTTGATGACCGCGAGGATCATCGAGACCAGCAGGTAGGTGCGCAGCGCGCCCATGCCGATCTTCTTGCCGCTGGACATCACGGCCGGGGCGAGGGTTGCCAGCGGGGGCATGCGCCAGGTGTCCCGGCCGGTGCGGTCGATCGGGTCCTCCTTGGTGGCCGTACGGCGACGGGTGAAGGCGTACCCGGCGGCGAGCACCCCGGCGACGGCGCAGGCGGCCATGATGTCGATGATCGCGTTCGCGCTGATGTTCGGGAACAGGACCGAGGCGGTCAGGATCACCGACAGCGTGACCAGCACGCCGACCACGGCGGCGGTGAAGGCGTTGGTCTTCGGCCCGTTCACCCACGGTCCGAGCACCTGCTTGTCGTTGCACAGCAGCAGGAGGAACACGCTCGCGGAGGGCAGCAGGACCCCGGCGAGGGTCTGCACGCCCTCGGTCAGCAGGCCCAGCGGCGAGCCCGGGATCAGCACGATCGTGGCCGCGGCGCCGACGAGTCCGGCGTAGACGGCGTAGAAGCCCTTCGCGCCGCCGATCCCACGGTGCAGGGAGTGCTTCATGCCCAGCACGTCACCGATCGCGTACGCGGTGGACAGCGACACCGCGAACGCGCCGATGATCGAGGCGTCCAGCAGCGCAATCGCGAACAGCACCCCGGCCAGCTTCCCGGCCTTGGCCTCCAGCCCGTGCGCGATTCCGGCGGTGTCGGTGAACTGGCCGAAGCCGTGCGTGCCGGCGAACGCGGCGGCGGTGAAGCCCATCATCGCCGCCGCCCCGATCACCACGATGACGATGCCGATCCACAGGTCGACCTTCTCGTAGCGCATGAACCGCGGCGTGATCCGCTTGTCGATCACGTACGACTGCTGGAAGAACAGCTGCCAGGGCGCCACCGTCGTGCCGACGATGCCGATGATCAGCAGCATCACCGTGGACAGCTGCCCGGAGCCGCCGGGCAGGTTCGGGGTGACGAAGGCGGCGGCCATCTGCGAGGTGTGCGGGTGGACCATGAAGTAGATCGGCACCAGCAGCAGCGAGGCCGCGCACAGCGTCATCGCCACCCGCTCGAAACGGCGGAAGGAACCGGTGAACGCCGACGCCACGATGATCACGGCCGCCAGAACCACCGCCGCCGCCTTCGGCAGCCCCAGGTAACCGGCGGACAGCGTGATCCCGATGAACTCCGTCACCAGGGTCAGCGCGTTCAGCAGGAACAGGTCGATGACGCTGAACGCGCCCCAGAACTTGCCGAACCGCTCCAGGATCAGGCGGGCGTGGCCGACACCGGTGACCGCGCCGAGGCGCAGCACCATCTCCTGGTTGACGTACAGCACGGGCACCAGCAGGAGCAGCGTCCACAGCAGGTGGGTGCCGTAGTTCTGGCCGGCCTGGCCGTAGGTGGCGAACGCGCCGGCGTCGTTGTCGCCGACCATCACGATCAGGCCCGGGCCGACGATCGCCAGCAGCGTCTTCAGCTTCGCCGACAGACCGCGGCGCTCACCGTGGTCATCCAGGCGGATGGTGCCCAGCGCGCCGTGGATGTCGCCGAGGTGCGCGTCGTCGAGTACAGCCGCGCGGGGCGCGGCGACCGTGGTCAGGGTGGTCTCGTTCATGGTGGTGCCTCCCTAGCCCCCCGGTACGGGGGAGGTCGGGGGCACGCAGCAGCCATCACCCCTGCGCGCCGAATGCGCGCAGGACAACATCACCAGCGGGCACAGACGTGCCCGTGGACATGGCGCGGCCGGGGTGCCGCGCAGGGGAGGTGGTTACCGCGTGCCGGAAGAATGCGAGGACAAGCGGGTGCGGGGCCTACTTCGGCCCGGACTACTGCATTCCATGTCTCTCGCCTCCTTCCGGCCGGAGACGCCCATCAATGGCGTCCTCATCGACTCGGCAAGGAGCGGCCAGCCCCTGACGGGCGGCTCACCCCAACTCGTCAGAGCTTTGGCACTCCACGGCGTAATCCCATTGACTGGGAAGCCACTTGGCCTCACCCCTTAGGCCGGGGAGAGGTGTCCTGAACCTGGGCGTCTCTCGACGTCGTGGGGTCAGTGGCCTGTGTCCGTGAAGACGCCTCACCGAACGAGGTGCCTCTTCAAACCTCGACCAGCGTACGCTCGCACCGGGGGTGCCGCTCGCCCGATTGACCCATCCTTGACGCCCCGCTGACCCCATTCTCACGAAGCGCCGATACGGCAGCGGGTTCTTCGAATGCGTCCTTTCGTTGTCTGCCGGCAACCGATGAGGCCCCGGTCTTGATCAGCGGAGATCTGGCCGCAGACTGGAACAGCGGGCCGCCCGGCTCTTCACTGGGACCCGGCGTGCGCGACCTGCACTGGCACCTGGACGACACGTCCTTCAACGCGGAAAGGAAGCGTGCAGCGGCATGAGTGACCTCGACATCCGGTACGCCCGCCGCGCTGTCCGCCGTGCCGCCCGGCAGCTGGCCGAAGACGCTCCGAAACTGAGAGCGGGCTCCGCGGGTGCCTTTCGTGCCGGGGTCGCCGTCCGCGCCGCCGACCTGCGCAGAGCTGTGCTTGCCGCCTGGGTCACCGGCATACCCGCGGACGTTGTCGCCGCGGACGGGCGCCTGCCCGTGGCCGTCGTACAGGGGTGGGTGGCGGCGAGGTTTTCACCAGAAGGCCCAGGCGGCGGGTGACCAGGGTGGGCAACGCCGGTGACGGTCCTGCCTTCGGTATCGGAAGAGTCCAAGACGCTCGACACGGTCCGGTTGCCCTCCGGCAGGTCATGGATTAGGGAGGCGAGTGGATGCGGGCGTAGTCTTTGTGTGGTTTAAAACAGACACCTCGTTCGGTGAGGCGTCTTCACGGACACAGGCCACTGATCCCACCCGTCGAGAGACGCTCCGGATCAGGACAGGTCTCCCCGGCACAAGGGGTGACCCCAAGTGGCTTCCCCTCGCAGGGGATCACGCCGTGGAGTGCTAAAGCTCTGACGAGTTGGGGTGTGTCGGGCCCGAACGTGCCCGGCTGCCCCTTGCCGCAAGACCGCGACACTCGTGCGCGGCCGTGACCGGGAGGAGGCGACATGGACAGTAGTCCGGGCCATAGTCGGCCCCTCTTCGTGTTGTCCGCGCCGTCCTTCCGCGGCCCGCGGCAGCTCGTTCTTCCCTGATCCATCCGGCCCGCAGCCGGTAATCCGCCCTGCTCACCGGCTTGGCAGGCCGCGTGTCGGCGTATGCCCCGGCGTGCCTGCCGCCGGCCGGACGGGGAGGAAGAGCACTGCCTACGGCCGCCCGCCGCCCCGTCATGGCGGGGCAAGGGGGTGTTCACCTTGGCTGCCCACACTCTACTCATGTCCACCAAGGCCCGGTTCCGCGACCGCCGGGTCCACCTCGAACGCCGGGCCACCGCCTCCAAGGCCGTGCGCACCTCCCTCGTCTCGCTGGCCGGGCTGATCGGCGCCCCGGTGACCAACCAGGCGGGTGAGGAGGTCGGCCGCGTCGTCGACGTGGTCGCCCGCCTGTACGGCGCGGAGCCGTATCCGCCGGTCACCGGGCTGATCCTGCGCATCGGACGCCGGCAGACTTTCCTGGCCGCGGACGCCATCGGCAACGTGGATGCTGGGCACGTACGGCTGCGCACCGCCCGCGTGGACCTGCGTGACTTCTCCCGCCGCCCCGGCGAGGTGCTGCTGGCCAAGGACATCCTCGACCACCAGCTCGTCGACGTCGACGGCATCCAGGTCACCCGGGCTGCCGACCTGTACCTGACGCCGAGGGTCGACCAGATCGTGCTGGTCGGGGTGGACGTCTCGCTGCCCACGCTGCTGCGCCGACTCGGCCCGCGCCGCTGGCAGGCCCGGCCCACCCCGGAGCGGGTGCTGGACTGGCAGGCCGTGGCCCCGTTCGCCGAGCAGGCCACCGAGGGCCCGCCGGAGGTGCGGCTGCGCGCCTCCCGAGCCGCGCTGCAGCGGCTGCGCCCGGCCGATCTCGCGGACATCCTCGAAGACCTCGGCCGCGAGGAACGACAGCAGCTGCTGGGCTGGCTGGAGACAGAGCAGGCCGCCGACGCGCTGGAGGAGATGGAACCGGGCGAGCTGGAAAACCTGCTGCGCGAGGCCAAACCGGAACACGCCGCCCAATTGGTGGACGAGATGGAACCGGACGAGGCCACCGACGCCCTGCGCGACCTCACCCGCGAGGAACGCGAGGCCCTGCTGTCCCGCATGCCGGCCGGCGAGGCCGCAGAGCTGCGGCGGCTGCTGACCCACCGCGAGGACACCGCGGGCGGCGCCATGACCACCCTGCTGATCATCTCCCGCCCGAACGAGACCGTCGCCAAGGCGCGGGCGCAGTTGGCCGAACAGGCCGAGCACCGCACCGAGATCGATGCCATCGCCGTGGTGGACGACAGCGGTCGGCTGCTGTGCGACGTCGCACTGTTCGACCTGGCCGTCGCCGAAGACACCAGCCCGATGGCCGACCTCGTGACCTGGCGGTCCCAGTTCGGCCCTCCGGTCACCGTACGCCCCGACACGCCGCTGACTGAGGCCGCCGACCAGCTGGTCGCCTCCCGTGCCTCCTCACTTCTGGTGGTCGACGACACCGACCGGCCCCTCGGCCGAATCCTGGCCGACGACCTGCTCGACTACCTGCTGCCCGAGCGCGGGCGCCTGCACTTCCGGAGGTTCCTGCGGTGACCCGCGACCTGGACACCACAACGGCCGCGCCCCCCGCCGCTCCCGCGAGGCGGCGGCGGGGCCTGGGCCGTCTCGCCATGGTCGCTGCGATCGCCGGGCCGGGCCTGGTCGCCGCGAATGCCGGCAACGACGCCGCCGGCATCGCCACGTATGCCTCGGCCGGTTCCCAGTTCACCTACGGCACCCTGTTCTTCATGGTGCTGGTCACCATCGCCCTGGTCATGGTCCAGGAAATGGCTGTGCGGCTCGGTGCGCACACCGGCAAGGGCCTCGGCGCCCTGATCCGCGAGCAGTTCAGCCTGCGCCTGACCGGACTGGCGGTGTTCTGCCTGCTGCTGGCCAACACCGGCCTCGTCGTCAGCGAGTTCGCCGGCATCGGCGCCGCCTTCCAACTCCTCGGCGTGCCCAAGTGGGCGGTCATCCCGCCGGCCGCGATCCTGCTGTGGTCGCTGGTGCTGTTCGGCTCCTACAGGTGGGCCGAACGCATCTTCCTGATCATGTCGCTGGCGTTCTTCGCCTACCCCATAGCAATGATCCTGGGCCACCCGCACTGGGGCGAGGTCGGTAAGCACCTGCTGATTCCGCACATGGAGCCGGGCAAGGACTTCATCTTGCTCGCCGTCGCCCTGATCGGCACGACCGTCAGCCCGTACATGCAGTTCTACGCCGCGGCGGGTGTCGTGGACCGGGGCGCCAAGCCCGAGGACTACCGGCTCATCAAGTTGGACGCCGTGCTCGGTGCGGTGTTCGCCTGCATCATCAGCCTGACGATCATCATCGCCACCGCCGCGGCGATCGGCGGCACCGGCCCGCTGGACTCCGCCGCCCAGGCCGCCGAGGCACTCAAACCGGTCGCCGGGCAGAACGCCGAACTCCTCTTCGCGGTGGGCCTGATCGGCGCCTCCGCCCTGGCCGGCGCCGTAGTACCGCTATCGGCCAGCTACGCCGTCGGCGAGGCCGCCGGCGTGGAACGCTCCGTCTCCCGCAGCTTCCGCGACGCCCCGCTCTTCCTAGGCCTGTTCACCGCCCAGATCGTACTCGGCGCCTCAGTGGCGATGACCCCGGTGAACGTCATCCAGCTGCTGATCGGCACCCAGGTACTGCAGGGCCTGATCAGCCCCATCGTGCTCGTCTACCTGCTGGTGCTCACCAACCGACGCTCGCTGCTCGGTGCGGCGGCCAACGGCCCCCGCTACCGGATCGCCGCCACCATCGTCGTCGTCGGCGTCGCCGGGATGTCCACCATCCTGCTCGTCCAGACGGTCCTGGGCTGGTTCGGCCTGGCCTGACTCGCCGGTAGCGGCCCACCCGTACCAGGCCCGACCTGTCTGCCGATACTCCTACACCGGGATGGCAGTACTTTGCCCGCGCAGGGGGCCTTAGGCACCCTGCGCGGGCCAGCAGCACTGGCTGCGCCGCTGCCCAGGTGGGTGACCCGACGCAGATCGATCTCCAGAACCCGTGGACGGGAACCCAGCGCGCTGCGCAGCACGTCGCCGATGCGCCCGGCGTTCTTCGCCGCGATCTCCCCGGAGAGCTGCACGATGACGCGGTCCCCCTCCTTGACGGTCGTCACCCTGCGCCGCGGGAGCAGGCGCAGCACGTAGCGGTGGATGTCCGGAAGTCCGCGGCGCCGTTGCGGCTCACGGCTGGGCGAGGGTTTGTCGGCGGTGTCAGGCGTCGGAGTCGGGTTCGCTGCGGGCGGCGGCGTACGCCTGGGCGGGGGTCATGTCGATGCCGTTGAGCTGGACGGTCTTGTAGGGGCTGACCTGGGCGCAGGACTTGGACTGGTCGGCGGTCTGGGCGTGGGCGTTGGAGACCGCGGCGTGGGTGTCGGCGGGCGCGGGGGAAGAACTGCCGCTGCTGCTGGGGTAGCTGGTGCCGCTGGGCCAGTCACTGCCGATGACGAGGGTCAGGCCGCTGCCGCTGCTCTGCTTGAGGCGCGAGGACGGCAGGCCGAGGGCCTTGGCCACCGCTTGGGCCTGCGGCTTCTGACCGCTGCCGTAGGTGAGAGTGGTGGTGGCGGCTGCGCCACTGGGGGCGTTGGCGGTGGTGGTGTGCTGGCTGAAGCCCTTGTCGGTGAGGGCGGTGGCCAGTTGGGAGGCGCGACCGCTGATGGTGGTGCCGTTCTCGATGGTGACAGCGATCTGAGAGGGGTCGACCGGCTGGGCAGTGGCCGTGGCAGATGCCGCGGCGGACGTCTTGCCGTGGGTTCCAGTCAGGGACTGGTCGTTGGCGATGGACGCGAACAGCGACTTCGCCCCGGCGCCCGGCACGACGCGGTCGCTGTTGTGGGGATCGGGGGCGGTCTGCATGGTGGTGAAGGTGATCCGGTGCGAGGGGACCTTGTTCAGGTCGGTGGCCAGGCCCACCAGCCTGCTGATGCTACCCAGGCCGTCGTCGACGGTGAGTGCCTTGGTGGCCGCGTCGGCGAGGTAGTAGAGCTTGGTGGGATCCGTGAGCGTGCCGGCGCTCTTGAACTTGCGGATCATCGCGCCGAGGAAGAGGTGCTGCGAGACCGTACGACCCAGGTCGCTGCCGTCGCCGAAGCCGTGCCGGGAGCGGACGAACTCCAGGGCCCCGACGCCTTTGAGGGTGTGAGTGCCCTTGGACAGCTTCAGGTGCGAGTAGGTGTCGTAGACGTTGTCGCTGACGCACACGTCCACGCCGCCGACCGCGTCGGACATGCTGACCACGCCGGAGAAGTCGAGCTTGACGAAGTGGTCGATGGGGATGCCGGTGAGCTGGTGGATGGTGGCCACCTGGCAGGCCGGGCCGTAGGAGAGAGCACTGTTGATCTGTCCGTAGTAGCCGGACGTGGACTGCTTCGACGTGGGGTCGGTGCAGGCCGGGACGTCGGTCATGGTGTCGCGCGGGATGCTCATGACGGTGGCGTTGGAGCGGTCGGCGGCTATGTGCACGACCATCTCCACGTCCGCGTTCCCGTTGCCGGACTGCACACCCGTCTTGGCGCAGCCGCCGCCCAACTTGCAGTCGGCCGCGCTGGTGCGGCCGTCCGATCCCATGACGAGGATGTTGATCGGGGTGCGGCCGAAGGCATCGGCTTTCTCGCTGCCGCCGCTGCCGTCGAGGGCGACGCTGTTGATGTTGCCGTTCAGGTGCTCGTAGAACCACCAGCCGGCGCCGCCAGCGACCAGGACCAGCATGGCGAGGCATATCCCCGCGATCCGCAGCGCGCGCTTGCCCCGGCGTACCGGACGGGCGCGGCGCCGCGACTGGCCTGGACCGCCGCTGCGGGAGGCGGCCCGTGTGGCGGCCCGGCCGCCCGGGGGCCGCCGGTCGGCCGGGGTGTTTGTTCGCTGGCGAGGTATCTGGGCGGTGCGGTTTCGTGCGGCGGCCCGGCCAGTGCGGCCATCGCGCAGGTCGCTCATCTCCCACTCCCACGAACGGTCGGGCCCAGCAGACCCTCGGGTGTGCGGCCAGTGGTGTGCGGCCAGTCCGTCGGGCGAAGTGGGGCGTCACTTCGATTGCGTAGTTGCGCAATCTAGCAAACGTATGGCCCGTTCATATGCGGCCTGCCTCGATTCGGATGAGAGATCGCATGTGAGGGAGCAGGGTCGCGTCGCGTCATCGTAGCCATCGGCCCGGTCGGGCTTCCGCGCTCGGCCGATGCGGCGGATGCGGTGGGCCGTCTTGGGCTCCGCCGCGCCGATGGCCTGCGGCGTGAGTCCAGGTCGGATGCCGTGTCGTCATCTGGCCCCTGCGGCTGGCGGTGGCCTTGTGTCAGTCGTTGATCAGCGCGACCGAGACTGCGGCTGCGACGAAGCGCAGCAGCCGGATCGGTGCGGTGAGCGACGGCGTGATCAGGGGGTCGATGCTGGCGTCCGCTCCTCCGCTCTCCCCTTTCATCCGTACGAGAGGTCGGAGCAGAGGTCGTCGTCGGCAGAGCGGGTGTTCGTGGTTGGCGAGGTGTGCGGCGAGGAGGCGGGCCCGGCGGAGGCGGAGTAGGTCTGGCCCAGGATTACGGAGATCCTTTGTCCGGTGACGGATTGGAGCTGTGCGCCGGGGAAGAGTCGGGCGACCTGCTGGGCCTGGGTCTTGAGGGCCGGGGGGTGTTGGATGAGCGTGGCGGCCTGGTCCGTTCGGGCGGCGTTGCCGGTGCCGGTGACGGCGAAGCCGTGGCGGGTCAGGGCGTGGGCCGCTGTGGAGGCGAGTCCGCTGGTGGTGGTGCCGTTGTAGACCGCCACGGTGATCCCGTTCCCGGCGACTGTCGCCTCCGGGCTCGGCGGATCGGTGGTTGCTCGGGGTTCCGGCTTCGCGTGGCCGGTGTTCTTGCCGTTGATGGGACGGTCCTGCTTCAGGGCTGTCCACAGCTCGTCGGTATCCGGCTGGACTAGCGCGACGCGGGCGCCGTCGTAGTGCCAGGGAACGGTGACGAATCTGGCGTTTTGCAGGTCGATGCCCTTCAGCGACATGGCGAAGGAAATCAGCTTGTCCGCCGTCCCCAGGCCGGGGTCGACGGTCAGCGACTTGGTGGCGGCATCCGCCAGGGGCAGCAGGTTGGCCGGAGTGAGCCCGACGCTCTTCACCTTCTTGATCAGGGCGGCCACGAACGCCTGCTGTCGCTTGATGCGCCCGATGTCGGAGCCGTCCCCGATGCCGTGCCGGATCCGCACGTAGTCCAGGGCCTGCTGCCCCGACAGGGTCTGCTCGCCCTTGTGGAAGAGAAGCAGGCCGCGGGTGGCGCGCCGCGGGCTGAGATCCTTCTGATAGACATCCTGAGGCACGCACACGGTCACCCCGCCGACGACCTCGGTCATCCGGGCGAAGCCTTTGAAATCGACGACGACCGTGTGGTCCATCCGCAGTCCGGTGAGCTGCTCGACGGTGTTCTGGGTACAGGCGGGGTTGCCCTTGGCGGTCTGGCCGACTGAATAGGCCGCGTTGAACATGGTGTTGGCCTGCGGCTGCGTCCAGGAACCGTCCGGCAGTTGGCAGGGCGGAATCGTGACCAGCGTGTCACGCGGGATCGATACGGCGAGAGCGTGTCGGTGGTCGGCGTAGATGTGCAGCAGGAACGCGGTGTCGGAGCGGCCGACGTCGTCCTTGTTTCCACCGCCCAGCGCGTCGTTGCCATTGACGCGCCCGTCGGAGCCGATGACGAGGACGTTCTCCCCGCCGCCCGCTGCTCGGGGCCGGTTGTTGGAGAGGCCGTCGCCGTTGAAGATGTCGATGTTGCCGGTCAGGGACAGGTAGATCCAGCCGAGCCCGGCGGTGATGAGGACCAGCAGCGAGGAGCCTGTCACGGCCAGCATCCGAAGTCGCATGCCGCGCCTGCGCTTGCGTACGGCAGCGCGAGAGAGCCTGTGGCGCTGCGGTGGAGGCGTGGCTAAGCGGTAGCCGCGCTTTCGACGCGTCGGTGCCTGGTGGCTGATGGGCATACGTGCGCCCCTCCTCCGCCGAGTTCGAGAAGTCGTACGCGGAGAGGGACTGTGCACCCCCGCCCCAAAGTTCCATACTTGCGCAATATAGCAACCAATAGGTGGTATGCGGCGCTTCCACCCCGATGCCCCCTGGGGGAGAACGAGGACGTGGGGCAACACGTTTCGCGGCATTCGATGACCCACAGGCCACGACCGAGCACCGAGCCCGATGTCGGGCGGGATGGCTAGAGACCGGGTGTCCTGGCTAGAGACTGGTGGCCGCGTGCAGGACGTCCCACGTCGACCGGATCGTCTTTACGGGCAACTCATTCACCGGGCAGACCTTCGCCGAGGTATAGAACGTCTTCTGCCGGCTCGTCGACGACACAACCAGCCAGGAACTCGCCCGCTACACACTCAGCGGCGGCGGCCCGTAACCCGCGCAGATCATGGCCAAGCTCCAGCGGTCCGGCGGCGGCTGGCAGCTGAAAGCCATCGGCGAGCCCGCCGCAGGCCGCACCTTCCAGGACCTGCTGCCCGCCATCGCGCCCCACCTGTGACCAGGCAGGGCGCGCACCCGCTCAGTCCCGGGAGTTGCCGAACAGGATGCGGTAGCCGATGAGCAGCACGAGCGAGCCGCCGATCGCCGCGCCCCAGGTGTAGAGGTCGAAGAAGTGCTTCTCGAAGGGGCGGTGGAGGAAGCGCGCGGAGATCCAGCCGCCCACGAAGGCGCCCGCGACGCCGATGAGGGTGGTGCCGATCAGGCCGCCCGGGTCGCGTCCGGGCAGCAGGATCTTGGCGATGGCCCCGGCGAGCAATCCCAGGATGATCCAGCCGATGATGCCCACGTTGTCGTCCTCCAGAAGCGTCGAGTCGACAGGAGGAACCTGCCCGTTCGACCGACGATGATGTATTGCTCAGTTGCGCAACTTATATCTGCTCGAAGGACGAGAGCGGGACAGCGCCGGTTGCATGGTGGCTTCCCGTGTTGCGCAGCCAGAGAACTGTCAGGAATGGGGTGGCGTTAATCATGACGAGTGCCGGATGCCGGAGCAGGTGCGGAGGAGCCTCATGAGTGTGCGCTTGGCCAAGGGCGGCAACGTCTCGCTGACCAAGCAGGCCCCGGGCCTGACCGCGGTGGCGGTCGGGCTGGGCTGGTCGGCGAACACCGGCTACGAGCTGGATGCCAGCGCGCTGCTGTGCGACCAGTCCGGGAAGGTGCTGTCCGAGGAGCACTTCGTCTTCTTCAACAACCTGAGCAGCCCCGACGGCGCCGTGCGTCACTCGGGCGGCGGCAGCCCGGTGGGTGGAGACGACCAGCAGATCTACGTCGACCTTGCCCGCGTCCCGGCCGACGTCACGAAGATCGTGTTCCCGGTCTCCCTCTATGAGGGTGCGGCCCGCGGTCAGACTTTCGGCCAGGTGCGCCGCGCGCACATCCGCGTGGCCGACCGGGACAGCGGCACCGAGCTGACCCGCTACGACCTGGCGCCTGGGGGCCTGTCGTCGGAGACCGCGCTGGTCTTCGGTGAGCTGTACCGGCACGGGGCGGAGTGGAAATTCCGCGCGGTCGGCCAGGGATATGCCTCCGGGCTCGCGGGCATTGCGACCGACTACGGCGTGGACGTCCTGCGCGAGAGCGCGGCTCCAGCACCCGCTGCTCCTGCGCAGTCGACAGGAGGCCGTGGCGGATACACGGCACCGGCACCCGTCGCTCCGACCCCGACTGTCGTTTCCCCAATGCCGACGGCCGCCGCACCACATCCGACAGGGAGCCCCGCAGGCACGTGCTTCTTCGATCCCAGCCACGGTCCCGGCATGACGACGGTGACCTGGTCGCCGCAGTGGGGTGTGCCCCGACCTGTCCAGGCGTGCGGCGGATGCGCGCAGCAGGTGCAGACCACTGCACCGCCGTTCTACACCCCGCCCCAGCAGGGGTATCCGCAGACCGCGTCTCAGGGCTACTCACAGCAGGGGTACTCCCAGCTCTACGGCGACCAGCACGACCACCACCAGCAGGGCGGCGGCCGCCGCTTCGGCACGGGTGCACTCATCGGGGCCGGCGCCGCGGGCCTGATCGGCGGTGCGCTGCTGAACGAGGCGTTCGACGACGACAAGCCGGACACGATCGTCAACAACTACTACGAGGACTGATCTCAACCACCACGAGGACCGGCCCCCGACTTCGCCTCGTGGGGCGCCCGGCCGCCGGATGAGGGGCGACCGTGCGCCCAGTTGACGCCTACACTGGGTGGGCGCATGTGCGGTGACTGTGATGTGGCGGACGGGAGAGGATTGTGGCGCAGATCGTCGGAGGCTTCGAGGATCCGTCCGCCGAGGTGCTGGCGGACGCGGCCGCCGCCTTCGGGCTGCTGGCCTCGTCGGCCCGGCTGCACATCATGTGGGCACTGTTCCAGGGCGAGAGCGACGTGAGCCATCTCGCCGACCGGGTGGGCGTCGCCCTGCCTGCGGTCAGCCAGCACCTGACCAAGCTGAAGCTCGCCGGCCTTGTCGGCTCGCACCGCGAGGGCCGGCGGCAGGTCTACTGCGTCGGCGACCCCGACATCGTCACGGTCGTCCGCCTCATAGTCGGCCAGCTCGCCCTGCGCGCCGAAGAATCGCTCGCCCCGATGGGCCGACTGCAGGAGGTCGGCGCCTAGGATCGCTCCCGTCTGGGGAGAGTGCGCCGCAGCGTCGTTTCCCGCAGCCGAGCGGATTCGGCGAGAACACGCCTCCGGTCTGCAAGAACTCGGCAGCCAGGGTGGCTTTGCCGAAGCTGGGCGATGCTGTCGTTAATCCTGGATTTTGCACGCGTGTAGTAGCTTCTCGCCTGCCGGAGCCGCTGTGAGCGTTGTCAACAGCTCTGGCCTCGCACGCACTTCAACTCAAAGGCCAGCCATTGTCCGTCCTGACATACCCCGAAGCCATAGGCGTCGGCCTGCTGCAAGGCGTCACCGAGCTGTTCCCGGTCTCCAGCCTGGGCCACAGCATCCTCATCCCAGCCCTCCTCGGCGGGCACTGGAAACACGATCTGGACGTCTCCGCCGACGGGTCCCTGTACCTCAACGAGCTGGTCGGCCTCCATCTGGCCACCGCGCTCGCGCTCGTCGTCTTCTTCTGGCGGGACTGGGTGCGCATCGTGCGCGGGCTGTTCACGTCGATCACGCAGCGCCGGATCGAGACCGTGGACCAGCGGCTCGCCTGGCTGATCGTCACCGCCAGCATCCCGGTCGCCGTGGCCGGCGTGGCGCTCGACAAGGTGTTCCGCACCACGCTCGGCAAGCCCGTCCCGACCGCGATCTTCCTGGCCCTCAACGGCATCGTGCTCTTCGTCACCGAGCAGTTGAAGCGCGGCGGCACGGGACACAGGCGTGCCAGGGCCTCCCTCACGGCGGAGGAGGAGCACCTGAGCGCGGACGAGTTGTCGGACCAGCGGATCACCGGGATGTCCATGCGGCATGCGCTGACGATCGGTGCGGCCCAGATCCTCGCCCTCTTCCCGGGTATCAGCCGCTCGGGCTCCACGATCAGCGCGGGCATCTTCAAGGGCCTCAACCACGAGGACTCCGCGCGCTTCGCGTTCCTGCTGGCCACCCCGGTGATCGGCGGCGCCGCCCTGCTCAAGCTGCCGCCGCTGCTCGGCTCCCAGGGCAACGGTCTGCGCGGTCCGCTGCTGGCGGGCAGCGTGGCCGCGTTCGCGGCGGCCTACCTCGCCACCCGCTTCCTCGTCCGCTACTTCGAGAACCGGACCCTGATCCCGTTCGCGATCTACTGCTCCGTGGCGGGACTCGGCAGTCTGGCCTACTTCGCCATCACGTGACCGCGCCGCACCTCGTCAGCCGCCTGATCCGTACGTGAGGTTGGAGCACGGGTCGTCGTCCGCCGAACGGGCGTCGTCCGTCACCCAGCTGGGCACGGCGGTCGGGGTAGCCGGGGCGGAGGAACTGCCCGTGGCGTAAGGGGCGCCCAACACCACATTGATGCCCAATCCGCCGATGAAATCGAGCTGGGCGCCGGGGAAGAGCCGGGCCACCGTCTCGGCTTGTGGCTTCAGGCCGGCGCCGTACTCGATGACGGTGGTGGTGCCGTCGTGGCTGCTCGCCCTGGCGGTGACGGTGACGTTGAAGCCGTGCTCCGTGAGTGCCGCGACGGCCTTGGGCGTGAGGCTGCTCATGGTGGTGCCGTTGTAGACGGCGACGTCGATACCGGCGCCTGAGACGTTCCGGGTGGGGGTGGGTGATTCGGACGCGCCTCCCTGGGGCTGCTTCCTTCCGCTGGCATCCGTGCCGTCGATGGTGCGGTCCGCCTTGAGCGCTGCCCACAGGTTGGAGGCGTCCGGCTCGACGACGGCGACGCGTTCGCCGGCGTACCGCCAGGGGAGAGTGACGAACTTGGTGTTGTGCAGGTCGATGTCCTTCAGGGACATGGCGAAGGAGATCAGCTTGTTCGCTGTGCCCAGTCCGGGGTCGACCGTGAGCGACTTCGTGGCGGCGTCGGCCAGCGGCAGCAGGTTGGTGGGTGTGATGCCGTTGCCCTTGACCTTCTTGATGAGGCTGGAGAGGAAGGCTTGCTGCCGTTTGATCCGCCCGATGTCGGAGCCGTCACCGAGGCCGTGCCGTATGCGGACGTAGTTCAGGGCCTGTTGTCCGGACACTGTCTGCTCGCCCTTCTTGAAGAGGAGGTTGCCCAGGGTGGCGCGATTGGGGTCGAGGTCCTTCTCGTAGACGTCCTGCGGCAGGCAGACCCGCACCCCGCCGACCACGCTGGTCAGCGCCGCGAAGCCCTTGAAGTCCACGACCACGGTGTGGTCGACGCGCAGTCCGGTGAGCTGTTCGACGGCGTTCTGGGTGCAGGCCGGATTGCCCTTGTCCGTCTGCCCGACGGAGAACGCCGCGTTGAACATGGTTTTGGTCTGCGTCTTGGTCCAGGAGCCGTCCGGCAGTTTGCACGGCGGGATGGTCACCAGCGTGTCGCGGGGGATGGAGACGGCGAGGGCGTGCTTGTGGTCGGCGTAGATGTGCAGCAGGAACGCGGTGTCGGAACGGCCGATGTCGTTCGCATCGCCGCCGCCCAGTGAGCTGTTGCCGTCGTTGCGTGCGTCGGATCCGATGACCAGGACGTTCTCGCTCTGGGACGGGCCTGCCGTGGGGCGGTGCTTGGACAGGCCGCCCGAGTCGAAGGTGTGGATGCTGCTGTTCAGTCTCAGGTAGATCCAGCCCAGGCCCACCGTACCGAGCACCACCACCGCCAGCGCGACGAGCAACGCTATTCGCCATGGGCTGCGCATGCGCCCCTTGGCCGTCCTGGCGCCCCTGATGGTGGTCATCCGGGAGCTCCCGTCCGTCTGTGTCATACAGAGGGGACGACTGAACTCGCCCTACAGTTGTACAGTTGCGCAACACAGCAATAATGACAGATGGTGCGCTGCCTCGCCCGGCCAGTGCCGCTGTCCGTGGAAGAAGCTGTCCGGCGAAGAATTGGGGTGGGCCAGATGCTCCGCAATGGACTGCAGCCCTGGCACCTGCTGATCGTGGCGATCGTCATCATCTGGCTGGTCAGCCCGAAGAAGCTGCCTGACACCGTCCGTGCGCTGGGGAAGGCGAGGCGCATCCTCAAGAGCGGGACCAAGGCCATGAAGGCCGACAGCGCCGTGCGGTCCACCGGCGCTCCGACCGAAGGTGGGACACCGATTCAGACCGAGCCCACAGTGCGCGCCCTCCGGTCACTCCCGGTGACACCACTACGCTCCGCAGGCCGCCGAAGATCACACAGCGCGCTGAGCTTGTCGTGGTCGGCTCGTCAGGCGCTGGCCACGCCGCCGCTTCGGCCGTTCAATCCCTCGGAGCTGCTCCGTTCAGGTGGCGTCGGGATCGAATACCGCAAGCGTGGCCGGCCCGGGCGGCCTCTCCTTTGACAAGGACACGCCGCCCTTGGCTGGAGCTTCCGGCCTGCTGTCATGCCCCGCGTCGCGCACCGCGTCGGCGACTTCCGACAGCTCCGCCCTCGGGTCCAGGGCGCCACGGATCTCGTCGATTCCGAGGTTGTCGCCGTCGAGGACGTGCTTGCGGATGAACGTCTTGGGGTGAAGGTCCTCGAACTCGAAGTCCTTGAACTCCGGGCCGAGTTCGGAACGGACCTCCTGCTTGGCGCTCTCGGAGAATTCCCGCACCTTGCGAAGGAACCCGACCACGTTCTGGATGACCTCGGGCAACTTGTCCGGGCCGAAGAGCAGAACCACGAGGATCACCAGTGTGAGGAGGTCCATCGAGCTCACGTCGGGGAACATCCGATGCCCTCGCCTTCGTCTTCGTCAGCCCGCCAGGTGTGGAGCCTGTACCGGTAATACTTTAGAGGTTGCGCAACCCACGGAACCGTTGAAGTTCGGTCTGCGTTGAACCCAGTGACCGTGACAACAGCCCAGAGCCGGGAGGACGAGCCGTGGGAATTTCCCTCGCCAAGGGTGGCAACGTGTCACTGAGCAAGGAGGCGCCGGGCCTGACCGCAGTGGAGATCGGTCTGGGATGGGATGTGCGCACCACCACCGGTGCGGACTACGACCTGGACGCGTCCGCACTGCTGCTGAACACGTCCGGCAAGGTGGTCTCCGACCAGCACTTCATCTTCTACAACAACCTGCGCAGCCCGGACGGCTCGGTCGAGCACACCGGCGACAACCTCACCGGAGAGGGCGAGGGAGACGACGAGGTGATCAAGGTCAACCTCGCCGTTGTGCCCGTCGGCGTGGACAAGATCGTCTTTCCAGTGTCGATTCACGAGGCCGACGTGCGGGGCCAGAGCTTCGGGCAGGTGAGCAACGCGTACATCCGGGTGGTCAACCAGGCAGGCGGCCGAGAGATCGCCCGCTACGACCTGTCCGAGGACGCATCCTCGGAGACCGCGATGGTCTTCGGCGAGTTGTACCGACACGGCGGCGAATGGAAGTTCCGTGCGGTCGGTCAGGGCTACGCCTCGGGCCTGCGCGGGATCGCGGCCGACTTCGGTGTCAACGTCTGACGCCGTCCACGATCACCTGCGGTCCCGACGAAGCGGCCGACCTCGTCGGCAGGCCCGGCACCTTCCGCACCTCGGGCACCCGCGGGACCTGTGGCGCCGACAGCTTCGGGAGCGGGGACGTGGGCACGTCCGGCTGGGACGGCACAGGCACCGGCAGGGACGTTCCCCCAGTGGGTGAGGGCGTCCGACCCGAGGCCCCGGGCGTCGGGTGCGAGGGGGTGGGCGTCCCGGGGGCGCGCCCCCGGCCCGTGGCCTCGCTGCCCAGGACCTGCGCGTCGCTGGACACGGCCGGCCGCGGCGCCGGACCGTTCCCGCTTCCGCCCGAGTCGAGGGCGTACGGCCGTACCGGTGCTTCACTTTGCCGCGATGTCTCTGATCCGGTGATGTCCCGTGATCTACGGTTGGGCGTGGTTTCGAGCCTGGCGGACAGCGCGATGCACGGCACCAGCGCTGTCACCAAGCGTTATCTGGGCGACTGCGTGAGGTGACTGATGATCTTCCCGAAGTATGAAGATCGGTTGCGTATCAGTTCGATGCTGGCAGTGATCAGGCCGACCTCGGCCGGAAGGAAGATTTCTCCAGCCACGGGAAGAGCGATGACCTTCAGTTGGAATCCGTCAAGACGGATGCCTGTGGCCTGTTCGTGCTCTCGCAGTGCGTCAGCGAGACGCGTGCGCGGCTGACCGGGCACGGGCCTGCCCGCCCTTGCGAGTTCCCGCTTACGGTCGGAACTCCACTGGAGAATCTCGGCGGAGTTGCTCCGGACGACCTCGCCGAGTGGCCCGTCGAGTGTCAATGCGACGTGCGACTCGTGCCCGGGCGAGGCTATCGCGAGGTCCCACCACGTCCGCCATTGCCGCCCGACTTCAGCGGCTTGTCTCGCATCCTGGCTCACTGCCAGTGTCAGCGGCGGGTCGATGTGCGGCAGACCGAGCGGGTCGGTAAAGCCGAACGCGTCGCGGATGGCCAGAGCGAAGGCTAGGTCATGCGAATAGTCCAGATTGACGGACCACGTTGCGCCCGATATTGCCGACATCAGGATTGTTCCCTTCTCAGAAGACCCACGTCGTGTCGCTGGGGGCACCGGCGTGGCAGATCTCGCCGTCCCAGAGCAGCACGTTGCTGGCTGGAACGACCCCGGCCGTCTCCCAGGTCTTGCCACCACTGTGAACGTCCCACTCACCATGCCAGTGCTCGTCCACGCCCAGCCCGCCACCCCACGAGTGGCTGTCAGAACCCCAGTGGTCCGACCGGTTGACCTTCCAGTGGTAGGCGACCGCACCCATGTCGAGGTCGAATCCCGTCTCGATTTCCGACACGTAGCCACCGACCGAGTGGATGTACAGGTAGGAGTCACCGCAGTTGCCGGTCACCTCGTTCTGGGGACGGACTTCCGCGTGGTACGGAGTGCCGTCGGGGTTGGTCGCCGAAGCGGTCGGCACCACGCGCTGGCTGCCGTCCGGGGCGGTCACCACTTTGAAGCCGTGCGACTCGGCGACCTTCCGATCGACCCCACCAACCGTCATCTTGACGATCTTCGCACCTGCAGGCGGAAGATACTTTGACGCCTGCGTGACGGGCGCGGACCGATCGGCCGACGGAGCCGCCTGGGCAATACCTGTACCGGCCACGGCGAGCGCACACGCCGCTATACCCGCGGTAATCGCACTCCTGAACAGTGATTGCATCACATTTCCCCCCTCGACTGCCGCAACTAACAGTCACGAGCCCCCTGCTCGAGCCGGGCGGCAGGCGCGAACGACGCTATCCCCAGGTATCTCAGGCGTCACGGATGGCCCATCCCATTGGCCTGTCGGTATCGAGAATATGACCGATTCGATGCGTTGGAGCCGGGCGCCTGGGACTGGACCAGGGTGCCGGTGACGCGCAGCAGGTCGCCGGGCTGTAAGCCGTTCAGCAGTTCGCGGGTGATCCGGGGGTCTCCGCTGATGCAGGAGACGACCGTGTCGGGGGCGTCGGGGGCGACGGTGTCCGCGTCAGCGGGTCGGACGATCAGGTCGAAGGTGGCGGTGCCGCGGGGGCCGGGGGCGGGTATGGCGTCGACCCAGCCGTCGACGGCGCGCCCGGTCAGCGGGTCACGGCGGGTCGCGGCGCCCGCATCCCGACCGGTCCGCGGGCTCAGTGCCCGCATGCATATACGAAATTCGAACTCGTTGTTGCCCCCAACGGGCCTTCCAAGTCCGTTGGTTGTTCACAGGGCTGCGGCCGAGGCCGTTCACCTGCGTGCATGCCGGACTCGTCTGAGTTCCGGGCCACGTGGCCGAAGGGTCGTGAACGGCCCCGAACGGCGGTGACAGAGACGGAAACTGAGACGGCCGGTTGAAGGGACTCTGCCTCAGACCCGCGGTATGACCCTGGTGTACTCAGCCCGCTGATGCGCCCGCCAACCACGTAGCAGATGATCTGGTACGTCCGCCTACGGCTCGTCAAGATGCCCTCACCTGGATCACGGTGCCAGTTGCCGGACGCTAACCAGCCGGGGGGAGGAGACGCCGCGCACCCCGGGCATGTGGTCCCTCTTCGCCGTCCGAGCGTGCCGACGGCACCGTTGCGCCTGCACTGACAGGGTCGCCGCCCGCCCTGCTCAACGTCTTCTCAACGTCTTCTCAATGTCTTCGGTCGAGACCTCGTGCAGGCTGGTCGAGGCCAGTGCCTGCTTCACTTCCGTCGCTTCGGCGACACGGACCCACGGTCTTACGTGGAGGGGTAAATACGGCGGGTTTAACAAATGTTCACATTCCGGCCGTTGCCGGGACAGAACCGGCGGTTACTCATGTCCCGCATCGCTGCCCGCGTCATCAGTAGCAACTGGAGTTAGTTGTGACCCGCCGATCCATAC
>NZ_JBIARC010000074.1:0-31919 GCF_042889625.1 Streptomyces sp. NPDC002573 | reverse complement strand
ATCATCTCCCCTGCAGTCGCACGACAGGAAAGCGACCACGGAAACGATCATCTCGTCAACACGCCACTTCCCGCAGCGAATTGCGCAGCAGAGTCGGCGGAACCGATACTGGCCACCTCGGTTCTCGAAGACGTAGGGACGCGTCAACTTGTCCCAGGCGCCGATCAAGTCGGCGTCATAAGCGGCGTTCCCCAGCGTGTGGAGGATGTCCCGCACCTCAATGGAGTGGCGCGGGTTCTCGCCTGCCAGCCAGGTGGTGATGATCTGTGCCTGGGCGTCGGACAGCAGCCGAAGCTCACGCTCGCGGGCCCGGCGGCGCTCACGGCGCAGGACCCATCGCCAGCCCAGAGCGCTCCCGCTGGGCCTGCCCAGCCGACCCGGTCGCGCCCTGGTAGGGCGTCTCATGATGACGCTCACGCCGACGGCGATGGCAGTGATCAGCGCCAAGGTCTCCAGCGTGTAGGCGAATACATTCGTCGCACTCACTTCGGCTCCTGTCTTGCGTAACGTCGATCAGCGGGCGGGGTCGAATGCGATGTCGTGTCTGAGTGGTCGGCCGACCCGATCCACGAGCAGGAATTCGGCATGCGGTGCGTGCTGTGAGGAGGAGGCAATCAGGGTGTACGTCCCCTGAGGAAGTCCGGTGATCTGGTATTGACCGTTCACCGTCCTGACCTTCGTCCAGCGCTTGCCCTGGCCGGTCACCACGGTGATCCACGCCTCACAGCCGCCAGAGTGCAGCGGGCAACGCAACGTGCCGCTGACAGTAACCGTGTCGGCGTCCCGCGATGGGCCCGGCGAGGGGGCGGCTCGATGGCGGCCGTGGGCCCGGGCAGTCACCCGGGGCGCGATGTAGACCGTGCCCGAGTCGGTGGCGGCGGTGATGCCGGCAGTCGCCGCCGACCGCGGCGTGATGATCACGTTCAGGCCGACGGTGTCCGCCAGGTTCGCCATCACCTCATCCAGCGCGGACAGTTCCCGCAGGGCGACACGGAGCTGCTCGGCTCTCGGGCCGATGGATGGCTTCAGCAGGGACTCCATTTCGCGGATCATGGGACTGACCCGGGTCCACGTACCGCCCTGCTGCCCCGTCGAGATCTGCTCCCGCAGTTCGTGCAGGGAAACGGTGAAGACCTCGATGATCCGCTCCACGCGGGTGCGCAGCGGGGTGGCGAGGTCGATGTCCATGTCGGCGGCGGCGGCCAGCGCGTGTGCGTGCTGGGTCGCCGTGCCGAGCAGGGCGAGGATGTTCTCACTGCTGCGCCCGCGGACACCCAGCGGCAAGGGGACCACCGGCTGTAGCACGCTTCGCATCTGGAAGAGGGCGGCATCCACGCCGCGGGCCGCGCCGCGCAGCCGGATCGGTGCCTCGGGGTCCCGCCAGCGGTCGGCCACCTGAGCGATGAGCTGCTCCAGTGCGGACAGGTAACCACGCTTGGCCTCGCGAGAAACCTTGCGAATCGACACGGGGAAGATGACGGCTGCACACGCCGTGGCGATGACCATACCCAGGCCGTTGTCGATCAGCCGCTTCGTCAACAGCCAGTCCATGCCGTGGTACGGCGTGGTCAGGCCGTACAACTGGGTCAGCGCGGCGACGAGCCCGGTGACGAAGTAGGCGTATTGGCGCTGCATTCCCCACGCACCCAGGGAGAGAGCGACCACGATGAACGCGACGGCCTCGTAGATGTGGCCCGGGCCGATCAGATGGAGCTCGCCGATCCCGAGCACCGCCCCGATGGCCGTTCCGAGCAGTCGGTGCACGAGTTTGCGCAGCCGGTCCGGCGTGGTGCTGACACCGAACAAGGAGAGCAGCGCCCCGACGACACCCCAGTAGAAGTGGGCCCCGTCGATCGCGTCGGCGATCGGGCAGACGATGGCGAGGGCGACCGCGGCCTGCAGCGGTGTGCGCAGATAGGGCACAGCACGCCGCCAACCACTGGTGCCTTGGGCCATGCCCGCACGTTGTGCGACCAGGGCAGCTCCAGCCGGGCGGTTTTGCATCAGCACCACGGTCCCCTGGAACGGCGCCTTGGGGCGCGACGTGGGCGAGTTCCCTCCCAGGCTCAGCCAGCATGCGAGGGCGTCGGCGAAGGCATCCAGCAGATCACCGGCCCGGTGGGCCAGCGCGCGGACCTCGGCCTCCTCGGTGCTCATGCCTTCCTGGCCGGCATCGGCTTGCCGCCGGATCAGCTCGGCGGCCGGGCGCAGCGCGCCAACCCGGCCCAGGTGCGTGTCCCGGGCGGTGATCAGCCCGACAACCATCGCCTCGCGCAGCCGGGCGGGTACGTGGCGGCTGGTCATCTGCTGCACCGCCTGCCCGATGCCCTGCAGGGCGAGTTCAGCGTCGAACAGGTACTGGTGCAGGAGTTCAGCCGTGTGCGGATCGGCCGCCACCGCGGGTTGGGCGAGGTGCCGTCGATGGTCAGCGTCGTCATGTTCAGCCGCCGCATCGCGCGCCGCATGCGCCTGATCGCCCTGGCCCGGTCGGCGTTCGCGGCCAAGGCGATTGAGGCGGCTTCGGCGATTCGCCGCGCCTCGACCAAGAAGGCGCGCTGGGTGCGCAGCAATTCCTCGCGCGGCATGGGATGGCACAGCACGAGCCAGGCGACCAGCACGGCCGCCGCCGTGGCGACGCTGAGCATGAAGATCCGCCCGAACAAGGCCAACGGGATCGGCGCCACCAGGCCGAACATGCTGGCGGTGAACATCATGGTGCCGACGATCAGCCAGATTGGGCCGAAGCGTGCCAGCACGAAGATCATCGCCGCCAGCAGCCCCATCAGGCACATGCTGAGTATCCGGTGGGGATGCAGCCACAAGGCAAGCGGCAGTATCGCGGAGAACGGCAGCGGAATCCACATGATGGCGCGGGCCACGCGCAGCGGGGTCTTCTCAGCAATCAGGGACCAGCTGAGCTGTCCCATGAGGCCGCCCAGCAGCATGCCCAAGAACACGGGTATGTCCAGCGGGTGGGACAGCTCGTAGCCCGTCGTCAGGGCGACCGAGAGGGACACCAGCATGCGCCAGCCGGCTTGGAGCTGGTAGAGCCCGGGGTCCGTGGCGAGCACCCAGTCCCACCAGCGTCTCGGCCCGCCGACCCGGTGGGGGACGTCGCCCGGAGAGGAACCTGCGACGTCCAACGTCGCGTCGGCCTCGGGGGTGTCCGTTGCTGACGTGCTCAACTGCCCTCCGTTGCAAGCGCTTGTACCAGCGTGCGAATAGCGTCATGGACCAGCGTGACGGCGCGTGCTGGATTCCGCCGTCGACGAGACTGAGAGTCAGGCATCGCGGTAGTGCTCTCCTTGTGGTGGAGCAACAAAAGACAGAGCGAGCGCCGGCCGACAGATCTGGAAGTGGTCGTCGGGCCTCCGAAACGCCTCGGGCACCGCCCCCGGGCCCGGCTCAACCAGGGGCTTCCACAGGTCTGCGCTGTATCCCCTCCTGGGCAACGCCTCAACTCCTGTCTGGCGCGATGGATGCGCAAGAAGTGCAAACGGGTGCGGAGACGTAGGAAGGCCCGGACTGCAGGATGTCGCGAGACGGCCGAAGTTCTTCGCGCCTTGGGCCTGGACTACCTACGTCCCCCGTGTCTGATGACCAAAGAACGACCAGAGCCGTATGACGAGAGATCGTCACGTCCCGATCTGAGGGTCAAGGGATGAGAATCCCCCTCGCCTGCTCGGCACTAGATCTGGTGGTATTCGGCGAGGAACTGCGTGGCGGGAGCGGTGACCGGCAGGCGAACCTCCCGGCTGTGAGCCGCCTGCAGTGAGAGAAGCAGATCCTTGCAACCGAGCCCGCCCAGATCGGATCGACGGCCCATTTCAAGGAGCGCGGCACGGTTGGTGCTCATGAAGCTCGCACCGGTGCCCGCGTTGGTCGAGTGCCGGCAGTGCCGAGCCCATGACCCCATCACATTCTGCGTATAGTCGACTGGGAGTCACCGACATCAATCTAATCTGGTACCGCGTCAGCTGCGCGGCCAGGGCACGGTGGGTATGCCACGGGTCCCTGCGGCGGCGCCGACTGGGGTCTGCGCAGTGGTGTTACGCGAGGAAGCGCCCTTCCAGCAGGTCGTCCGCGGTTTGTTACCAGGTCTGTTCGCCGGCGCGGACGAGGATCTCGTTGACGGCGACCCGGCGGTCCCGGGTGACGATGTAGGAAACCGCGTCGGCGATGTCCTCGGGGCGCAGCAGCTCCATGCCCTCGACCTGCTTCTCGATCGCCTGCCGCACACCGTCGCGCAGGTGCGAGCTGAGCTCCGTGTCCACGGTGCCGGGCTCGACCACGCTCACCCGCACGCGCTTTTGCATGACCTCCTGCCGCAGCGCCTCGGTGAATCCGTTGACGCCGAACTTCGTCAGGTTGTAGACAGCCGTCCCGGGCCGGGCCACCCGGCCCGCGGTGGAACTGATGTTGACCAGGTCCGCCACCCGCCGCGGGGAGTCCTCCGCGGCGCGCAGGAGGTGCGGCAGCGCAGCATGGGTGACATACAGCAGGCCCTGGACATTGATCTCCAGCATGCGCTCCCACTCCTCGAGCGGGGAGTCCACAGCCTGACCGACGCCCATGGTGCCGGCGTTGTTGACGACCGTGTCCAGGCGCCCGAACTCGGCCACCACAGCCTCAACGGCCGCTGCGGCCTGCTGCTGGTCGGTGATGTCCGCCGTGACCACGAACGCGGTCCCGCCATCGGCGCGGACCTTGTCCGCGAGCTCCTCCAGCCTCTCGCGCCGCCGTCCGAGGACGGCGACCGCCGCGCCCTCAGCGGCGAGGCTCCGCGCGGTGGACTCGCCGATGCCGCTGCTGGCGCCGGTCACCAGCGCCACCGTGTTCTGCAGTCGTCCGGTCATGATGTCTTCCTCCATGTGTGGTGATCACGGCCTGGCAGGCCGCAGGTTTTAGCGGGCCGCGGCCGACGGACGTTTGAGCAGGGCCCAACGAGGGCCCGCGTTGCCGCCGTACCGATGCGGTGGAAAGTGCCGCCGCTCCGACCCGTCGATCTCGGCCCGTGCGGGGCGGCCTGGGCGCGCAAGAGGCTGCCCGTGGTCCATTGCGGCCGCCGATGTGCGGGCGAGGGCTTGTGGATGGTGCCAGTTCAGTGGCTGTGTTGCAGCAGTTCGATGAGGTTGCCCTCGGGGTCGGCGAGGTAGGCGAAGCGGATGCCGGGCCGCCGGGCCGGTGCCGGCGGGGCGACGGTGCGGGCGCCGCAGGCGACTGCGGTGGAAATGGCCGCCTCCAGGTCGTCCACGGTCAGGGCCCAGTGGAAGTAGCCCTGGACGCCTGCGCCCTCGACGGGATCGGCGAAGTGCTGCGGTGCCGAGCCGGCGCGCTCAGTCAGTTCGATCGCGGCGCCGCCGGGGCCGCTGAGGAGCGCGATCCGGATACCGGCCTCGGGAATCTCGGCCTGGTACCCGTCGTGGAAGCCGAACGCCTCAGCGTAGAAGCGGCGTTGCCGGTCGAGGTCGGCGACCGACAACCCGATGTGGTCAAAGGAGACCGTGGACATGACTTGTTGTGCCGCCTTTCCGGTCAGCGGGCCGTGTATCCGCCGTCGACCGGGAGGGCCGCGCCGGTGACGAAGCTGGACCGGTCGGAGCACAGCCACAGGACGGCATCGGCGATCTCCTCGGGTTCGGCGATCCTGCCGATCGGGTGGGCTGCCACCCGGGCCGCCGTCACCTCCGGTGAACGTCCTTCGGCGATCAGCGGCGTGTTGACCAGGCCGACGACGAGGGCGTTGACGCGGATGCCGTCCGGCCCGTAGTCGAGCGCGGCCGTCCGGGTCAACCCGATGACGCCGTGCTTGGCGGCGGTGTATCCGGCGAAGCCCGCCACTCCCACCACGCTCGCCCCGGAACCGATATTGACGATTGAGCCGAAGCCCTGAGCCTGCATCTGACGCAGCTGGTACTTCATCGACAGGAACGTCCCCCGCAGATCGGTGGCGATCATGCGGTCGAAGGTCTCGACGGAGTAGTCAGCCGTCTTCCGCAGATCATCTCCGCCACTGATCCCGGCGCTGTTCACGCCGAAATCCAGTCGCCCGGCGTCTCCGACGGCCACCTGGACGGCATGCATGACCGACTGCTCGTCGCTGACGTCGCACTCCACGTGGCGGGCGGCGCCACCGGCGTTGGTGATCAACTGAACGGTCTCTTCCAGGGTGGCCACCGTGCGCCCCGCGACGGTCACGGTGCAACCGGCCGCGGCCAGAGCGAGTGCCGAAGCCCGGCCGATGCCCGTGCCGCCGCCTGTCACCAGCGCCGTGGTGCCTTCCAAGAACTGGTCCATGTTGTCTTGCCTTTTCCTGCCTGGTCCTGTTCGGACGACGTAGCTCTTCTGTGCTGCCGGGCTGGTGAGCGATGCCGGCGGGTGGTCTTATCGGTGACGTCGATCACGTCATGCCAGTCCTGCCGACGGATGTCGCCAGCGACCTGGTGATGGTTGCTTCGGCTCGGGCGGAGACGAGGGGCCGGTGGTACGTGACGTTCACCGACGCACGCCCTGAATCCGGCGCTCGCGAAGAAGCCCCGGACCCGGTACTCTCACATCCGGAACTGGTTCCGGTTGAACCATAAGCGGAACACGTTCCGGTTGCAAGTGTGGCAGGAAGGGAGCCGAAGGTGACTGGCCACGAGGGGGACACGGTGCGGCCCCGCAGGCGGTTGCGCGCGGACGCGCAGCGCAATGAGGACCGGCTGCTGGAGGCGGCAGCGGCCGCTTTCACCCGCGAAGGGGCCGGCGCCTCGGTCAAGGACATCGCTCGCGTGGCCGGTGTCGGCGTCGGTACGCTCTACCGCCGGTTCCCGTCGAAGGAACTGCTGATCGAGGCGGTCTATCGGCAGGAAGTGCAGCGCCTGTGCGAGGTGGCACCACACCTGACCGCCACGCAGCCACCGGTGGAGGCACTGCGGACCTGGATGGAGCTTTTCATCGACTTCATGGCCGCCAAGCAGGGCATGGCCGACGCGCTGGCCGTGGTGCTGACCGACGAGAGTGAGCGTCTGCACACCCGGGGCCTGCTCGCGGACGCCATCGCCCACCTCCTCGCCGCCGCACAAGCCGAGTCCTCGGCGCGGCCGGGCGTCAGTGCCCCGGATGTACTGATGGCCCTGGGCGGGATCAGCCTCATGGCCTCCAGTGAGGAGCAGCGTGACCTGGCCACCAGGCTCATCGACCTGCTCCTGCACGGCATCGTGACGAACTAACACGATTGGCTGGCCGCGAATAGGCAGCGGTCGAGGGGTGCGTTCCACGCCGTGTGAACCTGGGGAGCCGACTGGCAGCACGACCACCGTCGGTCACAGCGAAGGTCATCCATGACAGTGGTGTCTTTGCCGTCACATCGAACCGCGGTATCGCCTCTCGCCCCATTCGCGCCTTCGACCGCTGTGGTCGGCCCTGCTCCGGGCATCCGACGGCTGCCCTTCGCGCACGGGAAATCACTGCGAAAGGAAGGCGTGCAACAGTCGATCGATGACGCTCGAGGGCACTACGCCGGCGCCGCCGCAGGCACGGGGCACTCAGCGCCTCCATTCGCACGACCGCCGCCCGTCAAAACCGGCCCCCGCGACCGTACTGACGTTGACCCGTGCGAGGGGCAGGTCCTCGGCGCCAGCCGTATTGACCGCACCCTTGGCGCCGCGGTCCGGCGGATCACCTCGACGACATAGCCGTGCTGGTCATCCGTCGCGTCGACGAGTGAGGTCGCGCAGCCCGTGGGCCGGTAGTTAGCCTGGACTCAGACCCTGGCACCGACGAGGTGTCCATCGGAATGTGGGTGGGCGGGCCCGTCGGGCGGCGCAGGTGCCAGCGCCGCCCGCGTTGGGGTGCCAGCCTCAGACCTCCATATTCCGCCGGCCCCGGAGCCACTCAGGCCTCCGCTGGTTCCGATCGAGGCGCGCTCTCGCCTGACTTTCGCGGCGATGGCCGCACCTGCTGCATGCGTGACTGGCATCGCACGTCCGCGTCCCCGGCTCCCCTTCGGCCAGCCGGTGGCCGTGGCATCGAGTGTGTCCGCGCAGTCACCCCGGTCAGAACGGACTCGGCATCAGCACAGAGGGAGATTCTCATGACCGAGAGCCGCACACGGACCCCGGCTACCCCCGGCGTCCTGGTGGATCCGCTGCGCAACCGCGGTGTGGCCTTCACGCAGGAGGAACGGGAGGCCCTCGGCCTCACCGGGCGCCTGCCCTCCGGAGTGCTCGGACTCGAGCAGCAGGCTCGGCGGGCGTACCAGCAGGTGCAGGCTCAGGGCAGCGACCTGGCCAAGAACGTCTACCTGGAACAACTGCACGACCGAAACGAGACCCTGTACTTCAAGGTGCTCACGGAGCACCTCACCGAGATGCTGCCGATCGTCTACGACCCCACGGTCGGCGAGGCGATCGAGAGGTACTCCCACGAGTACCGGCGCCCGCGCGGCATCTTCCTGTCCATCGACCGGCCCGACGACATGGAGAAGGCCTTCGCCACGCTCCAGCTCGGGCCCGAGGACGTCGACCTGATCGTGTGCACGGACGCGGAGGAGATCCTGGGCATCGGTGACTGGGGTGTGGGAGGGATCCAGATCTCGGTCGGCAAGCTCGCGGTCTACACGGCGGCCGCCGGCATCGACCCGCGCCGCGTCGTTCCCGTGTCGCTGGACGTGGGCACGGACCGCAGGTCGCTGTTGGACGATCCGCTGTACCTGGGCAACCGGCACCCCCGCGTTCGTGGCGCCGATTACGACGCGTTCATCGAGAAATACCTGGAGACGGCGTCGTCCACGTTCCCCGACGCGCTGCTGCACTTCGAGGACTTCGGCCCCAGCAACGCACGGCGGATCCTGGAGCAGTACGGCGGCCGCTACCGGATCTTCAACGACGACATGCAGGGCACCGGAGCCATCACACTGGCCGCCGCCCTGTCCGCCGTCAAGGTCAGCGGTGTGCGGATGCGGGAGCAGAAGCTGGTCGTCTTCGGCGCCGGGACCGCCGGGGTGGGCATCGCCGACCAGTTGCGCGACGCGATGATTCGCGACGGCGCGGATCCGGATCAGGCCGCCGCACAGGTGTGGCTGATCGACAAGCAGGGCCTGCTCACCCGCGACATGGACGGCCTGCGTGACTTCCAGCAGCCCTACGCGCGCGATCCGGCCGAGGTCGCGGACTGGGCGAGGGACGACGGCGCGATCTCGCTGCTGGAAACGGTGCGTCAGGTCGAACCCACGATCCTGCTGGGCACTTCCACCGCGCACGGCGCCTTCACACGCGAGGTCGTCGAGGCCATGGCCGAGGGTACCGAGCGGCCGATCGTCTTCCCGATCTCCAATCCCACCTCCCGGATCGAGGCCATGCCCGCCGACGTCATCGCCTGGTCCGGGGGAAAGGCGCTGGTGGCGACCGGTATCCCCGTCCCACCCGTGGAATACGACGGCGTGACCTACCAGATCGGGCAGGCCAACAACGCGCTGCTGTACCCGGGATTGGGTCTGGGCACCATCGTCTCCGGGGCGTCCCAGGTGACCGCCGGCATGCTGCTCGCGGCGGCGCAGGCTGTCGCGGACCAGGTCGACCCGTCGGGGCCGGGCGCCTCGCTGCTGCCGCCCGTGGAAAACCTTCGGGAGTCCTCGGCGGTCACTGCGACCGCGGTGGTCAAGGCGGCACTCGACGACGGCGTGGCCACGAGCAAGCCGACCGACGTCTCAGAGGCTGTCCGGGAGGCCATGTGGCAGCCGGTCTACACCGACGGAGCCGCGGCATGAACACGGAACACTCTGCGGCCGACCGGGCCGGACGGGCCGGTCAGGACGAAGCCCCGAAGGTCCTCGACATCCCCGTCGGTCTGCACGCGACCGGCACCCGGCGGGAAACCGACTCCATGGGCGCCATCGACGTCCCCGCGGACCGCTACTGGGGCGCCCAGACACAACGGTCCCTGATCCATTTCTCCATCGGGGACGACCGGATGCCCAAAGCGGTCTACCACGCCTACGGCTACGTCAAGAAGGCCGCCGCCCTCGTCAACGGGCGCGCCGGGCGGCTGCCGGCCTGGAAGGCCGACCTGATCCAGCGGGTGGCCGACGAGGTCATCGCGGGGAAACTGGACGATCACTTCCCGCTGTACGTGTGGCAGACGGGGTCGGGCACGCAGTCCAACATGAACACCAACGAGGTGATCAGCAACCGTGCCATTCAACTGGTCGGCGGGAAACTGGGCAGCAAGTCTCCGATCCATCCCAACGACCACGTCAACATGGGGCAGTCCTCCAACGACACCTTCCCCACCGCCATGCACATCGCCGCGGTCAAGGAGATCCACGAGCATCTGCTGCCCGGCGTACGCGCGCTGCAGCAGGCCATCGAGGCCAAGGCGCGCCAGTGGCAGGACGTGGTGAAGATCGGCCGCACCCACCTGGAGGACGCCGTCCCGCTGACCGTGGGGCAGGAATGGTCCGGCTACGCCCACCAGCTGCAACAGGGCATCGACCGGGTCGCACGGTCCGCCGAGGGCCTGTACGAACTGGCCATGGGCGGCACCGCGGTCGGCACCGGGCTCAACGCCCCACCGGGATTCGGCGAGCAGGTCGCCGCCGAGATCGCCGCCGCGACCGGCCACCCGTTCACCACCGCGCAGAACAAGTTCGCCGCCCAGGGCGGCCTGGACGCCGTGGTCGGCGCATCCGCCGGGCTGCGGGCCCTGGCCGTGCCGCTGATGAAGATCGCCAACGAACATCCGCTGGCTGGCCTCGGGACCCCGCTGCGGTCTCGACGAGATCATCCTCCCGGCGAACGAGCCCGGCTCCTCGATCATGCCCGGCAAGGTCAATCCGACCCAGTGCGAGGCGATGGTCATGGTCTGCATCCAGGTGTTGTCCGAGGGCGAGGCGATCGCCTTCGCGGGCACGCAGGGCAACTTCGAGCTCAATGCCATGCGCCCGGTCATCATCAACAACTTTCTGCACGCGGCGACCATCCTCGCCGACGCCTGTACCAAGATGCGCGAATACTGCATCGAGGGCATCGAGCTCAACCGGGACCAGATCGACGACTACGTCGACCGGTCCCTCATGCTGGTCACCGCGCTCTCGCCGGTGATCGGCTACGACAAGGCCTCCGCGATCGCGCACAGGGCCAACGACGAGGACACCACCCTGCGCGAGGCGGCTCTGGCCTCCGGTTACATCAGCGCCGAGGACTTCGACCGCATCGTCCGACCCGCCGCCATGGTCGGCCAGACATAGGACAGCTGCCAGAGCCCCGAACGGAGGCTGCCGACGTGTGCCGCCCGCGCAGGCGGTCATCCGTTACGGGACGCTGTAGCAGCCGACGACCGACAGAGCGATGCCGGTGACGCAGCTTGACTCGTCCGAGCGAAGGCGGGCCACGGCGTCGGCGATCTCGCCGGCCTGAGCGATCCGTCCGAGGAGGTGGACGGCATCGCCGTGCCGAGTCCCATGCGTCAGCGGCGGCGCAGGCGCTTGTCGGTGATGGGCGGGGTGGGGTCGATGAAGAAGTCGTCCGGGTTGACGTCGACGCCGGGTGGCACGATCGCGTCGATGCGGTCGAGGATGTCGTCACTCAGTTCCACGTCGGCGCCGGAGAGAAGATCGGCCAGCTGCTCGGGGCGGCGGGGGCCGATCAGTACCGCGGTGACGGCCGGGTGGGAGCGGACGAAGGCGATGGCGAGGTGTGCGAGCGGCAGACCGGCCTCGGCAGCCAAGGCGGTGAGCTTCTGGACAGCGTCGGCCTTGGCCTTTACGCCGGGCTTGGACAGGTCGAACATCTTCGAGGTGGCGGCCCCGGCGTTGCGGTGACCCGTGGTGGGGTCGGTGCGGCCGGAGAGCCAGCCGGAGTTCAGCGGGCCGAAGGTCAGCACGCCCATGCCGTACCGCTGGGCGGTGGGCAGCACGCGGTTCTCCACGCCGCGGGTGAGGATGGAGTACGGGGACTGCTCGGTGCGCAAGCGGTGGTGGCCGCGACGCTCGGCCGCCCACTGGGCCTCCACGGTCTCCTCGGGGGCGAAGAAGGAGCCGCCGATGGCACGGACCTTCCCGGCGCGAATCAGGTCCGACAGGACGGCGAGGGTTTCGTCGATGTCGGTGTCCGGATCCGGGCGGTGCATCTGGTACAGGTCGATGTGGTCGGTGTCCAGGCGGCGCAGGCTGCCCTCCACCGCGCGCTGGATCCAGCGGGCCGAGCCGCCGCGCTGCTTGGGGTCATCACCCATCGCGAGCCCGAACTTGGTGGCCAGCACCACCTCTTCGCGACGGCCCTTGAGGGCCTTGCCCACGATCTCCTCCGACTCGCCGCCGGAGTAGACATCCGCGGTGTCGACGAGGTTGACACCGGCATCGAGCGCCGTGTGGATCATGCGGATGCACTCGCCGTGGTCGGTGTTGCCCATCGCTCCGAACATCATCGCGCCGAGTGCGTACTCACTCACCGACATGCCGGTCCCGCCGAGAATCCTGCGCTTCATCGCGGATCGCCTCCTGTGCCTTGGTGCTGGTGCTCACAGACAAACACCGCCGTCGGCTGAGGTGAGAGGCCTGCTTCGACCGGGGGTCCAGGAGGGCCCCCCTCGCGGCTACGCGTCGGGGCCGGCCGACTTTACCCTGGTCGCATGAGTCAGGAGCCGAATGCGGAGCTGCAGGAGTTCCTGCGCTCGCGCCGTGCGAAGATCACTCCCGAGGAGGCGGGCCTGCCGCCGCATCCCGGCACCCGGCGGGTGCCCGGCCTACGGCGCGAGGAGGTCGCCCAGCTCGCCGGCGTCAGCGTGGACTACTACATCCGTCTCGAGCGCGGGCGCCACGCCGGCGTCTCGGAGGCCGTCCTGAATGCCCTCGCGCGCGCCCTCCGGCTGAGCGATCTCGAGCGCACACATCTGTTCCGGATCGCGCGCCCGTCCCGTTCCCGGCCGCGCCCGCTGCCGCCGCAACGCGTCCGCGCGGGCCTGCGACTGCTGGTGGACACTCTCACCGATGTCCCGGTCCTGGTGCTGGGACGGCGCCTGGACGTGCTGGCCGGCAACCACCTCGCCCGGGCCCTCTACACCGACTTCGAGGCACTGCCCGCACACCGCCGAAACATGGCCCGGCTCATCTTCCTCGACGACCAGGTGCGCACGCTGCACGCCGACTGGGAGGAAGCCGCCCGCGGAACGGTCGCCTCCCTGCGCCTGTACGCCGGACGCCACCCCCACGATCCCGCCCTGGCCGAGCTCGTCGGCGAACTCTCCCTCCGCGACCCCGACTTCCGCCACTGGTGGGCCGACCACGACGTCTTCCAGCGCACCCACGGCACCAAGCACTACCACCACGCCCTCGTCGGCGACCTCGTTCTGGGCTACGAAACCTTCACCGCCACCGACGATCTCGACCAGACCCTCGGCATCTACACCGCCGAACCCGGCTCCCCGTCCGCAGACCGCCTGAAGCTGCTCGCCAGCTGGAGCAGCCCCGCGCACCAGTCCGGCCACTCCCAGGTTCCGCCGCGCAGCTGAGATACGACACCGGACGCCCCCTGCGGCTCCCGACGAGGGTCCGGCCAGCCAGCAATCCACTAACGCAGCAGGCCGTAACGGCACGGTCGTCCGACCTCACGGCTGGACCAGCACCTCGGGACGGACGTATTGCGCAGACCTCGTCGCAGCATCCGCTCCTGCCGGGTCTCGACGCTGCCTTCCGTCGCTTCGCAATCTGGACTCGTGATCAACCGCTTCTCTCGGTGCAGGGCCTCGGTCGCGCTCCGTCAGCTCTCCCGTACGGCGGGCTCGAGAGTCACGGCAGCAGACACAGCAAGGCGGCGGCTGTGGCGAGGAGCGTTTGTACCGGCTCCGGGCTCGTCGGCTCCCAGTCGAGCCAGTGACAGCGGCCTTGCTCATGACCTCGACTTGTCACCCAGAGTCTGCGGTCTTGCCGAGGCGTGCCCCCGCAGACGGGGGCAGGCTGGGAGGTGGGAGGTGGGAGGTGGTTGTCATGGCAGGCGTTGTTCCGCTGATGATCGTCGACGGGGCGGGTGTGGTACTGCGCTGGAGCAGCCAGGCGGAGACGCTGCTGGGGCGTGCGGCGGATCAGGTGGTCGGGCGGTCGGTCGCGCCGTTGCTGACCCGGCCTGCAAATGCGGCTGCCCCGGCGCCGGAGCCGGCGCCCGATGAGGTGGTGCTCTACGACGCCGGCGGCCGCGTGGCCGCCGGCGACCTGCGGGTTCGGCCGCTCCTGCGGCGCGACGGGGTTGTGGACTGGGCTGTCTTTCCGGCGCCGGCGCAAGAAGCGCTTACGCCCGAGGTCGGCACCGTGGTGCTGCAGGCTTTGGTCATGCGAGCCCCGGTAGGCCTCGTCGTTCTCGACACGGAGTTTCGCATCGTGTCGGCCAACAAGACCGCACAGACGCTGTGCGGCACGGACACCGAACACCTCCTCGGGCGCCGCCTCGCCGATGGGTACGGATTCGCCTCCTCCGGCGAGGTGGAAACGATGCTGCGGGAGGTGCTGGACAGCGGCGTGTCCGCTCCCGAGCGCGAGTTGCGTGTGCGCCCTGCGGATGCCTCTGCCGGCGAGCGCAAGGTGGGGCTCTCGGCGTTCCGCCTTCAGGACAGGCACGGGACCGTTCTGGGTGTGGCCGTGGCGGTGATCGATGTCGGCGAGCGGGAGAAAGCGCGGGCTCGCTTGGTTGTCCTGGATTCGGTGCGCAAGCGGGTGGGGCAGTCGTTGGACGTGGTGGTCACGTGTCAGGATGTGGCCGAGGCTTTGGTGCCGGGCTTCGCCGACGTCGCTGTGGTGGAAGTGGTGGACAGCGTGGCACGCGGCGAGGAGCCTCCGCTGGGCCCGCCGGACCGCAGCGTCCCTTTGCGCCGTGGAGCGCTTCGGCACAGCGGCTCAGGGCAGTACAGGCAGGCGTATCCCGTGGGGGATGTGCGCGCCTTGCCGTTCCCGACCCCTTTCAGCCAAGCCCTGGCGGACCTCAAGCCGCGCGTCGTGACCCTGGACGTGAACACGCCCTGGCTGGCGGTCGACCCCGCGCGTGCTGAAGCGATCCGCGACTTCGGGTCCCGCACACTCCTGGTCGTGCCCTTGACGCTGCGCGGCACGGTGCTCGGGCTGCTGAGCCTGTACCGGACCGAGCAGGCAGGCTCCTTCGATGAAATGGAGGTCGCCCTCGCCTCGGAAGTGGCCGCCCACACCGCCTTGAGCCTCGACAACGCACGCCGCTATACCCGTGAACACACCATCGCCACCACCGTTCAGCGCCATCTACTGGCTCCGAGCCATCCCCCGCAGACCGCAGTTGAAACCGCCCACCTGTTCCTGCCGGGTGACCGGGGGGCAGGCGGTTGCTGGGACGCCCTGGCCCTCCCAGGCGCCCGCGTTGCGCTGGTGGTCTGCGAAGTAGCCGGAGAGGGCATCTATACGGCAATCGCCACAGGTCAGCTGCGCACTGCCCTGCACGTCCTGACCGCCCTCGACCTGGAACCCGACGAGCTCCTCGCCTCCCTCAACGACACCGCCACCCGTCTGGCCCAGGAACGGGCCGCCTTGCCCACCGGCGACCCCTTGCGTCAACAGACGCTCACCGCAACGTGCGTCTATGCGGTCTACGATCCCCTCTCCCGCACCTGCACCATCGCCCGGGCCGGACACCCCGCGCCGATAATCACGCACCCCGACGACACCACCGAGGTCCCCGACCTGCCCGGCGGGCCACCCCTGGGGAGGGCCGAGGGACCGCCTTTCGCCCAGGCCACCATCCCGTGGCCGAGGGCAGTGTCATGTCCTTCTACACCAACTCCCTGCTGCCCGGCTCCCGCGCCGTTCTCCCCGGCGACCCGGGCCCACTCAGGGAGGTGCTCACCAACCCTCACCGGTCCCTGCGGGAGGTGTGCGATGACGTCGTCTGCCAGCTCCATGACGATGCCGGCCCGGGCGACTCCGTCCTCCTCCTCGCGCGCACCCACGGCCTGGCCGCCGACCACGTCGGTACCTGGCATCTCGACCACCACCCGTCGGCGGCCGGGACGGCGCGCACACATGCCCAACAGCAGCTCAGCGCATGGGAGGTGGACGACGAGACCGCTTACGCCACCGAAGTGATCGTCAGCGAACTGGTCACAAACGCCGTCCGGTACGGGGCCCCGCCCCTACTCCTGCGGATCATCAAGGACTGCACCCTCACCTGCGAGGTCCACGACAGCAGCGCCTCGGCACCGCACCTGCGCCATGCGCGCACCGTGGACGAAGGCGGACGCGGCCTGTTCATCTGCTCGCGACTCGCCCAGCGCTGGGGCACTCGCTACAGCACCGACGGCAAGACCGTCTGGACCGAACAAGTCCTCCAGCCGCAGCCTGACAGCCATTCCGGGATGCCCGTCAGTGTCACCCGACCAGTCCCGCAGTGAAGCTATGGGGCCGTTGGTACATGACGTTCCCCGACACACGCCCTGAGTCCGGCGCTCGCGAAGAAGCTCCCGACACGGTAGCCCGCGAAGCCGACGTCGGTATTGGCCCGCTCTACCGCCAGTTCCCCTCCCAGGAGCTGGTGATCGAGGCGACGTACCGGCACCGGCACGAAGCGCGGCTCCTGTGCAAGGCGGGCCCGACCTCGTGGCTTCTCTGCCCCCCGGTGGACGCGTTGCGGACGTGGATGGAACGCTTCATCGACTTTCCCTCCCGATGTGACGGGCCCCTTCCGCGAGGGCCGTCCGGCGTGGCGACGAACCCCACCCCAGCGACACCTACAGTCCCTCACCGGTGGCAGTTGTCGCTGACTTTTCCGGCTCTGTGATCAACAAGTGCACCTCGAACTCGACGACTAGCGGTGTCAAGCTCTCGGTTACGAACCCACCCGGCCTGAGTGCGGTCCCAGACGGCGTCCTGCTGGGATAGGGCTAGGTCGGCAATGGCCGGGGCGAATTCACTGTCGTCGGGCAGCGGGCGGTGGGCGGCCCTGTCAGTGCGGAGGATGTTCGCCTGCGATTGCCAGATCCAGAGGCCATGGGAGATCGAGTCGCCGCCGGTCCGGCCGACGAGTGTTCCGGGGCATGCGGGGAAACAGCCCGTGCCGTCCCCCGTTCGGACGCGGTTGAGGGGCGGCTTGTCAGCGGTTTGGTGACATTCGTCTCGGGGGCCTGCCGGACCGGCAGGCGCGGGCCCAGCTCTCGTTCCGCGCACGGCGCCGCCGGCAAGACCCGCCAGTACCGCGGCTCCCGGGGGCGATGCGAGGCGGTGCTCCTCGCATCGGTGCGCCAGCCTCTCCCCCGGACCAGCGGACACGACAGGACGGTTCTCGGTGATGAACAGGCGGACTTTCGGCAAGGCCTTCGGCGCGAGCACGGCGACCGCCTCACTGGCGAGCATGCTCGGCCTCTTCGCCGCCCCGGCGGCTGCCCCAGCGGGCGGGGAAGCGGCCGGGCCCGACAAGGCGCGACGGACCCTGTCCTTCGCTGCGCTGAAGCAGATCCGCGCTGGTGAGTTGAACATCGGCTACGCCGAGGCGGGTCCCGCCCGCGGTCCCGCGGTGATCCTGCTGCACGGCTGGCCGTACGACATCCACAGCTATGTCGAGGTGGCACCACTGCTGGCCACGCGCGGCTACCGCGTCATCGTCCCCTACCTGCGCGGTTATGGGACGACCACCTTCCTGTCCGGCAAGACGTTCCGAAACGCCGAGCAGGTCGTGTTCGCTCGGGACATCATCGCGCTGATGGACGCCCTACGGATCGACCGTGCCGTCCTCGGCGGCTTCGACTGGGGATCTCGCACCGCCGACATCATCGCCGCACTGTGGCCACAACGCTGCAAAGCCCTGGTCTCCGTAAGCGGCTATCTCATAACCGACCGGAAGCAGCAGCGCCTGCCGCTGCCCCCGGCGGACGAGTGGGCGTGGTGGTACCAGTACTACTTCTCCATCGAGCGGGGCGAGCTGGGGCTTGCAAAGTACCGGCGCGACTTCGCCAAGCTCATCTGGCACAACGTCTCGCCGACCTGGCACTTCAGCGACGCCACCTTCAACCGCACCGCCCAGGCGTTCGACAACGCGGACTATGTCCGCATCGTCATCCACAATTACCGCTGGCGGCTGGGGCTCGCCCCGGGTGCTTCGCGCTACGAGGACCTCGAGGCGAGGCTCGCCGAAGGCCCGCCCATCCACGTGCCCACCGTCACACTCGACGGTGCGCTGGACCCCTTCACCCCGCCTGGCAACGGTGCGGCCTACCGCAGCAAGTTCACCGGCCCGTACCTCCACCGCACGCTGAAGGGTGTCGGCCACAACGTTCCGCAGGAGGCACCCGAGGCGTTCACCCGGGCGGTCCTGGAAGCAGACCGCATGTGACATCGCACGGGCCAAGCACCTCAAGCTGCCGATGGCATGCTCAGTGGCTGATGGCGTGCGCCGAGATGTCCCAGAGGCGGTGTGCCGACTCCGAGTCGAGGGCATAGTCGGCGACGCCGACACGCTCCGTGCCGCCAGTGTGGGGCAGGGCCTGGCTGCAATCCTCGAAGTAACGCCCGCCGATACCGTCGAGCAAGGGCGACGTCGCCACGAACACCGACGTCGCGGCTCCTTGTTCCGCAGTCTTGTATTCAGCCGTCGGATCCGTGCGGAGGCTCTCGCGCACATCCTCGGACAGGTAGCGGACCAGATTGGTCCAGATCCCGCCGGGATGCAGGGCGTTCGCGGTGATCCCGTCGTCGGCCCAGCGCCGGTTCGCCTCGACGGCGAAGAGCACATTGGCGGTCTTGGACTGCCCGTAGGCGAGCCACGGGTCGTATGCGCGCTCGGTGAAGTTGATGTCATCGAACACGACGGGCGAGCGCAGGTGGCCGCGCGAGCTGACCGAGACGATCCGGGCGCCGCTCGCGCCCGCCAGGGCGTCGTGGAGGAGGTTGGCGAGGGCGAAGTGGCCGAGGTGGTTGGTGGCGAACTGCGACTCCCAGCCGGATGCGGCGCGCGTGAGCGGGGTCGCCATGATGCCAGCGTTGTCGATCAGAACGTGCACGGGCATCTTGCCCCACCCGGTTGCGAAACGCCGCACCGACGAAAGGTCCGCGAGGTCGAGGTGTGCGACCGTGACCCGTGGGGAGTCGAGGCCGGCGTTGATCTTGTCAGCCACGCTGCGTCCGGCCTCCGTGTTGCGGACAGCGATCGTGACGGAGGCACCTGCCGTAGCCAGTGCGCGCGCGGTCTCGATCCCGATGCCAGACGACCCACCGGTGACGATCATCTGCTTGTCGTGGAGGTCGATCCCGTCGACGACCTCGGCTGCGGTCGAGGTCGCGTTGAACGGACTGGTGATGCGTTCTTGCTGCATGTCTCTTCCTGAACGAGATAAAGGAGTGAAATAGGGATCTGAGGATCAGAAGCCGGCCGGCGGCTGTGGCGCGTAGGGGGCTTCGAGGCGTGCCACCTCGTCATCGGTGAGGCGCACCTCGAGTGAGGCGATCGCGTCCTCGAGGTGGTGCGGCTTTGTGACGCCGACGATCGGCGCCGAGACCACGGGGTTGTGGGAGACCCACGCCAGTGCCACCTGGGCTCGGGAGATGTCGCGCTCGGCGGCGACGGCGGCGACTTCCTGGACGATCGCCTTCTCGCTCTCTTCCTGCCGGTAGAGGGTCTTGCCGAAAGCGTCGACGCTCGAGCGGTGCGTGGTCTCGTCCCAGTCGCGGGTGAGTTTGCCGCGTGCCAGCGGGCTCCACGGAATGGTGCCTATCTTCTCGTCGGCGCACAGCGGCAGCATCTCCCGCTCTTCCTCGCGGTTGAGCAGGCTGTAGTGGTTCTGCATCGACACGAACCGGGTCCAGCCATGCAGTTGCTGCAGGTGCAGGGCTTTGGCGAACTGCCAGGCGTGCATGGAGGACGCGCCGATGTAGCGAACCTTGCCCGACTTGACGACGTCGTGGAGCGCCTCCAGGGTCTCCTCGAGCGGGGTCGTCTCGTCGAAGCGGTGGATCTGCCAGAGGTCGATGTAGTCGGTGCCGAGGCGAGTGAGGCTCGCGTCGATCTCGGTCATGATCGCTTTGCGTGAGAGGCCGCCGGAGTTCGGATGCCCGGGCCGCATCGGGTGGTAGAGCTTCGTGGCGATCACCACGTCCTCGCGGGCGGTGAAGTCGCGCAGCGCTCGGCCGAGGATCTCCTCGCTCGAGCCGTCCGAGTAGCCGTTGGCGGTGTCGAAGAAGTTGATTCCGGCCTCCGCTGCCGCCTTGATCAGCGGCCGGCTGTCCTCCTCGGACAGTGTCCAGGCGGGGTAGCCGCGGTCGGGCTCTCCGATGCTCATCGTGCCGAGGCAGATCGGTGAGATGTCGAGGCCGGTGTTTCCGAGCTTGATGTAATCCACGGTGGATTAGCCCTTCGGGGATGGGTGAGGCGTGCCGATGGCGCCTCCGGGTGGAAAAGGACGACGTGCCGGGCTTGGCGGTCCGGTGGTGAGTGGTGCGCGGGTGGTGTGTCCTCAGACGGTCGTCGCGGCGGCCGCGAGCATGTCAAGGCAGGTCTGCCACAGGCGGCCCGCGCTCTGAGGGCTCACGGCGTGGGCGGCCACTCCCCGGCGCACACCGGGGCGGTGCGGGCCGGCCTCGTTGCAGTCCTCGAAGTACCGGCCGGTCACGCCCTCGGCCAGCGGGGAGGCGGCGAGCAGCACCGAGGTAGCGGCGCCCTGCTCGATGTTCTTCCAGGACACGTCGGTGCTGGTGGGGTCGAACGAGGTCGGGCTGTTCGAGATGTCCCCGATGTGGCGGCCGAGCCGGGTGCTGGTGATGCGGCCCGGGTTGAGGGCGTTGACGGCGATCAGGTCGGACGCCCAGCGGCGGCCCGCCTCGACCGCGAACAGGACGTTGGCGGTCTTGGACTGGCTGTAGGCCGCCCACGGGTCATAGGGGCGCTGTTCGAAGTTGATGTCGTCGAAGAGTACGTCGCCGTTGACGTGGCCGACCGAGCTGACGGCGACCACGCGTGCGCCGTGGGCTGCTGTCAGGGCGCTATGCAGGCCGGTGGCGAGGGCGAAGTGGCCGAGGTGATTGGTGGCGAACTGCATTTCCCAGCCCTCCTTCGTCCGCTGAAGCGGCGAGGCCATCACGCCGGCGTTGAGGACGAGGATGTGCAGGGGTCCCCCCCATGCCTGCACGAAGGCGCGCACCGAGGTCTGGTCGGCGAGGTCGAGCAGCGCGGCGCGCACCGCTCCGGGGCCGCTGGCCGGCGCGATCTCCTCCGCCGCCACCGCACCCGCGGCCAGGTCGCGCACGCCGATGGTCACCTCGGCGCCGGCGGCGGCGAGGATGCGCGCGGTCTCCCGCCCGATACCGGAAGCGCCCCCGGTGACGACGGCCCGCCGGCCACTCAGGTCGATGCCGGCCAGAATCTCGGCGGCGGTCGTCTGCGCGCCGAACGGAGTCGTGATGAGGTCATTGGTCATGAAGCTCTTCCAGAAATACTTGGGGAATCGGGCGGCGCGCATCCGGCCGGTGGTGTGGAGCCAGGGGGCGCCATGCCCTCGTATCCGGAACTGGTTCCGGTGCGTGTTCGAGACTAACCGGAGCCAGTTCCGCTTGCAAGGGCGACGGGAGGGGAGTCGGGAGTGACCGGGCGCAAAGGGGTGTGCGTCGAACGGATGCGAGGAGACCCGGAACAGGCTCATGCGCTTCAGCCCGGACCCCTTCCCGGACAGCGAGCACCCTCCGGTTCGCGATGTGCTCCGTTACCGACCTGGCGGCATCACCGCACCACTTTCCTCCCCTGCACCCGGCAGAGCAGTCACGACGGCTCCCCGGCACGATGCCCCCTTCGCGGTCCGCCCCGAGCCGATCCGGCTGACCTCTCTTCAGCGTGCGGCGACCAGGGATTCAGCCTCCCGCTCGGTCAAGGTTCGGCAATGACCGGCGCGGCCGTTGAACCGACCGTGAGCACGGCACGTACCGCGATGGGATCCGTCGTGCGGGGCGATCCGGTTGCTCGTTCTCCGCCACGCCCAGAAGGGTCCGCACTGTCATGACCGTCGTGCGCCCGCGCGACCGTGGGCCACTCCCCACGGAAGGACGCACAGTGAGGAGCACCGCAGTGGCCCGCAAGGACCTGACACAGTCGTCGCGTACTGCGCGGCGGGAGCACGCCCGGCACCGGAAGCTGTCGAAGGTGTCACTCGCGCTGATCGGCGGCCCCGTGATTCTCGCCGTCGTCGCGGGGTCGGTGTTCGCGGCGGAAGTCCGTGCCCAGCACCGCCCGCAACGGAACCAGGCAACCGCCGCGCAGCCCGACGCGGCGGCCCGAAAACCCGACCCCAACTGCACGCTGCTGGTGCCGGACAATCCGCTCAGCGCCCGCGGCCTGGCCACGCCGTACAGACTCGTCCCGACCGACCCGACGCTGGGACCCTGCCACGAGGCCAACCCCGACCAGTCGGCATTCGTGGAAGCCGCGATCGTCACCCCGAACGGCAAGCTGACCCTCTACAACCCGTTGGTGATCGACAAGGGGACGAAGCCGGCCGCGCCCACCGCCCGGCCCTCGGTGCCGCGCGGCTCGACCGTGGGTATCTGGTTCGGTTTCAACAGTGCCGAGCTGACCTTGCGGGCAAGCGGCCGTCGGGACGGTCCGGCCCGGGGCCAGTGTGTCAACGGCCTACCGGGATCGATCTTCGGCCAGTTCGCGTACTGCAATGCTCCGGCCTTCTTCCGGGCCGCCAACGCCCAGATCGCCAAGGGGCACCTCAGGATTCCGGCACTCGGGAGAGCCAAGGACGGCCTACCCTGCCCGACCACGCGGGACTTCTCCGTCGTGGACCAGGACGGAAGCGACAACGTGGTGACCCACTACCTCGCCGACGCGCACGGCCGTATCGCCCAGAACAACGCCGCGAGCAGGGCCGCACTCAAGGATGCCGCCCGGCTGACCAACCGCGGCGACCGACACCACCGGCACAACGGCGGGGCCAGGTCGGCGACCACCCGCGCCCCCAAGGATCTGGCCAACGGCAGCGACAACCTGTTGCTGACACAGTTCATAGACCCTGCCCTTGGCTGCAAGCCCTTCACCGCGCCCGACCAGTCCGGCGACGGCCGTGCCACGTCCGCCCTAGCGCTGGACGAACTGTCCGCCGCGGCACGCCAGAAAGCGCCGATCGCGCTCGTCCCGCGGAACGACCCGATGACGCTCGTCGACGGCCGTAGCAGCGTCGCGAAGACCAACGCGTACCGCACCGGAGCCGACATGCCCGCGGTCGGTGCCGGCGCCGACGGTGACGGAGCGGGCTTCTGCACCACCCTCTTCAGCGATCCGGCCGGCATCCAGCGCGTCTTCAAGGACAAGCCGCTCTTCGAGAAGGCGCCCTCGCCGGACCCGGCCATGGCGCCGAACCTCTTCGGTTTCCTCGCGGCACGGGCCAACCAGACGTTCACGAACCTGGGCTGCGATCATCTGCTCGGCGCCGCCGACCCCATCGTCCTCACCACGAACGCGGACGGAGTGGTCACCGGCGCTGTGTTGACAGCGCTCGGCCGGACGCCTCCCTCGACCGGCACCTCCGCGCCCACGTCGCCGAGCACACCCTCTGCGTCACCGAGCACCCCGTCGGCCGGCAGGGGCGCAGGTCCGACCGCCACCAACCAGGCCACCGCGCCGACCAGCGCCTCCGCCTCCCCGTCCCCAGCAACACAGCAGCCTCAAGGCCACCGCTACGGCTCCCCGACAGCCACGCCGACCCTCGCGTCCCCCGGCCGCACTGCTCCTGACGGTGCTTCCCTGCACCCAGCACTCCGCTACACCCAACGTCCTCTACACCCGAGGGAGTAGTCACGCCGGCTCCCCAGCACGATGGCCCCGGGAATGCCATGGACGAGGCCGTGGGCTGTGACGGCTGATCTTCGCCGAGCCGGAGACGGAAAGCGAGACGGAGACGGGGCCGCCCTCCGGCGCCCACTCCCCCGTCAGCTCCTGCCGAGCGCGCACCGGCCACGCCGCTCCCGGCTGCGGCGGTGTCTGCGCCGCGCCGCGCCGCCTGTCCCGCGTGAAAACCCCAGTTCGAGCCCCTGATCAGGACGTTTCGCTGCGGGGCGGTGATGGGCCGGGGCATGATCGAGATCCATGCGGTGGTCATGGATCCATCTGCTGACGCGTAGGTCGCTGGAGCTGGCGGGCCTGCGGCTGCAGGGCAACGCTGCCAAGGACGTCGAACTGCTGGTGCTGCGGCACCAGCTCGGTATGCTCCAACGCCAGCTCGACAAAAGGTAGTGGAACCGACTGACCGGGTCCTGCTGGCGGCCCTGCCGCGCATGGTGCTCAGTCAGAGCTGGAGCAGCTTCTTCGGCACCCCAGTGACGCTGCTGCGCCGGCACCGAGAGCTGATCGCCGGCAAGTGGACCTACCCCCACAAGAGCCCCTGTCGGCCGCCGATATCGGTGTCGGGCTGGACCAGCAAACGGAGCCGACGCAGAACCTGGCGCGGCAGCGGCACCGGCAGAGCGGCGAGGCGGGCTCGGCCTTCCGAGGCGAACTTCACCCGGTCCTGCCCGAGCTGCCGGCGTAGAGGCGTGCGGTTTCGTCGGCGAGGCCGAGCTGAGCCGACCGGTGGGCAAGCGGCTGAAGGTACAGGTCGCGTTCGGGGTCCCATTACACCCGGGCCGGAGCCCGCTTCAATTGACGCTTCCACGTGGCGCGGTCTGTGTGGAGCCCATGTTCGTAGTGGGACAGGCAGGCGTGTTTCAGTGCCCACTCTAGGCCTTCACGGGAGATCTCGACGGCGAGGACGGTCTCCTGTCCTTCTTTGATGCCCCACCCACAGCGGTACATCATCCACAGGAATGACGGCTTGATCCATGTCAAGCCTTGTTCACAGTCCTTTCTGGTGCACCCCATGCGCAGTGTCCGGTCCTTTTCGAAGAGAGTTCGGTTTCTCGCGACGGACGCCGCCTGCCTCCTCGTAGAGCAGACGAAGGCACCACGCGCGCGGTCGACGCCGATGCGGCGAGCACGCGGCCCTGAAAGTCGTCGACCCCGATCACCCCCGGGATCCGCACCGCCGGCACGGGCACCCGCCGCAGCAGCCGCAGGGCGGAGGCGTACGACAAGGGCACGGCCAGCGATCGGGCGAGTCGGGCGGACGCCCGGCCGCATAACTCCTTGACCAGCTTCGGCGAGCTGACCGGTCAGACGTGTGGTGCGGCGCTGATGGCGCTCAAGAGGCCCGGGAACCTGCTCTCGGAAGGTCTGCCGCCTGCAGCCCAGGACCGGACAGACCAGCCGTCGTATCCTCACCCGGACCACGACCTGCCGGCCGTCGACCGGCACATCCCGCACCGTCCGGCCGTGATATCCGTGGACCCTCCCCGTCACGACCCCGCACACCGGGCAGGGAACGGGAACATCCCGGGTCCGAGCCGTAACCCGGACTATCTCGCCACCGTCCGCCACTTCCTCAATGACCAACGCCGACAACCCCGAAAACACCGTTCCTATAAGCGCGTTCGCATCATGCACGCTCAATGATCACAGGCGGGCACTCACCGTCACCACCGACTACGGAACAGACCCGTCCGTTTGACAGACCCCGTGCCGCCTACCGGGCGCTGCTGGAGCATCTGGGCGGGGCAGATGCGGTCGTACTGGTGGACGGCGGGACCGACATCGGGTCCGTCGCTGCCGCCGTGCGGGGGGGAGTTCGACGACGTACGGTTCACCGAGCGCACCCGAGGCAGCGAACTGTTCGTCAATCCGCTGACGACGCTGTACTTCTGCGTCGACCTGCCCGTCCTGGCCCGCGCGAACCTCCACCTCGACCGGCTGGAGGGCACGGTCTTGATGCGCCAGATCAGCTCGGCCATCTCCAGCTTCCGCGACGAGCTGCCCCGGCAGAGACCACCCCGGGCCTTCCCACACTGAGCCCGGCATTCAGCACGAAGGCTCCTGTGCCGACGAGCGAGATTCCGACTCTCTCTCAACGGCACAGGAGCCTGCTCGTCCTGGTGAATCTTAGTCCGTCGGCCTGAACGGCCCAAAGCGAGACGGCGTCATGGAATTACCCTCGTCTTCGTGCCATTGGCAGTGTGTCGCATGGATATAGCCAACACCGTCGTTCACGATGAACCATGTGCCTCGCGGGCTCTCGATCTCCACCCCCGCCATGGTGAACTGCTCGTCCTCGTGCACCTCGAACCGCTCAAAGTTCATGGGCATATGAATGAAGTTGACGTTTGAGAAGAGAACGTCCACTCGAGTCGGGGAATGCTCGGTGAGGCTGCGCAGCAGCAGTCGCTGATCCTCGATCCACCGCGTGAATTCTGATCACGCGGTGTGATCGGTTTCGGGGTGGATTTCCGGTGTTGGGCAGGGCGGGTTGCCGGATGGCCGTTCCGGTGGCGGGTTCTCCGAGGTCTTCCAGATCGTGGACGGGCAGCGGGTGTGGCGGGTCAGGTCTGCATGCGCTGTCCGGTGGCCGTCCACAGGTCGGTGAAGTCGTCGGCCCAGTGCCAACGTTGGGGAAGATGCAGTACCGGGCGTCGTCCTGGGCGGGCGATGCGGGCCGGGCCGGCGATGAGGTGGCGGCGGATTGTGCCGGTCCGGGCTCGTGCGTGGAAGACGGAGGCGAGGTGGCCGGCCGCGCGGGTGAGGTTGTAGGCGGCTGCGGCCAGGGTGAGCCAGGCGGCGTTCGCGGTGAATTTCCCCGAGGGCAGGTGGGCCAGGGCGGAGTCCTCCAGGTCGGCGAAGACCTGTTCCACCGCGGCGTGGTCGCGGTGCATGGGCTCGGCGTCGGTGAGGACGAACGGGCTGTCGGTGAAGATGACATGGTGGCGCCAGACCGCGAACAGTTCGCTCTGTCCGGTCGGCACCGTCTTCGGGTTCAGCCGCTTCACGCGGCGGACGATGAGCCGGGCGGTGGTGTGGAAGGTCTTCTTCTTGCTGGTGAACGCGGTGAACGGTATCTCGGCGATCTCGGCGTCGGAGATCCAGCGTTCGTCCTCCTCGTCCCAGATCGCGTCGGTGTACTTGATCGGCGTCCAGGCATCGGCCCGGATGGTCTCGATGGCCGCGCGGATCGTCCGGGTGACCGCGACGGCCAGGGAGAAACGTGCCCCGGCCTTCCGGCAGGCGGTGACGACTTTGTGGGAGAAGTAGGCGGAGTCCGCGCGCACGACGATCTGTGCGGTGATGCCCATGGCCCGCACCGTGGCCAGGGCCTCGCGCAGAAGGCTGGCGGCGCCTTTGCCCGAGCCTGCCGATCCCTTGCGCAGCCGCGTGGCGACGATCACCGGGGCACACGTGGTGGTCTTGACGGTGACGATCTGGAAGTGGAGGCCGCGGACCTTCGTGTAGCCGAAGGATGCGGCCTGCTTGGCCGGGCCGTAGACCTGCTTGACCTTGGAGTCGATGTCCACGAACACCACCTCGTCATCCGTGGGCACCAGGCCGGTGTGGGCGGCGAGGTTGCAGGTGAACGCGCGCATCGCGGACTCGAGTTGACGGATGTGTCCCCAGCTGAAGGCCCGCAGGAAAGTGCCCAGTGTGGACGGGGCCCGCACCCCGCCGAACAGCTTCGGCAGCCCGCCGTGGCGCAGCACGTCCAGGTCGTCGATGGAGTCGGCACCGGCCACCATGCCGCCCAGGACGCTCATCACCTTCGCGTCCGCCGCCGTACCGGCCCCGTTCTTCACTCCGTCCAGCTTGACCTTCTCGGCCACCAGGACCGGCAGGCCACACCGCTCGGCCAGCCGGACGACCGGGACCAGCCCGGCATGCGCGATGAGATTCGGCTCGTCGAACGCGGCGAACACCCGCGCCGGGGTATGGGAAGATTTCACTTACGAAGTGCCTTGCTGATCGTGCCTGATGTGAGCGTAGAGAACTCTCATCATCGCAGGTCACAGGGCACTTCTTCGTTCCCGGCCCTCATGCCGACCGGTGGTCACGCGGTGGATCGAGGCTGATAGCTCACCGAGTAGTGCCACACTCGAAATCTGCGCTCCCATCGGGCGAGAGGCATTTCAAGAACCTCCTAGGTATTCAGATTCCGAAAAGACTTCACCGGTGACGTCTTTTCCTCCCAGGTAGAAGGTGAGCCTGCTTCGGGGCAGGTTGCCCAAGCGGTAGGCCCGCTCCAGGAACGCCATTTCCCTCTGCGTGGTGTACCAGTAACCGCCCTGGCCTTCCTTGACGGCGTCGTCGAAGAGTTCGGCGGGGGTCCCGCCCGGCTTTCCGCTCGACAATTTGAACACCATCAGAAACTCATGGCGAGGCGCCTTCCAGAGGCGCGATAACTCATCCCCACTGGTTCCCTAGGCGAGTTCCAAGGGAATTTCCAATGAGCGGAATGACCGTACGGGCAAGCTTCCGCTGAATCGACCGCAGAATCCTAACTGTCTCCTCGTCGGAAAACCCTGTGGTTATCGACCAGTCATGACCTGACCCAACGACGTCACTTGCGAAGGCGACTTCTGTTGCCAGGAGAGCACGCGCCCAATCAATAGGCTCAAGCGACTCCCCGCTGGCCAGCCTTGCGCGAATTCGCTTACCTTCCTGGAGCAGACCGTCCAGGCCCGGGAAGCCCATGGCAACCGCGAACTCTTCTGTGCCGCGAGCCGGTCCACTCCATTCCAGGAGGCCACATCGGAGCAGATCCCGCTCCTCGTCAGATAGCACCTGAGTTGACCCCGAGTCCGAATTTCTGCTCACCGAGCTCATCGCAACCCCACAGTCCAGGCTCCGCAGGAGCCCACCACCGAGCCAGACGACGGCGACGACTCGACCGCTTGTGCAGCACCCGTCCACTGACGTTGCCGTCAGGTACTGCCGTCAGACCCCCTCAGCACGCCACAGCAGTCCCACCGGAAAAAAACCCGGCGGGACCGCCAAGCTACTTATTTGAGAACCCGAAGAACTCCATTACAGCTCGACGTTGATCTCCGACCGTACCCACCTCGGAAAGTTTAGCTGGCGCGAATATGTCCACAAGATCCGCGTCGGTCAGAGTCGGATCGCGTCGCAACGGATAAGCAAGCCTCCCGTTTGACATCTGACGCCCCATCCCCGATGGAAATACCGTCGGTCGTGATCCTTGACAGCAAACGAGGAGACCTTCCACCTCAAGGTGACGGCGCAAAACCTTGAGGCACTCGAAGAGATCTCCGCCTTGATGGACGCTAGTCATCCTATTGGCGCGGACCAGCCTGATGCTCGGCGTGCCTGAGTCATCAACTTCGAGGTCAATCTCCTCGCGACGGCCATCGTCGCTGGCAGCGGTCAGGCTTAGTACATCCATCACTTCCCCAGAGGAACATAGTTGGGATTGTCCATCCAAGTCCCGTCACGCAACCGCACGCCGATGATACGGCTCGGATCAATGCGACCCGGAACAGCAATTTCCTGTTCGTCGGCAAATGGATTGTCTGGCCACTCGCCATTCACATCGAGGCCCTCGACCCCGTCTACGGGATAGACGTTTCCGCCGCGCCCGATGGCTATGCTCTCGTGTTTAGTCGTCGCCACATAACCGGAATCTGTCGACCAACCAGAAGCGTGCTCCATTAGGTCCATATTTGATCCACGCGGCTCGAACCCATTCTTGAAGATCTCATCCGGGCCACGCGTATCACTCCGATACGTGGTCTTAGGTCCACATGTATTGTGAACCAGGACCGGCGTAGCCCCCGCCAGCACGTAGTACGTGTGCTAGGCGCCCCCACTCTACCTGCGTTTTCGCAGGTCAAGTGGTGTTCGACGGTCCGCTGGGGTGCGGGTTCAGCCGGGGTTGTTCGTAGTTGTTGCCATCGCTACTGCCGTCAGGGGCGACACCGGGTCGGGACCTCTGGGCTATTTGAGGTGCTCGGTGAGGTCGTCCACGGTCCAGTCGGCCTGGCGAAGGATGGAGCGGAGGGTACCGGGCGCGAGGGAGCGGTGCAGGGGCACGATGACGGTGCGGTCGTCCTTGCGGTATTTGGCGTGGCTGCCGCGGGTCGCGATGTGGCCGAAACCGGCGCGTTCGAGCGCCTTGGCGATCTGGGTGCCGGACAGGCCGTGGGGGACGGCGGGGCTCATGCGACGCGGACCTCGACCGGTGCGGTGATCACGTCGGCGACGATCTCGGGGGCGGGGGCGTCCTCGAAATACAGCTCCAGTGCCTCGCGGAGGTTGGCCAGGGCCTCTTCGATGCTCTCTCCCTGGCTGGTGACCTCGACCTGGAGACAGCGGGCCACGTACCACTCGTCCTCACGGGTGACCGCAGCGGTCAGATGCAGTGCGCGCGTCATAGGTGAAAGTTTGGCACGCCGGGCGACGCCATCGGAGGTTTTCCTGCCCCGAACCACCGCGAACGGTGAGCGCCCGCCCGGCGGCGCGTGGTCGGGGGCGCCCGGCGCGGGAGGCGACGCCGGCCACCGTCAAGCATCACCCGGGACAGAAACGTCAGGCATCAGCTGGGATCCGACACCCCAAGCCATCCGCGGAGGTGTTCGAGCCGTTCGCGCGTGATGACCAACGTCGTTGGGGGCAGGTCTACCTGCGGGGGCTGCTTACCGACGGGCAGCGTAAGTCGGTCGAGCCGATGGCCGCACGGCTCGGTGAAGACGGGAACCGGCAGGCGCTGGCCCATTTCATCACCACCAGCCCGTGGGACCCGGCCCACATCCGGGCAAAACTGGCCTGGCGGATGGAGGAGGTGATCGCACCGGAGGCGCTGGTCTTCGACGACACCGGGTTCCTGAAGGACGGGACCGCCTCGGCGTGTGTGTCGCGGCAGTACACCGGCACCGCCGGCAAGGTCACCAATTGCCAGGTCGGCGTCTCACTCCACCTCGCCTCCGACCACGCCTCGGCGGCGGTCAACTGGCGACTTTTCCTACCTCAGACATGGGATCCCGCCTCCGCGAAGGCCGATGCGGGCAAAGTCGCCCGGCGTGCCGCCTGCCAGATCCCGGATGACGTCGGGCATGTGGAGAAGTGGCAGCTGGCCCTGGACATGCTCGACGAGACCCGCTCCTGGGGGGTCGAGGTGCCGCTGGCCGTCGCGGACGCCGGATACGGCGACGCTGCCGCGTTCCGCCACGGACTGCAGGCCCGCGGCCTGAACTACGTCGTGGGAATCTCCAGCACTCTGTCGGCTCAGCCCGCCGGCGCGGTGCCGGTGGCCGAGCCGTACTCCGGGATGGGACGCCCGCCGGTGGCCAAGTATCCCGACAAGCCGCAGTCGGTGAAGGAACTGGTCATCGCGGCGGGGCGGAAGGCGGCTCGGCCGGTGCAGTGGCGGGAAGGCTCCCGGCCCGGCACCGGCTGCTCCGGTCGCAAGCGGATGTACGCATTGGCTGGCAGGACAGCGGATACGTCTTCACACGCCCAGACGGGCACCCGATCGAACCCGCCACCCTCACCCGACACTTCAACGCACTACTTCGCGACGCGGACCTGCGTCCGATCCGGTTCCACGACCTGAGGCACTCGACCGCGACACTGCTCCTGGGGCAGGGCGTCGAGCTCGTCGTCATCAAGGAGCTCCTGGGCCACGCCCACATCGGGGTCACCGCCACGGTCTACGCATACGTCCGCCTCCGCCTCCAGCGCCAGGCCATCGACCTCCTCGGACACGCCCTCAGCAACCTCGACCAGCCCGCCGCCGAGCCCGACAACGGTGACGACCCGCCGTTTCGTGCGGCACTCGTCCGCTGACGTTACCGTCAACTACTGCCGTCAGACGCCCAGATCTAGGATCCACGGCTTCGTTGACGGTAGTCCCTGCGGAAACGCCGGAATCCGCATGCCGTTAGCAGTGACGACGCCGTTCGGTCGTTAGCAGTCAGTGGCTTCTCCTCAAACGGGCTCGTGACAGCGAGTGAGTGTCAACGGCCTTGGCGAACCCCGGTTTCGTTAACCCTGGCTATTCAGCGGAATTGGGCGACCTGACGCCCCGATAGCAGAAAGGTGCCGTTGACCTGCAAGGATGTGAGTGTCGAAGTCATATCCGCT
>NZ_JBIARC010000073.1:0-32359 GCF_042889625.1 Streptomyces sp. NPDC002573 | reverse complement strand
TCTTCGAGCCGAACACGAGGACGATCACCAGAACCAGGAGCACCAGGTGCCACGGCTCAAGTGCGTTGCGGAACATAGTCTTCACCTTCTCACTGGGACGGGTGGGCTCATGCCCCGGACCGGGCCGGCCCGGGGGCGGGCTCCTGCCGGGGCTCTACTTCCGCATGATGGCGGGTTCGTGGCGCCGTAGCAGGCAGGCGACGGCCATCGCGAAGACGATGGACAGCAAGAGCAGCATGCCGGTACTCAGGAGCCATGCGGCGGCCGTGTGTTGCAGGAGCGGATCGGTTTTCACCTTCTTGTCCGGGAGGATGGAGGCAAGCTGGATGGTTCCGGCCATCGCGGCGAACGCCCATCGGGAGGGCGTCAGCCATGCCGGGTATTCGACCAGGGGCCTTCCGTGGAGTTTCACCAGGGCGCCGCAGAAGACCACTTGGACGATGGCCAGCAGTACGAGCAGGGGCATGGTCACCTCCTGTTTGTGTACGAGCGCTGAGAGGAGGAGGCCGAGCGTCATTGCCGCGAAAGCCAGGAGTGTCAGCACGAGGGCGATTTCGGCAAGCGGCGGCATCAGTACCCCCAGGCCCCGTGGCGCGTTCAGATCGACACCGGAGAGTGCCACCAGCGCGAGCACGGCGGCCTGGATCACTGTGATGGTGCCGAGGACCAGAATCTTGGACATCACGTAGGCGGATCTGGACAGGCCGGCGGCTCGCTCCCGCTGGTAGATCACGTTTTCCTTGACCAGCTCGCGCACGGCGTTGGCCGCGCCGGTCAGTACGGCGCCGATGCACAGGACAAGCAGGGCGCTGGTTGCCGTGTCACGGGTCAGCCGGCTGCCGGCGATGAACCGGGTCAGGACGCCCATCACTGCGGGAAGTGCGATCATGACGCTCAGGAAGGCACGATCGGCGCCAAGAACGGCAGCGTGGCGTCTGGCCAGCGTGCCGAGCTGGGCGCCCCACGTCTGCCGCCGCAGGGTTGGTCCTGCTTGCCGGGTCTGGGTGCGGGAGGCGGGTTGCTGCATGCTGAAGTCCGTGACGTAGCGCTGATGGTGAGGTGAGTGCCGGTACTCCTTCGCCCATGCGCGGTCGCCCGCCGTCTCGAACGCCTCGAATGCCTCCGGCCAGTCCGCGAAGCCGAGGAAGGGCAGGGCCTCGGACGGCGGTCCGTAGTAGGCGACTTCGCCGCCACGTGCGAGTACCAGCAGGAGGTCGCATTCGTCGAGGCTGAGCACGCTGTGGGTGACAACGACGACTGTTCGTCCATCGTCCGCGAGGCGGCGCAGCATGCGCATCAGCGAGCGGTCCATTCCGGGGTCGAGGCCGGAGGTCGGCTCGTCGAGGAACAACAGGGACGGCTTGGTCAGCAGCTCCAGGGCCACGCTGACGCGTTTGCGCTGGCCCCCGGAGAGACTGTGGATGGGCCGGTCGGCGCGTTCTTCCAGGCCCAGTTCCCGGATGACCTCCTCGACCCGTACCTGCCGTTGTGCGGGCGCAGTATCCTGCGGAAAGCGCAGCTGGGCCGCGTAGCCGAGGGCGCGCCGCACGGTGAGCTGCGTGTGCAGGATGTCGTCCTGAGGGACGAGCCCGAGGCGCCGGCGGAGTTCGGCGTAGTTGCGGTAGAGGTCACGTCCGTCGTACAGCACCGTGCCGCAATCCGCTGGGCGCAGGCCGGTGAGGGCGTTGAGGAGCGTGGACTTTCCTGCCCCGCTGGGGCCGACTACCGCGAGCAGACACCTCTCGCCGACGGGGAAGGACACCTCGTGGAGGATTCTGTGGCCATGGCCCGCGACCACAGTCAGGTCCCGGACATCGAGGCAGACCTCGCCGGTGCCGGCATGCTCCCGCAGCTGATTGTCGGCAGGACAGGCAGCGCCCTTGCCGCCGTGGTGGAACGGCGCCTGCTCGAACCCGTCGGGATGGTCCGTGCGGCCGAAGGCACAGCCGGGTTCCCGGAGCGATGTCTCACTCATGTGTTCTTCTTCCTGACGGGTCGGGGTGGTTCAGTTCCGGGGCGCCCGGCGGCCGTCCAGGCGGCGTACTCCTGGCGGACGTAGAGGCGACGGCTGGAGGCGAGCGTGATCGCGTCGGGGTGGAGCGGGCCGGCCACCGGGTCGGGATGGCGGCGGTCGTGCAGCACGAGCTGCTCGGCGGTTTCTGCGGCGGCTGCGACCGGGCCGGGGCCGGGGTCATCCAGGGCCATCCGGTCCATGAGGGCCGCCCGGCGCAGCAGCCAGGCCCGTTCGGCGGCCGTCGCGTCGACCGGGGGGCCGGTGACGGGCCTGGCCTGGCGGCCGTCGCGTTGGGCCCCGAGAGCGAGCACTTGGTGCATCTCGCGGCGCAGATCGGGCCCGTTCGCGTACGCCTCGTGCGCAGGCGGGGCGCCGATGTCCTCGCGGCTGTTCGGGGTGACGTCCACGCTCACCACTCCGCCCGTACGTAGGGGCCGGTGCCGCAGCGTCGACACGGCATCGTGTCGTGGTCGGGGGCGCCGTGTTCGAGGGCCGGTGGATGCGCCGCGGACCGCATAGGAACTCGGGCCGGGCCCCGGCAGCCGTCGACGGGGCACGGCATGTGGGTCGTGAAGACCCACGTGCGGGGCCGTCCGGTGACCCGGCGCCGCAGCTCGCGCGGAACGTCCGGGCCGCTCATGCCGAACACCTCAGGCAGGCGCGGACCTCGCAGCCGCTGCGTGTCTGGTGGATCTCCGTCGACTGGGCGAGGTACTGGACGATGCCGGTGCCGCGGCCGTGTTCGTCTGGGGCGATGTCAGGGCGGGGGCGCTCCACTGCCATGCCGGAGTCACTGACCACGATGTGCAGAGTGCCGTGGTCGAGGACGAGCAGCAGGGTCATGCGCTCGCGGCCGTACTGGGCGGCGTTGGCGGCGAGTTCGTCGATGATGAGTACGGCGGAGTCCCGCTCGCTTGAGGGCACACTCCAGGTCGCCAGCAGATCGGCCGCGAAGTGACGAGCGGCGGGGACGTGTGCCTCCCGCGCGGGCAGGGTGAGCAGCGCCCGGTGGTCGCAGGGCTGGCCGAGCAGTGAACTAGGGCTGGGGGAGTCGGTCACAAACATGGTCTTCTGACTCTTCTGTGGATGTGCGGAGACCGGAATGGGGGAGACCCGCCAACGCCTTCGGGGGCGGTCGGTGGGCTCGATCCTGTACGGGCGCGCTCATTCAGTTCCACGGTCGACGCACACGGAACGGTTCGAGTTGTTCGCCCCTTTTGCTGGATTTTTTGGTGGGTCGCGTGAATGTCGATGACTTGGCTGCATGCTCCGTCGGCGCGCTCATGCATCAAGCCGTCTGAGGACTGGGCCGGTTCGCCTGAGCCGGGGATGAGGCCCACCAGCTCCCGGAAACCGTAGGCGCGCCCTGAGCAGGAACCGGGGGCCCTGCGGGGTGGGCGGCCTGCCACTGCCCGGACGCCGTGTGACGGCAGCGGGCCAGAGCCCCGGGACCGAGCCGTGGAACTGCCCCGGTGCCGACACAGTCCTTTGCTGACAGATTGTGCAGGCCGAGCAACTGCAGCACCTGACCGGTCCTGGGAACGTGTGGCATCTCAGCTGCCACATCGACGACCGCATGCGTCCGCCCCTCGACCCGCTGGTCGTTACGCCCGGACGGCTTTCGCCTCGATCAGCCCGGCCGCGGAGGAGACCTTTCCCGGTGGATGGCAGCCGCTTGGGCCACCAGCCGCCACCCAGCCCGTGGCGCTGATCAGCCTGCGGCCGGAGAGGTACCGGCGTCGGCCTGCGGGGCCTCCGGACACGCGGCGCTCTTGCGCCGCCGTGCGCTCATACCCGACAACCGCACCCGTGGCGGGGCGGTGGGTGGACGCCCGAGGTGCGCCGCGGGTGGCCCTGTCGCGGGCGGTACGCCTTTCCGGCGACCCGCGCCGGGGCGCGAGGAGTCGATCGGTGCGCCAGGAGCCCGCTCCGACGACGGGGTCGCGTGGGCTCCCCACACTTCACGCGTGGATTGTGACGAGCTTCTGACCGTTGCCTGCGATGATCTCGAAGTGCTCGATGGTTCCCGGGGACATGGGAACCGCCCCTGGGATCGTGGTGCCGGGAGGGTACTCGCCTGCCCGCCAGGTGGCGCCGTCCGCCCTCGTTTCGCCGGGCCCGACCGCCTGAAGCCGGCAGGTGATTCCGGCGGGTGCCCCTTTGGCGGAGACCTGCAGGACACTGCCCCAGGCCGAGGGCGAGACCTTCACCGAGGCGGAGACGCCGGTGGTGGGATCGCTTCCGGAGAAGGTGCGCCAGGGGGCCGGCGCGGTCGGCCCGGGGGGCGTCGCCTGACTGCCCAGGGATCCGACAGCCGCCAGCCATGTGCCGCCGGCCGCTGCCGCGATGAAGGTCAGCGAGGCGGCAGCGCCGGCCAGTTGCAGACGCCAGGTCCTGCGGCGCCGGGCCGCAGCCTGCTGGAGCAACCTCTCCAGCACACCCCCCTGCGGCGCCTGCGACCCTGCGGGCACACCGGGCAGTTCGGGCAGGGGGCCCTGCGCGTCTTCGGCTGCCCGTGCCACCAGCCGGTCGGCCAGGTCGCCGTCAGCCGTCGGCACCCTCTGGCCTGAGACTTCGGCTTCGGTCACTGTCGCCAGCAGCGCGAGGCACCCCGCCAGCTGGGTGTGTTCGGCCCGGCAATCGGCGCATTCCGCGAGGTGGACGCGCACACGTTCCATCTCCCCCGAGGGCAGCGTGCCCAGGACGTACCCTCCCAGCGCCAGCCGGAGGGCGTCGTGCTCCGCACTCATGGTCGCCGCCTCCTGCCCGCCACGGTCATGGCTCGATCCCCCGCTCCTGGAGCGCCAGCCGCAAGGCGTGCAGGGCGTAGTACGTCCGTGACTTCACGGTGCCCAGCGGGATGCCCAGCACCTGTGCGGCCTCGGCCATGGTCCGACCCCGGTAGTAGGTCTCCAGCAGGACGGCGCGGTGGTCCGGGGACAGTGACCGGACGGCCTCGGCAACCGCCCAGCTCTGCAGTGCCTGCTCGATCTCGTCCTCGCCCGGTTGCTGCTCGGCGGCTCGCTCCAGCGCATCGCCGCCGGCCTCGGTCGGCCTGGCCTGCCGGGCCCGGTGGGCGTCGATGACCAGATGCCGCGCGACCGTACACAGCCATGCCCGGGCCGGGCCGCGTGCGGGGTCGAACGCGGCGGGATGCTGCCATGCCCGCAGCAGCGTCTCCTGCACCACATCCTCCGCCCATTGCCAATCTCCCGAGGTCAGTCGCAGCACGTAGTGGAACAGGGGCCCTGCGTGCTCCGCATACAGAGTGCGCAGCAGTTCCTCGTCTGCGGTCGAAAGGGTCCCTTTACCAGAGACACGGTGCGCGGAGCGATCCGGATCGGTCCGTGGACCACGTTTTCGGGAACTCCAGGGCATAGACCGATCATTACGCACATGCCTCGCTTTGTCCCGTAGCGCACGGCGTGAAGGAGGTGACTCTCTGTGGCCGCCGTTGGGCGATATGCCCGTGCCGGGCCTTACGGCGCCACCGGGGTCAAGCGTGCGCGGGGTCCGGGGGAGACCGGCTGATCTGCGGCGACACCAAGAGATCTCATAAAAAGTGCATATCTACCGAACCGTGAGGCCCTCGCCGTCCGTGGATGCGGACAAGGGCCCACTTGCGCCTCATTCCTCATCGATTCCCATATGACAAAGGATGGGTCAGAGGTGACCGAGATTCACCGCGCCCCTTACGTGCTCCCGGGTTCGACCGCGATCAGCCCACCTCCGCGGATCGAACTCGGCGGCACCGCGCAGCCCCGGCCGGTGCCCGGCGCACATCACGTCGACGGCTCTGCGCGAGGGAAGCGCAGCCACGGGGGCAGAACGCCACCTGGCCCAGCGCGCGCACCATCCGTACAGGCACCACCGACCCGCCCCGAGCCCCTCGCGGCTCCCCGCAGGGGGAACTGCCGCATGCCGCCCGCACCTTCGCGGCGCGCAAGGGCGGATGCCCAGCGCGAGGCACGTCGAGGGCCGCGGCCGGTACGGGGTAGCACCCGTGCTCGTTCGGGGGGCCGTGAGGGGCACGCACCCGTGAACACGACATCCACCACACATCCCTGCGGTTGCCTGCGCCCTCCGCCGGCGCAGCCCCCGTCTCCGCTCGATCAGTGAGGAACAAACACCATGCATCTGAACTTCCGCACACCCGGCCGGCGATCACGTGCCGCGGCCGGACTTGCCGTCGCCACTGCCGGCGCGCTGGGGATCCTCAGCTCATGCGGCCAGTCGCCGCACTCCTCGTCCACCGGAGCCGGCACCATCACACCCGGGCCGGGTCAGCACCAGACGGCGGGAATGCCAGGTGTCACGGTGCCGGGGAACACAGCGGGCACCGCTCCCGGCGCCTCGCCGATGCCCAGCATGACCATGCCCATGAGCCCATCGAGCACGGGCGCGCCGGCCGCGCCGGTGAATGGCAGCGCTGTGGCGATCAAGAACTTCGCATTCTCCCCGACCACGCTGAAGGTCAAAGCGGGCACGACGGTGACCTGGACCAATCAGGACACCGACCCGCACACCGTCACCAGCACCGCATCGGGCGGCCCGTTGCATTCCGCCGCCCTGGCCACCCACGCCACCTACAGCTACACGTTCACCAAACCCGGCACCTATGCCTACCTCTGCACCATCCATCCGTTCATGACCGGCACCGTGGAGGTGACCTGATGACCGACTACCGCGACAATCACGACGGAGCACCGGCCGACGACGCCCGTCGGCCCCAAGGCGAACACGGCATGACTCGACGCCAACTCCTGCGGCACGCAGGGTGGTTCGGTGGCGCGGTAGTGCTGACCGTGGCCAGTGGGGAGGTGATCAGCCATATCGCCGACTCCCGGGCCGCCAACGCCGGGGCCGCCGCGGCGGGAACCGGCGCGCTGAGGTTCGTGCAGGTGTCCGACAGCCATATCGGGTTCCAGGGCCCGGCGAACACGGACGTGGCCGGCTCCTTCACCGAAGCGATCAACCAGGTCAACTCGCTCGGATTCAGGCCTGACTTCGTCATGCACAGCGGCGACCTGACCCACCTGTCCACGGCCGGGCAGTTCGACCAGGTCAAGCAGATGATGGCGGCAATGAAGACAGACCGCGTCTTCACCGTGCCGGGCGAGCACGACTCCATCGGCGATGCGGGCCGCGCCTACCGGCGGACCTTCGGCATGGGCACACTCGGCGAGGGCTGGTACAGCTTCGACGCCCACGGCGTGCACTTCATCGCCCTGGTCAACACTCTGAGCCTGGAGAAACTCGGCCACCTCGGCAACGACCAGATCGACTTCGTCCGCAAAGACGTCGCCGGACTGTCGTCGGACACCCCCATCGTGGTGTTCAGCCACATCCCGCTGTTCGCCATGTACCCGCGGTGGGGCTGGAGCACCGACGACGCCCTCAAGGTCATCGCCCTCCTACGCCGCTTTTCCTCCGTCACCTGTCTCAACGGGCACGTCCACCAACTGTTCACCAAGACAGACGGCAACATCACCTTCCACTCCGCCACCACCACCGCCTACCCACTGCCCAAACCGGGCCGTGCCCCCGCCCCCACCCCGCAGGTCGTCCCCGCCCGACAGCTCAAAGACGTACTCGGCATTCGCAGCGTCGGCTACCGCCAAGGCGACCGCGAACTGGCCATCAAGGATCAGAGGCTGGCATGAACACCCGAAGACTCCCCACCCTCGCCTTGCGGTGGGCGACTGCCGCAACCCTCGCCGCCGGCGGATACATCCACGCCCAGCTCTACGTCGACGAGTACCGCTTCATCCCCATCATCGGCCCCCTGTTCCTCCTCCAGGCCAGCGCCTCCTTCGCGCTCGCCACCCTGCTGCTGATGATGGGGACACCACCCCTGCTGTTCAGGGCCGCCGCGGCAGGCGTCGCGCTCGGGGCCCTGGGCGGCTTCACGGCCTCGCGCACCGTAGGCGTGTTCGGATTCACCGAGCGCGGTCTGCAGCCCGCACCACAGGCCGCCCTCAGCCTCGTCGCCGAAACCGGCACGCTACTGCTCCTCGCGACTTGGCAGATGATCGTGGCCAGACACCGCGCTGCCCGACCACCCGTCAGGCCGCCGATCTGGAACCGGGCCACCACCCGCACACCATCCGAATGAACCACCACGGCGAAGCCTGCCGTCTACGTCACCCGCCACTCTTCCCGGAACAAGAGGTATCCCCCATGTACCTGGAACCACGCCCAGGAATCGCCTGGCCGAGTCCGCACCTGCGCGAACTGAGGGACACCGTGCGCGCTCTGCTCGGCCTGGACGACGACACCGCCATCGTGATCCGCCAACTCGCCTGCGGCGAACTCGGCTACCCACCCCTGGAAACCGTCGTCGAGGTCCTGCCCATGGACGGCGGGATCCACCGCTGGACCCTCCGCCGCCCCGCCGACGAGATCACCGAGCATTGCCTCCGGGCCACCCTGCTTCATCGTTGGCCGATCTGACCGGAACCTGGACTGACCCGGCACCAGCGCATCATGCCTCTCATGCTGCGGTCGGCGATGTCGGCGTAGTGGATGGCCTGGTCCACACGGGCGGTGCGCCCCCCGATTCAGTACCGCAGCAGAGTGAGCTGGTGCAAGACGGCCTCGGTGAGCCGCTTCTCGTCGTCCGTGGCGAGGAGATCGAGCAGAGCGCCTCGCAGTACGGCCAGGGCCAAGGTGCGGCGGGCGGCACCATCCTCGCTGTCACGTTCGGACGGTGGCTGGCAGTCGGCCAGGACGCCGAGCCAGTCCTCCACCGTCGCACGGGCGAACCCGGCCCAGGCACCGTCGGGCTGGACGAGGGAGCGCGCGTACGCCTCGGCCCACAGCCGCAGCAGTGGCCGGTGCTCCTTCGCGGCGAGCCACGCCCAGACCCGTTCGACGGCCGGGACCAGCCCGGCGGGGCGTTCGGGCTGCCTGGCCCGGGCCAGGAGCGCCAGTTCGTCGTCGCGGGCACGCTCCAGCAGTGCCTGCAGCAGGCCGTCCTTGCTTCCGAAGAGGAAGAGCAGGACTCGCGGGCTGGAGCCGATGGCCTCGGCCAGCGGGCGCAGTGACAGGTCGGTCAGGCCGTGGGCGAGTGCGTACCGGTAGGCCGCCTCAAGCAGCTCGGTCTGCCGGGCGGAGGGGGTTGGCGATTCCTGGGGCACGCAGCTAGCCTAACGCAACTGAAACAACTGTTTCAGTGCGTGGGGAGAGCGATCACGAGCCAGGGAGAGCAGCTCATGTCGCAGCAAGATCAGAAACAAGTCGTCGTGCGTCGCGCGGACCGTCCCGGCGACCTGGGTTGGGTGGTGATGGCCCACGGCGAGGTCTACCACCAGCAGATGGGATGGGACACCGACTTCGAGGTCCTGGTCGCCAAGATCGTCGCCGGCTACGGCGCCAAGCATGACCCGGCCCGCGAGGCGGCCTGGGTCGCCGAGCTCGACGGTCGGCGTGTGGGCTGCATCTTTCTGGTTGCCGGCGACCAGCCGAAGGTGGCCAAGTTGCGAATCCTGCTCGTCACTCCGGAGGGCAGGGGCCTCCGTCTCGGGACGCGCCTGGTCGCGGACTGCCTGGCCTTCGCCCGTGAATCGGGCTACGAACAGGTGACGCTGTGGACCAACGACGTGCTGGTGGCGGCGCGCAAGATCTACCAGAGCTTCGGCTTCACCCTTGCCCACGAGGAACGCCACCATAGCTTCGGCCACGATCTCGTCGGCCAGAACTGGACCCTCGACCTGCACGCCGGCGCGATGGAAAGCGACAACTGACCGGCGTGACGAAGCGATGGCACCGCACAGACATGAAGTCCTCCGCAGCTGTGTTTGCGCTGCGGAGGACTTCGGCTCTCGCAGCCTGCCCTACTTGCGGGCTGCGGCCTCGTACCGGTCGACCTGGTCACGCAAAAGCTTGGTGGCCGTGTCGGCTCCCGCGTCCGCGAGGCCGCCGGTGCCGACGTTGATCAGGGTGGGCCCGTCGAGGGTGAACTGCTGAAGTACCGTGGCGCCGTCGCTGTCGATGCGTACACCCAGGGACCGGTCGCCAAGCTTGTCCACGCTCATCGGCGAGTACTTCAGTACCGACCCCTGGTAGGTCTCCTGGTGACAGGACTCGAGTGCCTTCTCCATCGCGGTGAAGGACTCGGTGGCATCGCTCGCACTCGCGTACTGCCGAATGCCCACCGACGCAACGGTGGCGGTCAGCCCTCCGCCCTTTTGGAAGGTGCGAGAGACCTGAACCTGCGCCTTGTGCGGCTGGCGGTAGTTGCAGAACGTCTTGTCGCCTGTACTGGAGCTGCCATCTGTTGACCAGCCGGCAGGCATCTGCGACAGCGACAGCAGAGCGGACGTGAGCTGCGCCTTTGTGAGGAGCACCGCCTGCGGAGTCGGAGAGGGGGATGCCGGGCTGGACGTGGCGGAGCTGTGCGACGCGGCAGGCTTTGCGGCCGTGGGCGTGGCGGTGTTGCCGCAGGCGGCGAGCGCCACGGACATGGCAGCCGCGCCAAGCGCGCCGAAGTATTTCCGCTGAAACACGGAGATCGTTCTCCTGAGAGGTGTGAAGAAACAGTGGAGAGCCCGGATGCTGTGTGAAGCTTATGTGCTCGTGAAAGCTGAACTACTTCGGGGTGGGCCCTGGCCGGCAGGGTGAACGGGCCTGGGCAAGATGCACACACTGCCGTGCCGGTTGCGGGGAGTAGCGGGCAGCGGGAGCGGAACAGACGAGCGAGCCTGTCCCACAAGCTCCGTCGCGCAACCACTGATCGGGCCGGTGCAGGCCGGAACCCGGGGCTGGCCCGAGCCGGAACTCCGCCCCTCCAGCCGTCGATCCGGGGCCAGTTCGGACCGGAACGGAGGGGCCACGTCAGAGCGTCAAAGCCACTGGTGTCGACGCCCTTGTCCGTCTCGGAGCCGTGGACGCGGGGGAAGCGCAGCATCTGGTCGGACCCGACGGGACCTTCGAAGCTCTCGGGCGGTGCACGCGAGACGGCACGGCGAATCCCGCCAAGTCACGGCGACGATGGTGGGGCTGCAGTCTTCGTCTGGTCTACGTCACCGATCGTCTGCCATAACCGCCGCGCCCGCCCGCGGTGCTGGCGCGCCAGATCGTGGACGCCGGCGGCGGCGTCCAGGTCGCCGATCAGTTGCCAGCACGCGGCCTCGTCCTGGCGGTCGCCGTGCCGGTGGAACAGGTCCGCCGCGCGTTCCAACGCCGGGCTCGCCCGGTCCCGGTCGTGCTGACCGGCATAGACGCGGCCGACTTCCAGCAGCGTGTACGCGGCGCACCGCTCGTCGGCCAGTTCCTCGAAGGTGGCCAACGCCTGCCGCAGGCAGCGCAGCGCCTCGTCCGGATCACCGCGCCGATCGTACAGCCGGCTGAACCGCCGCAGCACGACAGCCACCCGATGCCCGTCGTCGAGCGCCCTGGCCTGGCGCAAGGCCTCGCCGAACCAGGACTCCGCCTCGTCGAGCTCGCCCTGCATGAGCCGCATCACGGCCATCGAACAGGACAGCTGCGCTTCGAGGTGCCGGTCGCCCTCATCGACCGCGATGGCCAGCGCCCGCTCGACACGATCGGCGGACTCGGCGTAACGGCCCTGCACCCGGCTGACCGTGCCCAGCATCGCCACCGACAACGCCTCGCCGCGCTTGTCCCCGCCGTCCCGGCACAGCCCGACGGAGGACTCCAGGGCACGGGTCGCCCGGTCGAACTCGTCTCGGTAGATGTGTAGCTGGCCGAGTCCGCGCAGGAGCACCGATGCGCCGCGCACGTTGCCGGCGGCCTCGGCCGCGTCCAACGCGAGCCGATGCCCGTGTTCCCAGTCCTGATACAGGCACCGGTGGTCGTAGTAGGTCACCGTGCCGGCCGCCAGCTCCCAGGCCAACTCGTCCAGTCCCCAGTCCACGGCCAGTTTCACCGCGCCGAGCAGGGTGTCGCGTTCCACGTCGAACCAGCCGACCGGGTCGGCCATCAGCCGGTCCACGACCGCGTCGGGTAGCGACCGGCGCGGCGCCGATCCGGGCTCGCCGACCAGGAGTCCGGCGGGCAGCCGATCGGTGCCGCGCCCGGCCAGATCGAGCCAGGCGGACAGCACCCGGACGATCGCGTCCCTCTTGTCCGTCGCCGGCAGCTGGGCGGCGATCTCCACTGCACAGGTCCTGATCAGGTCGTGCAGCCGGTAGCGCGGCTGGCCGATGGCGTCGGTGGCGGTGAGCCGCACCAGACTGGCGTCGACGAGGGTGTCCAGCACCTCCTCGGCGTCCGAGCGGTCCAGTAGCGGGCCGAACACCCAGCCGGGCAGGGTGTAGGCGCCGAGCAGACCCAGCAGGCTCAGCGCGCGCACCGCGTCGGCCGGCAGCAGTCGTAAGCTCAGTTCGACGCTGGCTCGCACGCTGAGATCCCCGATCCTCAGCTCGGCCAGCCGCCGGGACTCGTCCTCGATCCGTTCCCGCAGCACCCGCAGCGACCAGGCCGGGCGGCCGGTGAGCTTGGCGCTGGCGATCCGGATCGCCAGCGGCAGGTTGCCGCAGCAGTCGAGGATCGCGTCGGCCTCCGCGGGTTCCCGCTCGACCCGCCGCCGCCCGACTATGCCGGTGAACAACTCCCGCGCCTCTTCCGGGCTCAGCACGTCCAGGTCGATGTGCCGGGCGCCGGAAAGTTGAGTCAGCAGAGTGCGGCTGGTGATCAACACGGCACAGCCGTCGGCCCCCGGTAGCAACGGCAGCACTTGATCGGCGTGACCGGCATCGTCCAGTACCACCAGCATTCGCCGGTCCGCCAGCAACGACCGGTAGAGCGCGGCCCGTTCGGACAGGCCGTTCGGGATCGCGCTGCCGGCGATCGAGAGTGCACGCAGCGCCTCGGCCAGCATCAGCGCCGGGTCCCGCGGCTCGTCCGAAGTCCCGGCGAGGTTGAGGTAGAGCTGACCGTCGGGGAAGGCGGCGCTCGCCAGCCGCGCGGCGTGCGTCACCAGACAGGACTTGCCGACACCGGGACCGCCCACGATGACGGCCACCGGGGCCCGGTTCGGCGCCGACGCGTCGAGTAATCGGGCGACCTCGGCCAGCGCGTCGGCTCGACCCACGAAGTCAGGCACGTCGAGCGGCAGTTGGCGCACCGGCATCGCCATGACCGGTTCGGTGGCCGTCGCGCCAGGACTTTCCGGTCGTGTGTCCGAGGGACCGCTCGCTGGGGCAGGGACCGCCAGGGCGGGATCGGCGACCAGGATGCGCCGATGCAGCGCCTGGATCTGCGGGGTGGGGTCGACGCCGAGTTCGCCTGCCAGTGTCTGGCGCAGCCGCTCGTACACCTGCAGTGCCTCGCCTTGTCGCTGGCACCGGTAGAGGGCGACCATCAAGTGTTCAGCGACGTGCTCGTCGTAGGGGTGCTCGCGGAGCAGGCCGGTCAGCTCCTCCATGACCTCACGATGGCGCCCCAGGTCGAGTTCGATGCTCAGACACAGTTTGTGCGTGGCAGCGCGCTTCTCGTTCAGCCGCGCCGCATCGAACTCCAGGACCCGGCTGGAGATGTCGACCAGGGCGTTACCGCGCCAGCAGGCCAGCGCGCGCCGCAGTGCGACAGCTGTCTCGAACGGGGCCTTGTGCCGTTCGGCGAGGTATCGCTCGTGGTCGAACTCCAGTAGGTCGAGCTGATCCGGGGCCAGGTGAATCTGGTAGCCGCCGCGCCGCGTGCTGATCAAGGAGCTGGGGGCTCCGCACGCGGCAAGGTTGCGGCGCAGCCCGGAGAGAGCGTCCTGGACCTGACGGACCGCGGTGGCGGGTGCTTTCGCGTCCCACATCACGGCGACGAGCCGGTCCATGGCGACGACGTTGTTGGCGTCGACCAGAAGCGCGGCCAGCATCTTGGCCTGCCGCTGTCCGTCTAATCGGACCTCGCGCCCGGTGATCCGGGCGTGTAACGGCCCCAGCACGCCAAATCTCATGTTCCCCCCGGCACTTCACGATCAGCGCCGATCTCCTGGCTGACCTGGCACTAGGACGAATCTAGGACGGCCGACGGATCCGTGTCCATAGCGTCACGGTGGGTCACTCAGCCATTCCCGCGCAACGAAGGGAACAGCAATGAAACGTTCGGTCAAGGCAGCAGTGGTGGCCGCGACGACGGCCGTCGCCACGGTCACCACTACCGGAGTGGCCCAGGCCCATGGCTGACCGATGGGTTGGTAGGACCGCAGCCTCTCACCGGCCAAGCGGCCACGCCCGCCCGAGCCGGCACGGCCGAACTGAGCCGAAGTTCGTCACCGGCGCAGGAACGCACCGGATGAGGAACGAGGCTCACGCTCATCGGTCTCGTGAACCACGCGAAAGCGTCGACACTGGAAGGTACTTATGAGTTTCAAGAAGGCACTCACCGTCTCGGCAGCCGTTGCGGCCTCCCTGGCCGGCAGCCTCCTCACGGCGTCCGGCGCCCATGCCGCCACCCCGTCGTCCAGCACCCACGCCGTCGCCCCGGCGTACAGCGCACACGCGTGCCGGTCATGGACCACGCACGACTACGCGTACGTCACCGGCAACGTCTGGATCGACTCCTGCTACTACGTCGAGAACAACGGCTACACGATCTCCGCCACGATCCCGTTCGAAAACTACTCCACCAGCACCGTCGAGTACTGCGCGCACGCGATCGACGTCAACACCGGCCGCTGGGCTCACGACTTCGGTTGCGACTACCCGACCAACGCCTCGTCCGGTACGGCCTACCCGGGAAGGTACGGTGGAGCGGCCGGGTACAGCCAGTACTGGAATGCGCCGGCGGGCACCTACGTGGTCTCGGCCGGTTTCTGGCTGAACGGCCACTACTACGGCGACGTACAGAGCCCGAGGACCACCATCGGAGCGCACTAGCCCCACCAGGGCCGAGCGGCCGCCGTTCCGGGGCACGGGGCTGGTGGCCGCCCGCCCGTTCAGCAAGGGGTCCTGGCCTGAAGACGCCGTCCTGGCGCCGCTGCCGAGGCGATCGGCGAGAACCTCCACAAGGGCCTGACTGATGGACGTCGTGCTCTTTTCACTGGGTTGGCGTCATCTGTTTTCAGGTTCTGGCTCAGGTGTTGTGGAGGGGCCACGCCGAGTGACGAATCGGCCCGCCGGGCGGCTTGGCAACTCGCCCAAGCGCTACGACGACCTCACCGTCCTGCGCGACGCCCTCGACCTGGCCGGCGAGTTTGCCAACCCGTACCCGGATTCGCGTCCGCGGCACGGTCCCCGCAGGCGGTGGCCCTGCCGACATGTGACCGGGCGCGGGCTGGAAGAGGCCGGCGCGCATGTGCTGCGTGAGGTTCCCAGGGATCTCGCGCAGCCACGGGCTGCGGACGGTCGACAGCCGGACCAGGGCGTGCTGGAACGCTCCCGGGTCGGCCCGGAACAGGTGACTGGGGCGCAGCGCGGGCGCGTCGTCGCGGAGGACGCCGTCGGGCTTGGCGCCCGACGCGGAGTGCTGTCGGGCATCCTGTTCGTGCTGTACACGGGCATTCCGTGGGAGTTCCTGCCGCAGGAGCTGGGCTTCGGTTCCGGCATGACCTGCCGGCGACGCCTGCGCGACTGGAACGACGCGGGAGTCTGGCAGCGTCTGCACGAATCGCTCCTTGCTGAACTGAACGCCGCCGGCGCACTGGACTGGTCGAGGGCGGTGATCGACGGCTCCCACGTCCGGGCCATGAAAGGCGGCCCAAAACAGGACCGAGCCCGGTCGACCGTGCCCGAACAGGCTCCAAGCACCATGTGATCACCGAAGGGCACGGCATCCCGCTGGCGGTATCGCTGACCGGCGGAAACCGCAACGACGTCACCCAGCTCATCCCCCTGATCCAGGCCGTCCCGCCCGTACGCGGCCGGCGAGGGCGGCCCCGACAGCGACCCGTCTCGCTCTACGCCGACCGCGGCTACGACCACGACAAGTACCGCAAGCAGGTCCAGGCCCTGGGCATCACCCCCGTCATCGCCCGCCGCGGCACCGACTACGGCTCAGGCCTGGGCGTCCACCGGTGGGTGGTCGAACAGAGCTTCGCGCTGCCGCACTGGTTCCGTCGTCGCTGACGCGCCGGCCTCGGAGCCGAGGACCTGCTCCAGGGCGGGCACGAAGTCCCCCGAGGACAGCCCGTGCAGGTAGAGCAGCGGCAGCACTTCGCTGACCTTGGGCGACTTGCGGCACCACGGCGGCAGGATCTTCGAGGAGAACCGCATCCGCTCGCCGGTGGCGTCGTCCACTCGGCGGTCGTTCACACGCGGGGCCGTGACCTCGACGGGACCTGCGGCCGTGGTCACGGTGCGAGGCCGGTGGTGCCGTTGCGGACCACCAGGCGGCGCCCGGCCGCGTCTGTCTCGGCAGCCAACTCGGCTATGTACTGGTTGACTTCGGCTTCCAGGGCGGCGGCAAGCATCCGGCGCGCGCCCTCGCGGACAATCTCGTCGATCAGGGAGCCGGACTCGGTCGACCCATCGGTGTTCACTACGCTGAGCACGGGCATGCCTTCCCGACCCGCGCTGCGAACGCGGGCCTACTCGGTGACCATCACAGGATCATTCGGGAAGGTACGCCCTACGCGTCCCTCCCGGGGCTGATCCACAAGTCCTGAGCATTGCTCGCTGCCAACCGGACGTGGCGGCGAGGGTTGAGCACCTGCGTCAGGTAGCCGAGCAGATCGGGTCCGTATCCGTACCCCTGCTCCACGCTCACCGCATAGTCGTCGATCTGCTCAGGAGTTGGCGTCCATGTATCTGGATCGAAGCCGAGCGTGACCTCCCCACCCGGTTTCAGTGCGAAGTCCTGCCCTTCGCGTTCGATGCGTACGCGGTACAGGCGCGCACCGAGATGTTCACCGTTCTCGACAGAGACAAGGCGTCCGCCCACCTGGGCAGCGGCTTCCTCGCCGATGTGACGAGCGGACGGGAGGTCGATGGACCGTCACCGGGCAAGAGTGAGATCGGCGAGAGACATGGCGGCAATGTCGCACCCAGGTACGACACTGCCCACGATCACCCTGACTGTCCGGTCCAGGGACGGCGCTCTCATCACGTCAGCAGGAAACATCATGGTCAAAGGAGTGAGCCTCCTGTGCTGCCAGGTCGGGCGCTCGCGGTGCCAACTGAACTGCTCAAGCGCCAACCGAAGCGCTCGGTCACACCTGAGGGTGACTGAGCAATCGAGTTGGCACCGTTCGCCCACTCGAGTGCTCAGCCCAACTACGGCGGATACGGCGGCGACGCGCGCCTACGAGCGCCCCACCTGGCCGGCGGGCCGGGAGGCCTCGTGGTGGACGACCACCCCCTTCGCGCTCGTGGGCAACGCCGCCCGAGTCACCTGCCATTCACGCCATTGGTCGCCCCGGGTGTCGGGCCTGCGAGACTCGCTGACTGGGTGAGCACGACGATGTCGTCCTCGTGGAGGCTGCCGGCAACCACCGTTCCGCGCTGCTCGGCGACGCCGGTGACAAAGCCATAGTTGACTTCATCCGTGCGTAGGTCGTGGACGAGGCGGCCGGAGAGGTCGAAGGCCATGACCCAGGCGACGGGGGTGGGCTTGGGGCGTACGGCCTCGGGCAGGTTCCACAGCAGGACCCGCAGGAATCCCGGCAGGGGAAGCAGCTTGTCGAGAAGTGCGTTGCGGGGCGCGGCGATCGCCACCCACACTAGCCCGTCGCTGCCGAGACTCATGTTGTCCGGCAGGCCTGCGAGGTTCTCGGCGAACGGCTCGAACGTGCCGACTCTCGGGCCGCTCAGCCAGTAGCGGCTCACCCGGTACCCGGCGCTCTCGGCCACGAGCAGGTGCGAGGCGTCCGGGGCGAGCACGAGGCCGTTGGCGAACTTGAGACTGTCATGCAGTACGGTCACGGTGCCGTCGGGGTCTCGTCGGACGAGCATTCCGGTGCAGGTGTGCTCGACGATGTCGCCGAGATGGTGTTCAAGATCCCAGCGGCGGGTGGACACGGTGAACCAGATGGTTCCGTCTTGGCTCTCCACCACGTTGCTGGCGAAGGTGAGCCGACGGCCCGCTACGGTGTCGACGAGCACCTCGACCGATCCGTCGGCGGACATGCGTAGCAGCCCGCGGTCGTGGTCGCAGACCAGGACGCTGCCGTCGTCGGACAGTTCGAGTCCCAGTGGCCGGCCGCCGGTGTTGCCCAGCACGGTGCGGGCGCCGGTGGTGAGGTCGAGGCGAATGACGTTGCCGTCGCCGAGACCGGCGAGTACACCGCCCTGCCGGTCGAAGATCACGTCTTCGGGACCGTGACCGCCGCTCGCGAACCGGCGGGCGATGGCGAAGCGGCCCGTGGCAGGGCTGCGTCCTGCGTTGTCAGGGGCCGGGGGCGGGGTCCAGCGGCGGGGTGAGATGAGGCGGCGGGTCATAGTCACGGCACCAGTGTGGGCCAGCGTTCAAGCCGTGCGCCACGGACTGGGAGTGGCGAGACCGTGGCCTAGACCAGGCCTGCGTGCCCTGCGTCCTGTTCGTACACGGCGGGCCTGTCCAGTCGTACGCTCTCTGAGCTGCTGCTGCCCTGCGTTGACGCGCTCAGCAAGGGCAATTCCGATGCCGCTCTCGATCGGATGGCGCTGGAGCGCAGCCAGCCCTCCGAGTACATTGACGAACTCGTGCGGACCCGGGACGCATTGGACCGGGTCATGGCCAGGGCGCGGGTGCATCGGGAGAGCGTGGCACGCGCGTAGCAGTGTCCGCTGCGGTTCAGGTGGCGGGGTGAGGGTCCCACGCGTTCTGGAGGGCTGACTGCACGTCTTCCCCAAGGACGAGGTGCGTCGTCCTGCCCGGGAGGGTGGGCAGCTGGGCCCAGTGAGTCACGCTTTCGGCACTGGTGCGGCCGTAGGGCAGGCGGACTACCCCGTCGGAATCGACGAAGCAGTCCCTGCGCTGCGCCCCGTCCTCACTCCAGTGCAGAGTCATGAAGACCATCGGCCTCACCAGCCAGAACTCCTCACCCGACGCCGTATCGGCCGTATCGGCCGTATCGGCCGCGGACTGGGTGGCGCTGTCGGCTGGATACCGGCCCATGATCGCCGCTGCCACCGGTGTACCGCTCCGAGGCAGCCTTTCGCGTGCGTCGACCCACGTCACCGCGGTGTTCGGATTCGTCATTTCCACCCTCACTCGGACACTCGGGCCCACTCGCCACATCGTCTTCTGCCCCTCTACCGACGGCCGGCAAGGGCACTGCCCCGACCCCGTCACCAGGGAAGACCGATCGACGCTCGTGAGGGTTGATTTCCCGCCGACGGGGTCATCCGGTGGTGCAACCGGTCCTCGGGGGTGCTGCGTCTCCCCGACCGCGAGGGCTCGGCGTGCCGGACGGATCGGGAAGAGCGGTCGATGTCGAACGGAATTGCGAGCCCGGTGCTGTGTGCTGCGGCCGTGCTGCTTTTCGTCGTCGCGTGGCGGAAGGGGGCCGTGGTGCGGCGGCTGCGGCGGGACGGCGTTCACACGCGAGGTGTCGTGGTCGACAACACGCAGGTCGCTGATGACGACGGGCACATCTGGGTGCTGGTCGTAGCCTTCTGCGACCAGCAGGGACACCGCGTGGAGTTATCGCCTCGGATGCGGGGGGACCGGGATGGGCCTGGCGACCGGGCGCGAGGTTCCGGTGGTGTATCAGAGCCGGCATCCCCAGACGGCACGGGTGCGCATGTGGCGGCACATGGCGGGGCCGGTGGTGTTCCTGCTGTCCGGCGCGGTGGTCTTCCTGGGCGTCGGCGTACTCATCGTCCTGACGAAGTGACCGCTTCAGCCAGGCAGCGTCCCGTCGTGGTGCTGCGAGGGGCCCGGCCTCTTCAGGGCTTCCTGAGTGACGACGGGCTACTGCGGCGCCCGGACGTCGCGTTCAAGGCGATGGGTGACGACACAGTCCGCCACCAGGTCAACCGCGCCCAGCAGGCCCGCGAGGACTTCGAGCGCAACAGCCCCGTCGCCCCGGCGGATCCGAGTGGTCGACGGCTCCGTGGAGTTCCTCGGCCTGGTCACCGCCTGCCACGCGTTCGTCGCCGCGTCCGGTCGGGTCGTCCCGGGCCTGCGCGACCGCCAGCTCGGCGACGACGAACGCGTCGTCATCGACGAGAACGTCGCCCGCGTCCGCGCGGCCCTCGACCGGATCGAGACGGCAGTGGACACAGGGAAGGTCGACGTCGACGGCGAACTGGCCCGCCTCCTGCAAAGCGAGTAGACGGGTGCCACGCGCCTCCGAGCGCAGACCGGCAGCGTCCCAGAGGCATGCCGACACCCTCCGGTTCGTGCTCTTCGAAGCCGGCCGGGCTGGATTCGTCCAGCTCATCCGCTCCTCCGAGCTGGCACCCAGCCAGGCCCGCGCGGGCCTGGCCTGCCTGCGCGACATCAGCGCATGACCGGCTGGCCGCGCATGAACCTGGCTCCACTCATCAGGCCGGCCCCCTTGGAACCGATCATCGTATGTCCAGCAGTCCGGGCATCATCGCAGCTCAGAAGGGATGTGAACAGACGTAACCGGTCGTCAAGCTCAGGATAGCCAGCCGGTGCAAGTCCGGTCCGGGGAGACGCCGGGGTCCCCGGTAGCTGACTCCCGGCGTCGTTTGAGAAGGCGGCGTCGAAGAAGGAGTGACAAGCGCCCCGAGGGGGCGTGCAACCGGCCAGTCCGCAACATGAAGTGAAGCCTGCAGCGTCGTCAATTCCACCCCGCCGTGGGCGGGTCAGGGAGGAGCCGAGCCCGTGGTGATTGGGCGAAGGCCATGGAAGGCGATCTTGGACCTGGAGCGGTCGCCGAGGAACCTCCCGGCGTAAGGGGCGAGGAATGGCCGGAGGGTTGTCCTGGGAACTGGAGAGGTCCTCCTCGGCCCCGGGTGTGCGGCTCGGGAAGCGTGGCTCGCCTATAACCGGCGGAACCGGGAAGTGGCGGGTTGCCGAGAGGAAGTCGGAGGGGGCGGTAGTAGTGGTGATCGGCGGGACAACACAACCCGCTGGGAGCGAAGGGCCCCTGCTTCATCGATGCGTGCGTGTGCAGGGAGGGGACTCGGGTGAGTGCCGGATCGGCTAGTTCCACCCGCCGGAAGGAAGGCGTCGCACGACCGGACGGCCGTCCTTTGGACAAGGTCCGTGCCTTGCAGTGGACGCTTTACCGCTATGCCAAGCAAGAACCCGAACGCCGGTTCCATGCCCTGTATGGTCACGTCCACCGCATGGACGTCTTGTGGCGGGCCTGGTCCGGCGTGTGCACGAACCGGGGCGCCCCAGGCGTCGATGGGGTGACCATCGATGTGGTGGCGGCGGCCGGGGTGGAGGAGTTCCTTCAGGACCTGGCGGAGCGGCTGCGGACCGGGATCTACCGGCCGGCGCCCTTGCGCCGGGTGAAGATCCCCAAGCCGGGGCGGCCGGGGGAGTCTCGGCCGCTTTCGATTCCCACCGTGGCGGATCGAGTGGTGATGACGGCCGCGAAGCTGGTGATCGAGCCGGTTTTCGAAGCCGACTTCCTACCGGTCAGCTACGGTTTCCGGCCCAAGCGGTCCGCAATCGATGCGTGCGAGAAGGTACGCACCGAGGCGAACCGGGGCCGGGAGTGGTTATTGAGGCCGACATCCGAGACTGTTCGGGACGATTGATCATGAAGCACTCATGAACCAGATCGCCCGGCGGGTCTCGGACCGGAAGATGCTCAAGCTGATCCGGGGCTGGCTGCGGGTCGGGGTACTGGAGGGCGGGGTCAATGCCCCAACGGGCGCAGGAACCCCATAGGGCTCACCGATTTCGCCCCTTTTGGCGAACTTCGCGTTGTACGTCCTCGACGGGGCGTGGCAGTGCGAGGGCAGTCGGTTAGGGACGTTGATCAGGTACGCCGACGATTACGTTGTCTTGTGTCCGAGCAAGGAACGTGCCGAGCAGGCGCGGGATCTGTCGCGCAGGGTGCTGGCCGGGGTCGGGTTGCAGCTGCACCCGGACAAGACCGGCATCGTCCACCTCGCCCGAGGCGGACAAGGCTTCGATCTTCTCGGCTTCCACCACTGCAAGGTGGAATCGTGGCGGCGGCGGGGCAGGTTCTACCTGCAACGTTGGCCCCCGGCGCGAGCGATGCGGGTACTGCGGGACAAGATCCGCGCAGCGACCGTCTCCTCGAAGACCGAACGGCCGGTGTCCGCCGTGGTCGCCGATCTCAACCCGGTCCTGCGGGGCTGGGCCGCGTACTTCCGCAACGGGAACTCTGGGCGGAAGTTCAATGTGGTCAACGGCTACGTTCACGAACGGCTGGCGATCTTCGCCAGCCGGAAACACGGCCTACGGGGCCGGAACTGGACCACCCGCTACAACTCCGGGTGGCTCAGTCGGCTCCGGGTCTACCACCTGACAGGGAGCGTGCACGGGGCGACGGCGCATGCCAGCCGGTGAACGATGTCGGAAAGCCGTGTGCGGGCCCAACGCATGCACGGTTTGAAGCGGCGGGGACTGGAAACGGAGCAGCAGCCACCGCGCCAGTCCCCGACCCTACTGGGGAACCGGGAGGCGCACTACCGGCGGACTGCCGAGATCAGTCCGCCGGGCCGCTCCTCGCGCTGCGGCGGGGCGCTGATCGGGCGGCCGTAGGCGGCAGCGCGGTCGCGCAGGGTGTGGCTGTCGGCCGCCCAGCCGTGCCCGGCCAGCCAGCCGACCGGGTCGTCGGGCATCTCCGAGACCCACATGGACGCCGCCGATCCCGGCACGGCGTCCGCGCCGAAGCGCTCGATCACGCCGCGCGAGCCCAGTGTCAACCCCATCCGACTGCCTGCCGCCGACTGCGCGCTGATCCGGGCCAGCAGCAGCTCCACCGCGTCCTCGGGCAGATAGATCAGCAGTCCTTCGGCGATCCACACGGTCGGCACCGCCGGGTCGTGCCCTGCGGCGGCCAGCGCGCCTGGCCAGTCCTCACGCAGATCCACCGGGACGGTGATCCGCTCGCAGCGTGCGACGGCCCGCTCCTGGCGCAGCACCGAAGCCTTGAAGTCCAGTGGCGCGGCGGTGTCGACCTCGAACAGCCGGGTGCCCCCGGGCCAGTCCATCCGGAAGGCCCGGCTGTCCATGCCGGCGCCGAGGAGCACGACCTGCCTAACCCCGGACGCGGAGGCCTGCTGCAACAGGTCGTCGAGGAACTTCGTCCTGATGACGATGGAGAACGCCACGGCTAGCCGGCGGCGTCGCGCGGCCTCGTCACCGGGCGGCGGCGAGGAGGGCCACAGGCCGCCGGCAGCGGCGAAGGCCTGTGCCAATGGGTCGCGGAACAGCGCGTTCTCCCGCTCGGTCTCCAGCGCTCGCACTCTGGCCACCCCCACCGCCGTGGCCCACACTCCCGACGGCTGCACCCGCTCCTGCTCATCAGTCACCGCGCCATCCTAGGTGATCGATTGCTCTCGCTCTCCGCCTGTGGGGGCGGCAACGATAGCGACGGCGACGCCGGCGATGGCGAAGAAGTCCTCTGCCTTGCGCTCGTAGCACGATGCGGTTGCGATCTCCTGAAGGAGTTGCAGCATGCGACGCACGGCGGGGTGCTTGCTGGCGTGAGGGCGGTGGACAGTGTCACGGCCTTCCGCGCTGTAGCCGGGACAGTCCGCTTCGTCGGCGTGCTGCCGAGCTTCTTCTTCAAGACGGCCCAGTGCTCGGCAGCCTCCAGGGCCCGCTTCTTCTCGTCCTCGGCGGCCGGCAACCGTTCAGCTTCTGCGTCCGGAGCGATCCGCTTCGGCTAGTAGTGCTCGGTCTCGAAGAAGAAGTCCTGGCCATGCAGCTTGTACTGCTCTGCTGCCGCAGCGTTCGAGGGCCTCGCGATGCTTCCTCTCGAGGTGCTGGACCATTTCGATGCAGAGGGCGCCGACTCTCGCCGATCCAGTCGCTGCCGGACATCGTGTTATCGCTGGCGCCCATGGTGTCCCCCTTGCGGCTCCGTTTCACGGATAGTGGGCCTCTAATGCCAGCAGCCTAGGAGACCGCGCCACCTGACTTGATCCCTCCTGCCGAAACCGTTGCAACAAGGACGATTTGACCTCCATGCTGCTCTCAAGCCGAGTTGCCGCAGTGCAGAAGGCGCGGGGGATCAACATGACTGACACAACGGGGGCGATCATCGGCACGCTCGTGGCCGCAGCCCCATTCATCCTCGTGAGTCGGCAAGTGCGCTGGTGGCACCGCAGATGGACTGTTCTGCGCAATGGAGAACGCGTAATTGGCCGCTGCGTGCGTGGCTACAGATACGAGGACAGTTCGCATATGAAGTTCGATGTGGAGTACGCGGTGCCCGGGGGCGCCACCCACCAAATCTATGTCTCGGGCTTGCCGTCTACCACCCGTGAAGGCGACCTGCTCACCGTGGCCTACGACCCCCGACGGCCCGCTGACGGCTTTGTCGTTCCGCCCCGCATCCAGCCAGTGGACGGGGTCACGGTCGCTTTGGCGATCTTCATCCTGTTCGCACTCATTTTCTCCGCTGGCGCGCTGGCCATCGCCATCAGCGCCATGTGAGGCGACGACGCAACGACCCGTGCAGCCGGCAAACGCGCACCGCCACTCTCGCCGCAGCCCCATCGGCCACTTCACAGCACTCCCGCCGCGAGAGCCATCCGGCTGATCACGCGGTGCGCGGTCGTCTTGGCTGACCCGATCTCGTACAGGTTCCACGTGTGGTTCACGACCGTAGCCAGCCACAAGAAAGACCCGGTCGAGACGAAACTGCACACCGCGGTCTGCTCCGGCAAGGTTGCTCTCACGGATGTCCAGCAGGCTATCGTCATCGACTGGACCACCGCGTTCAGTCGGCTCGGTCTCAACTGACACAGGCGTCGTGTCTGCTCGATCGGGCTGCCGGTACCGCCCGGGCTCGCCGCCGCCCCTGGTCGGGTGGGCAGCAAGGTGTGATCACGACAGTTGATTCGGCGATGCAGCCAGCGACGCGCCAGAACCGGCGCGATGAACGAGACCCGTGTCGCGGTACCCGCGGGCCTTGCGTCACGTTGCGCCGGGGGTGGCCGGAGTCAGGGGCTTGGGGCTGGATGCGCCACCAGCCATTCTTGAAGTTCGCGGTGGCGGAACTGATAAGCGGAGCCGGAGTACCTCATGAGCCCGGCGGTGCGCGGCCAGTCGAAGAAGCATGCGAGCCGGAATGGCAGCCGCCGTCGTGAGACGAGGAGGAATGCCAAGTAGCGGCGGGACGCCCGGCATCCGGTAACCAGGCCGAGCGCAATGCCAGCGCCGACGCCGTACACGAGCCCACTGCCTGGCAGCAGACGCGGTCCTACCGCGTCGCCGCCTCGCCCTGAAAACGATCTTGAGGATGAGCGGCTGAGCCAAGAAAGCCGCCGTCAACTGGCCAGTGGCAATCCCCGCGGACTTGCCGTGCCCATAGGCGTCAGCAGCACCGGCACCTGTGCCGATGACCGAAGCGTTGATCAACGCTAACGTCATCCTGAAGCCGAGGTTGGAGTGCCGTCCGAGTCTGAGTCGGTGCAGGGGGGTGTCGCCTTGGCGTGATACCCGGTAGGCAAACCACAAGGGCAGCCGACAACGCCATGGCCGCAGTGGCACCGGTTATGGACCCCGAGGAAAGCAAGGCGACGGGCAGCACGAGACAAACCGCGGCCGCTGTCAGGAGAGCGTCCATGGCGAGGACGGTTCGCCTCTCCGCCGTGTGCCACAAACGGTGCAGGGCCAGTTCACCGCCAGTGGATGCGTGGGGAGTTGCAGTCATTCCGGCCACGGACGGTCGCGAGACGTGATGCAGCCGGCGGTGGACCTGATCCGCGCGGGGTCGGCGATGATGTCGTCGGCGGTGCGCACCATTTCACGAACTGACGCCAACGGCGCGCCCACCCGGGATGAGGACGGCCCCTGCGCGCATGGGGGCCGTCGCGCGTGTACCCGATCGAAAATGGGCCGGGCTCCGGCTGTGATTCCACTGTGTGATCTGCATCACGAGGGAATGACGACCCGTCACACATACATCTACATTACCCACACATAACTCAAGACTCACAGGGGGAAAGGTCGAATTGACCGTATACGCACCTGTCGGCGTCCTGACCAGACGCCGACTGCGCTGGCATGCGCTCGCCGCGGCGACCGTGGTTGGAGCCCTGCTCGCCACCGCCGTACCGACGTTCGCGGCAACGCCCAAGGATACCGGCGGGGCCGACACGGACACCTACGTCTACCCGGGCCGGCTGAAGGACACGGCAGCCCCCATCCGTACGGATGTATGTCGGCTCGGATTCATCCTGCACGCCGGCGGCCCGGCCCTCAAGGCGGTCGCCAAGTCCGGGCTGACGAGCACCGATCCCGCTGAACTGCACCGGCTGGCGAATCCGGAGTACTGGAACACCACACCGCTGTCCACCGCGTACGCCAAGGACCAGGCCGACTATGAGAAGACCTGGAGCACCCTGGGCGACCGGCACCACACGTGGGACAAGTCGATCCCGGGGGCCTTCGATCTGCCCGGCATGACCAACACCGCGTTCCACTGGTCGCCGGACTACTACGGCACGCTCGGCGTCACGGAGTTCTACGTCAACCAGTACTTCAAGGGCGAGGATTCGCTCTACGGGGACTTGGCGCCGATCGCTCAGCCGGCCTCGATGAGCGCCGCCACCGCGCTGGCCAAGAGCCTGCACCTGTATTCCGGCAAGGACGGGACCTCAGACAACCTCGCCGAGGCCCAGGCGTGGCAGGCGCTGGGCTCCTACGAGCCGTTCGACGACGGCAAGGTGTTCACCGGGAACAAGCACGCCGACGACGTACGGATCTTCCTGCAGGACGGCGGGTTCCCGAAGAACGCGCCGGATGCGGGGTCGGTCGAGTACCGCATGGAGGTCGAGGCGCTCAAGCTGCGCTTCGCCTCCTGCGACAGCGACAACCCGCTGGACCCGAACCATGTGCTGGGGTCGGTGGTGAAAACCGCCGGCGCCGAGTGGCAGTCGGAACTGGACGCGCAGGCCGCACAGCGCGCTGACATCGTCGCGGCGGAGATCCAGGCCAACAGCGATCTGCAGACGGCCTCGCAGGCGATGGTCGAGTCGGTGGGCCAGTCCTGGATCGCCGGGCAGTTGGCGAAGTGGCAGTCGTACTGGACCAAACACCCCAAGGACAGCTCCAATGAGCTGTCCTATCCCAAGCCCGCCGACTTCACGTACGCCACCAAGGAGATCGGCAACGCGCGCACTCGGGCAGCCGCCCAGCTGACGATCGCGAACAAGGCCGCCGCCGACGCGAAGGCCCAGGCCGACAAGGTGACCGCCGCCGAGACAGCGGCCGGGAAGATCGCCGCCGCGAACAACACGCCCTACGGACGGGGTCTGGCTTACGCGCAGCAGTCGGCGCAGGTCACCAAGGCGTCCTCCGCCGCGACCGCCGCAGCTGCCAAGGCCACCCAGACCGCGGTGAACGCCGCGAAGGCTTCGGTCGACGACAGCGCGGCGCTGATGTCGCTGGCGAAGACCCAGGCCGAGGCGCTCAAGGCGGAGTTCCGCAAGGCCGCCGCTCAGGAGGCTGCCGCCCAGGCGCACGCCGCAGCAGTGGCCGCGGCGGCCCAGGCCACCACGGCGGCCAACGCCGCGGCGACGGCGAAGGCGGACCGGGCCACCGCCGAGAAAGCCCAGTCCACCGCCCAGACGGCGGCCGCCGACGCGGCGGCCCAGCGCGGCATCGCCCAGCAGCAGGCGGCCAATGCCGCCGCCGACCGGGCGCTCGCCGAGAGCAAGCGGCAGATCGCCGCCGACGACGAAGCTGACGCCCGCAGCCGGCAAGCCAGGGCCGAGAGCAAGCGGGCCGAAGCGGAACAGGCCGAGGCCACCGCGGCGCAGAGGAAGACCGACGCCCAGACCGCCGAGGCCCAGGCCGCCGACGCCCGCGGCCGGGCCTCCGACGCCGCCAACCGCCGCGACGCCCTGAACAGCCGGGCGGACGCTGCAGAGGCAGCGGCCGCTGCCGCCGATGGCACGTCCGCCGCCGACGGGGCAAAGGCCGCCGCCACCAAGGCGCGACACGCCGCCGACGACGCGTCCACCGCCGCTGACAAAGCCGAAGCCGACGCCGACGACGCCTCCAACGCCGCGATCGCGGCCCGGGCTGCCGCTACGAACGCCGACGCGGCCGCGAAGACGGCCCGGGCGGCCGCCAACCGGGCGCAGTCCGACGCGGACACCACCCGTGCCGCGGCCGCGACCGCCCACTCGGCCGCCGCCGACGCGATCAGCGCCGCCCACCAGTCCGCCCAGGCGGCCGACGCGGCGACCGCACTGGCCGCCTCGGCGCAGGCGGACGCGCACAAGGCCGCCAACGACGCGGTGGCCGCCCGGGCAGCGGCCGACCAGGCCCGCAAGGACAGCGCCACCACAGCCGGACAGGCCTACGCGGCGGCTCTTTCGGCCGCCGCTGCCCGCGACTCGGCGGCCGCCGTGACCGCGCCCGCCAATGACGCGATCGCGCTCGGCACCCCGTTCCGGGAGAACGACTCATCCGCCGCACTGGCGGTCCTGGTCGGACAGGGCGCCAAGACGGTCGCCCAGCAGCAGCAGGCGGCCGCCGAGGCGCGCGCCAAGGACGCCGCCGACGCCGCCAAGCTGGCCCAGGCCGCAGCCGCCAAGGCCAGCGCCGACGCCAAGGCCGCGGCCCAGGCCGCAGCCGACGCGGCGACGGACGCGGCAGCCGCCGCCAAGTCCGCAGCGGCGGCCCGCACCTCGGCCGCCGCGGCAGCGGAGGACGCCGCGGCGGCCGCCATAGCCGACGCGGCGACCGCGAGGCTCAACGCCCAGGCACAGGCCGACGCCGCCGCCGCGAACAACTCCGCGAACAGCGCCGAGAGCGACGCGGCGGCCGCCGACAGCGCCGCCACCGAAGCCGAACGCGACGCCGCCGCCGCGCGCAGCGCCGCAGCACAGGCCAGGGACGCGGCAACCGCCGCCCAGAAGGCAGCCGACCAGGCGGCCAAGGACGCCGCCGACGCCCAGGAAGCCGCCAAGCACGCCCAGGCCGACTCCGAAGCCGCCGAGAAGTCGGCGGAGACGGCCGAGGCGCAGGCCCAGACGGCGGCCCGGCAGTCCCGGGTCATCGACAAGTGGGACGGCGGTTACGCGATCCTGGAGACCGCCGACGACCTCACCATCACCACCGACCCCGGCGGCTGCACCACCGGCAGCGACGGCACATGCGACATCGACGTACCGATGCACATCAGCGGCACTGTCTACTCCGATGTGCTCATCTGCTACGTGACCAGCCCTACGAGCGTCGACTGCCTGCGCCAGTCGCTGGCGACGCGGCCGGTGAGTTTCACCGAGCACCGCACCCTGCACATCGTCGCCAAGGACATGATCCAGGCCTCGCTGAACAACCTGGTGCACATCGTCGCCGGTGACTTCATCGACTGCGCCAACGGCAAGGCCAGTGGCTGCGCCTGGGCCGCCGCCAACTTCATCCCGTACGGCAAGATCAGTGAGATGATCAAGTCCGTGGTCGGCCTCCGCAGGGCCATGGAGGCCGGCAAGGGCATCGAGGAAGCCTGGGTCGGGGTCAAGGCCGCCGGACTGGACGCCGACGCACTCGCCGGCCTCGAAGAAGAGGTCCAGGTCGCCGAGGACGCCTTCGCGAACTGCTCGCTGAACAGCTTCCCGGCCGACACACGGGTCCTGCTGGCGAACGGCTCCTACAAGGCCATTGGCGACATCCACGTCGGCGACCGACTGCTGGCCACCGACCCTAACACCCGCACCTCGCGGGTGGAGCCGGTGACGGCGTCCTTCGCGCACAGCACCGACCACCTGGTCGACATCGCCCTCTCCGGCGCGGGCCGGCTGACCACCACGGCCGGTCACCGGGTGTACGTGGTCGACGCAGGCTGGACCTTCGCCTCCGATCTGCGCAAGGGTGACCTGCTGCGGGCGGCGGACGGCAGCACGCGAGCCGTCACCGGCCTCCGCGACCGCGAAGGCATCTCGCCGCAGTCGGTCTACGACCTGACCGTCGACGGCCTGCACACCTTCTACGTGCGCACCGCCGGCGCCAGGGCGCAGGACGTGCTCGTCCACAACTGCAACGACCTCGTGAAGGACGCGGCGGAGTACCCCGACCAGGCCCACGTGCTCGACGAACACGTGAACCCGACCCCTGAGCGACTGGCCGAACTGGTCGAGGAGAAGGGAGTCAACAGCGTCTTCATCGATGAGCAGACCGCCCAGCAAGTGGTCGACTACGCCATCGCTGACGACATCGCCAAGAAGGCGAAGAACCCCAAGTCCCTGACGATCGCCAAGTGGCTGGCGAGCGACAGCACCGAGCCGTACACCATCAAGGGCACGTTCGGTGCGAAGAACTCACTCGGCAAGGTCTACCGGGCGAACGCTCCGGTGACCGACGCGGGCAACGGGTACGTCGTCCTTCTCAAGAAGGCGCCGAGGACAGCCAGTGGGAAACACCCCCTTGGGTACTTCGTCTTCACCGCCTACCCCGTGTAAGGAGGGGCAATGACCGATTGGCGCTCCGCTCCCGACTTCGGGCTGACCCAGCTGACGCGGCGGTTCCACCAGGACTGGTCGCGGGAGGGGACGGCACTCGAGATCGTCGCGAACTCGGCCGACAGCTTCGGCGGCAAGGCCGCGCCGGCGCTGCTGGAGGATTCGTTGCGGCTGCTCGAGTCGCCGCTTCCCACCTGGGCGGTCACATCGCTGTGGCTGGCGGCGACCTGCCGGGGGTACGACATCGACCGGCTGGGCATCGACGGCCGGGAGTGGCTGCGCCAGATCACCGACGTGTGCCTGCGGCGGCTGCGCAAGGACGATCCGGTCTACCAGCCCCAGGCGCCCGAGCCGGCGTTCGAGGCGCTGACCGGCGAGGTTCTCGACGAGATCCTGCTGGCCGGCCCGCAGCTGTCGGTCGCGGTGACCGAGCACGCCTGGGCACACGTCGGCGGGGTCGTGCCCGCGCTGAACCTGGCCGCCACCCAGGTCAGTCCGGACCTCGCGTTCCGGCTGCTGCTGCGCTGTCTGTCCGAGTACTGGGTACCGCTGACGCAGACCCAGTACGACCGGTTCGTCGCTCTGGGCGAGCGGTTCGGCTACGGGGAGCCGGTGGTCATGGCGGTGGACCATCTGATCGACCTGCAGTAGCCAGAGGTGGCCGGATCCGCCGCCGGGCGGATCCGGCACCCTACGACCTGGGGAGCAGTCCGACCAAGGTCACGTGATCCTTGCCTCTTCCCGCCGGGGCGATGGTGTGGACCAGGGTTCCGTCCACGATCAGCACGGCGTCCTTGCGGAACCGCTTGCGTTGCTGGAGCGCGAGCGAGGGCCCGAGGGGTCGTTGATGCGGTCGGCAGCCGACTTGGACCCCCCGAACAGCGGGGCCAGTTGGCGCAGGGTCAGGTTCGTCCGCCAGTACGCGGCGGCCAGGAGCACGCGGTCCTCCAAACCGGCAGCGACGCCGCCACCCGACGTCTGCGACGCCACTCGGCGAACTTCCCCACGGGCAACATCCTGGCCTCCTGGCGGGCCGAGTACTCCACCATCCCGAACCCACCCGGAACTGCCTGGCCACCCTGGAATGGATCAGCCGCGCCGAGAACGTCGTCGTCGCCGGCCCCTCGGGCACCGGCAGGAGCCACTTCACCGAAGGGGTCGCCCAGGCCGCGGTCGAGAAGGACCTGCGGGTGGCCTGGTTCACCCTGGAGACGCTGAGCGCCGCCATCGGCAAGTCGAAGGTCGACGGCTCCACCGCCCGCACCGTGGCCCGGATCTGCCGCGCCGAGTCCCAGAGCGCCGACGGACGCCGCCGACCAGCCGGCCGGGCGCGCCTGAGGCATGGGCGACGTCTGGAGAAGCGGTGGGAGGGAGGAGGCAACCAGATACTTCCCCTCTGTCTCCCGTATTCGTCATGTCGCGAGATTCGCACTGACTGACTGAACGGCTTCCTCGGGTTGCCGATCCTGGGCGTCTCGCCCACCCGCGCGGTCCATCTCGCGCTATTCCGGTCGCAGCCCAGTCAGGTTCGTGGTGAGGAAGTACGCCGCCCCGCCAGCGAGCAGCACCGGCGCAGGTCCGACGGAGGCCACCGCCGCCCCAGCGATCAGTCCACCGAGAGGGATACCGGCCCAGGCCAATGAGTCGAGGCACGGCACCTGCCGCCGTCTCACCGACCCCGACGCCCGCGCCACCGCCTGGTCCGCCTACACCGCCTGCTTTACCCTCCTCGCCGACGACCCGGCCCTCACCACCGCCCTCGCCCGCACCGACCTCTGGGAGGTCACCCCCACCGACCTCCGACTGATCGACAACTCCCGCGGCTTCGGCCACCACTAGGGCGTGTATCGAATGTGCTGGTCACAGCCACTCGTTGATGGCTGCGACGAGGACGGTCGCCTCGTAGCGGACCGCGAGCTTGTCGTAG